>CAYRZX010000012.1:0-38905 GCA_964428665.1 uncultured Gemmatimonas sp.
GGTAGGCCGGGTCCTCCGAGACGAACCCCCGCGTGTGGATGTCGATCCCGTCCAGGCGGAGTTCACAGGCTTTGTCGATGAAGCGGAGGAGGTCCATCTGGCCGGAGGCGAACTGGTCTTTGTAGCTGAGGGACATGCAACCAAGTTTCATCATGGGTTATGATCTCCTGTACTTGGGTCAATATGAAGGAAACGCGCGCTTCGCGTTCGTAACATAGCGACGCTGTCCGGGCCTGTCAAGAACAATGTTGATCGCAGACGACAAAGACCGCTTGACGCCGCCCCTGAATCGCATTATACTGTACCGTGTGTACCCGCATCTATTCACATCCACCGAGGAAACTCCCATGCCCAACCCGCTCAACATCCTCTTCATCCTCTCGGATCAGATGGTGGCGGCCCTCACGGGCGCCTACGGCCATCGGGTGGTGAAGACGCCCAACCTGGACCGCCTGGCCCGCGAGGGGGTGCGGTTCGACGCGGCCTATACCCCCTTTCCCCTGTGCGCGCCGGGCCGCGCCTGTCTGATGACGGGGCGGCACGCCTCGGAGATCGGCGCCTGGGACAACGGCGCTCTGCTGCCCGCCGACCAGCCGACCTTCGCCCACTACCTGGCCGACGCGGGCTACGACACGGTGCTGTCGGGGAAGATGCACTTTATTGGGCCGGATCAGCTGCACGGGTTTCGCCGCCGCCTGACCACCGACATCTACTCCTCCGACTTCAACTGGGTGCGTCCCGAATGGATCCGCATCAAGGAGACGCAGGGGCGCGACTGCGAGGAGGTGATGGGGGCGAGGCCGCGCTACAACGCCCTGGGCTACACCGCCGAGGGGGTGCAGGTGGGGGTGTGGCACAACGCCCTGAGCTACGACGAGGAGACGCACTTCCGGGCGCTGGAGTACCTGCGGACGCGCGGGCGCAGGCCGGAGGAGGGGCCTTTCCTGCTGTGCGCCTCCTACCACCACCCTCACGAGCCGTTCTGGCCGCCGCAGGAGTACTGGGACCTGTACGAGGGGGCCGAGGTCGAAATCCCGGAGTTCCCCGAAGGGTTGGACGCCAGCTACTCGATGATGGACCGCAATCTCAACGCCTACCACGGCACGCGGCGCTACAACCTGAGGGACCCCGACGGGCTCTACCGGCTGCGCCGCGCCTACTATGGCCTGGTCACCTACACGGACCGCAAGGTGGGGGAGCTGCTCGACGCGCTGAAGGCCAACCGCCTGGCCGACCGCACGGTGGTCGTGTTCGCCAGCGACCACGGGGACATGCTGTGCGAGAGGGAGATGGTGCAGAAGCGGTGCTTCTACGAGTGGTCGTGCCGCGTGCCCCTGATCGTGCGCTTCCCCGACGGCTGGGGGGCGGGCAGTGCCTGCTCGACGCCGGTGTCGCTGGTGGACCTGCTGCCGACGTTCTGCGAGCTGGCGGGCGTCCGGGAGATGCTGCCGCACGACGGGGAGAGTCTCCTGCCGATCATCGAGGGGGGCGGGGGGGATCGTGTGGTCTTCGCCCAGGCCCACGAGGCCGTGGGCATGCCCTGCGTCATGGCGCGCCAGGGGCGTTACAAGTACAATTACATCCACGGCTACCCGGCGCAGCTGTTCGACCTGGAGGCGGACCCGGGCGAGTGGCGCAATCTGGCGGAGGAGGCGGCCTTCCGGGGGACGGCCGAGGCCCTGCGCGCCCGGATTCTGGGGCGCTTTGACCCCGACCGGATGGCGCGCGAGAACCTGGCGAGCCTCTACCGGCGACGCATGATCCGGGACACCATGACCAGACAGGGGCACACGTGGGCCCACTTTCCCCACTTCGACGCCCGGCGGGGCGCGTCGGACCAGTACCTGCCGGGCTGAACTGTAAAGAGGTACCGCCATGAAGATCACGGATCTGAAGGTCTTCCCGGTCCACAACTGGGTGTTTGTGAAGATCGAGACGGACGAGGGGGCACACGGGATCGGGGAGGCGTCGCTCGGCGGGCGGAACATGGCCGTGGTCGAGGCCCTGCGGACGCACCTGAGGCCCCTGCTCATCGGACAGGACGCCACGCGCATCGAGCACGTCTGGCAGGACATCTTCCGGGGGACCTTCTGGCGCGGGGGGCCGGTCCTGCAGAGCGCCCTGGCGGGGATCGACATCGCGCTGTGGGACCTGAACGGGAAGGCGCTGGGCGTCCCGGTCCACCGGCTGCTGGGGGGGAGGTGCCGGGACCGGGTGCTCGTCTACCGGCACGTGGGGGGGGCGACGCCGGAGGAGCTCGTGGACCGCGCGCAGCGGCTTTTGAGCGAGGGGTGGAGGGTGCTCCGGATCTCGCCCACGGACGACCGGTCGGGGGCCTTCGACGCGGCGCGGGCCACGCGGCGGTCCATCGCGCACTTCGAGGCCCTGCGGAGGGGCGTAGGGGACGAGCCGGAGGTGATCTTCGAGGTGCACACCCGGATGACGCCCGCGCAGGCCATCGGGCTGTGCAACGGGATCGCGCCGTTCCGGCCCATGTTCGTGGAGGACCCGATCCGGTCGGAGAACCCGGGGTCGTTCGCCCTGCTGCGGCAGCACACGCACGTGCCGATCGGGACCGGGGAGCAGCTGACGCACAAGTGGGCCTTCCGGGAGCTGATCGAGCGGGAGCTGGTGGACTACCTGCGGGTGGACATCTGCCACGCGGGGGGGATCACGGAGGGGCGGAAGATCGCGGCGATGGGGGAGGCGCACTACCAGGAGCTGGCCCTGCACTACACCGCGAGCTGGGTGAGCGCGGCGGCGATGATGCACCTGAACACGGCTGTGCCGAACTGCGCGGTGCAGGAGTTCAACCCGCCGCCGGACTGGCTGGGCGAGGTGATCCTGAACCCGCCGAGGGTGGAGGACGGGTATCTGATTCCGGGGGATGGGCCGGGGCTGGGCATAGACCTGGACGAGAAGGCCGCGGCCGCGCACCCGTTCCAGGACCGCGAGCCGCCCCACCTGAGGCGGGCGGACGGGTCGGTGAATGACTGGTGAAAGATCAGTGATGAGTGATGAGTGACGAGTGATGAATCAGGCCCTCTCCTACCCCCGTTCCCCCTCCCTCTCCCGTACGTACGGGAGAGGGAGGGGGCAACAAGGGCTTTTCGACAAGGCACGGGGAAGGGTGAGGGCCGGAACTCTTTGCGTCCAGCTCTCGCTGATAGCTGAAACCGACGGTTAAAGCGATGTCTGCAGGACGTTTGCCTTTCATATTTCTCATCGCGACCCTGTGCGCCTGCGGGGCGGGCGCGACGGGTCCCGCGACGGTGATGCGGGATCGAACGGGGGAGATGGTGCGGGTGCCCGCCGGGGAGTTCCGGATGGGGTCCGAGACGCAGAACCCGGACGAGCGGCCCGCCCGCACCGTGTACTTGAACGCTTACTGGATCGACCGGCACGAGGTGACCAACGCGCAGTACGAGGCGTTCGTCCTGGAGCGGGGGCACAGGAGGCCGGCCCTGTGGGATGACGACCGGCTGAGCGGCCCCCGGCAGCCGGTCGTGGGCGTGGACTGGTTCGATGCGGCGGCTTACTGCGACTGGGCGGACAAGCGGCTCTGCACGGAGGCGGAGTGGGAGAAGGCGGCGCGGGGGACGGACGGGCGGCCCTACCCGTGGGGGGAGGAGGAGCCGGACGCGGCGCGGGCGAACTTTGACATGCGCGTCGGAAGGCCGGTGGACGTGGGGTCTCATCCGGCGGGGGTCAGTCCGTTCGGGGCCTATGACATGGCGGGGAACGTGTGGGAGTGGGTCGCGGACTGGTACCAGCACGGCTACTATCGGGAGGCCCCGACCCGCAATCCCAGAGGCCCGGCGTCCGGGGCGGTGCGGGTCGACCGGGGGGGGTCCTGGGTGAACGGGGCGGTCTCCATCGTGACTACCAAGCGGGGCCGCCTGATTCCCACGGCCAAAGGGGACCAGATCGGGTTCCGGTGCTGTAAGGATGCGAGGTAGGGGCGAGGCTTGTCCTCGCCCCTGTCTTATACCCATCCCAAATAAGCGGGCGACCACAAGGGTCGCCCCTACTATTTCTTCTCGAACGCCGCGTCAAAAGCCACGGCAGAAGGCTCAAATTCTTTGACCTTGAGGAACTGGCAGGCCTCCCGCGCGCCGTGCTCGCGGTCCATGCCGCTGTCCTCCCACTCGACGGAGAGGGGGCCTCGGTAGCCGATGCCGTTGAGCGCTCGAATGATCTCCTCGAAGTTGACGCTCCCCCGGCCCACGGACCGGAAGTCCCAGAACCGGCGCGGGTCCCCGAAGTTGAGGTGCCCGCCGAACACGCCGCTGCGCCGGGGCGTGGGGGACCAGAAGACGTCCTTCATGTGGGCGTGGTAGATGCGGTCGCCGAATTCCCGGATGAACTGCACGTAGTCCACGCCCTGGTAGCCGAGGTGGCTGGGGTCGTAGTTGAACCCGAACTCCCTCCGGCCCTTCAGGGCCTTGATCGCCCGCTCGGCGGTGACGATGTCGAAGGCGATCTCCGTGGGATGGACCTCCAGGGCGAACCGGACCTTGCAGGCCTTAAACTCGTCCAGGATGGGGTTCCAGCGGTCGGCGAAGTCCGCGAATCCGGCGTCGATGGCCGAGGGGGGGACGGGTGGGAAGGAGTAGAGGAGGTGCCAGATGGAGGAGCCGGTGAAGCCGTTGACTACCTTCACGCCGAGGGCGCTGGCCGCGCGGGCCGTGGCCCTCATCTCCTGAGCGGCCCGCTCCCGCACCTTCTCCGGCTTCCCGTCCCCGTAGACGTGCTTCGGCAGGATGGCCTTGTGCCGCTCGTCGATCAGGTCGCAGACGGCCTGGCCGATCAGGTGGTTGCTGATGGACCAGACCTTCAGGCCGTATTTCGCGAGCAGGTCGCGCCGGCCCCTGCAGTAGGCGTCGCTCTCCAGGGCCTTGTGGACCTCGAAGTGATCCCCCCAGCAGGCCAGCTCCAGGCCGTCGTATCCCCACTTGGACGCCTTCTTGCACAGATCCTCCAGCGTCAGGTCGGCCCACTGGCCGGTGAACAGCGTGACGGGTCGTGCCATGATTGCCTCCGCAATAGGATATAATCACAACTCCGATATCTTCACCCACCGCTTCTCGCGGGCGGAGAGGCTGACCCCCTCCAGCACGGCCTGGACCTTCACGCCGTCCTCGAAATCGGGGTGGACGGGCCTGGCCTTCACGATGGCCGAGAGGAGGTCGTGGACCTCGTGGATGAAGGTGTGCTCCCACCCGATGATGTGGCCCGGCGGCCACCAGGCCGCGATGTAGGGGTGGGCCCGCTCATTAACGATGATCTCCCGGAACCCCTGGAGGTGGGGCTCGTCCTCGCGGGAGTAGAATTGGAGTTCGTTCATCTTCTCCAGGTTGAAGGAGAGGCTCCCCTTGCTCCCGTTGATCTCGAAGCGGTTATGGTTGCGCCGGCCCCCGGCGAAGCGGGTGGCCTCAAAGGAGCCGATGGCCCCGTTCTTGAACCGGGCCAGGAAGAGGGTGGCGTCGTCCACGGTCACGCGGCCCATCCGCCGCCGGCCCCCGCCGGACCTGGCGCCGAGGGAGGCGTCAATGGTCTCGGGCAGGGGGCGCTCCTTGATGAAGGTGGTGTCTGCGCCGACGACATCGGTGATGTCGCCGACCAGGTAGTGGGCCAGGTCGATGATGTGGGCATTCAGGTCGCCGTGGGGGCCCGACCCGGCCTGTTTCTTGACCAGGCGCCAGACGAGCGGGAAGTTGGGGTCCATGATCCAGTCCTGGAGGTAGACGGCCCGCCAGTGGTAGATCTTGCCGATCCTCCCCTCCTCGATGAGCTGTCTGGCCAGGGCCACCGCCGGGACGCGCCGGTAGTTGAAGGCGACCATGTGCCTCACCTTCGCCTTCTGCACGGCCTCCAGCATCTCCCGCGCCTCGGAGAGGGTGTTGGCCAGGGGCTTCTCGCAGAAGACGTGCTTGCCCGCCCTGGCCGCGGCCACGGCGATGTCCCGGTGGGAGTCGCCGGGCGTGGAGATGTCCACGAGGTGGATGTCGTCTCGCTCGATCAGCTTTTTCCAGGAGGTCTCATAGCCCTCCCAGCCGAACTTCCTGGCCGCCGCTGCGACGGCTGTCTCATTCCGGCCGCAGACGGCCTTCATCACCGGCACGGCGCCGGAGTCGAAGAACATCGCGACGTCCCGGTAGGCATGGCTGTGCGCCTTCCCCATGAACGAGTAGCCCACCAGTCCGATGTTGATCTCTTTAGGCATGACCCCTCCTTTTCAAAGGCAGGAATTGCAAATTGCAAATTGCAAATTGCAATTTGTAAATTTCGCCCGATCCATAGACGAGGCTTATAAAAATAACATTTTGATTTATTTTTAGTTAAGATGTAATTCGGGAAGGTGTCGAGAGAGTTTAACACACAGCCCCAATATATCAATCACATCCGTAAAGTCAAGAAAAAAAGGGAGATCGGGGCAGCCGGAGCAATTTTTGAGGAGATTTTGCTCAAGTCCCGCCCTTTTTTTGACGATGATGTGAAGGAATACTCTGCCATCCCAGGCCCTCCGGGAGATCCCACCTATCCACCCCCGGAGGAGAATTTAGATGCCGGTCAATGCCGCTCAGAACCTGCAAGCACAAAATCTGCTGTTAGCTCGCTACGCCGCCGTGCGCCGCACGAAGACGGTCGAGGTCTCCAGGGCCGACGGCGAGGGCGAGCAGACCTCCCGCGCCCAGGCGAAGTTCGAGGCGAACTACGCCTCCCTGGGCATTCGTGTTTCTGAGGAGGGATCGGGGGATTCCGTTGAGATCAATCTGGCGGCCAGCGCCCTTCACGTCCAGGTCTCCGGGGCCGGGCAGGGGAGGGCCGCCTCCATCGACTCCGTTGAGATCGGCCTGTCGGCGAACATGACCGTCGACGATGCCAACAAGATTCTGAGAGACCGCCTGGCTGAAAAGATCAACGAGGCGTTCAGGCAGGCGGGCGTGGAGATCGACATCCAGGAGGTGGAGAAGCAGAATCTGGACACCTCCCCGGAGGCCACGGCGAAGCGGATCGTGGACTTTGCCACCGGGTTCCTGGGGGTCTACGCCGAGAACCACGCGGACCAGGGCGAGGAGGGGAGGCTGGAGGGGTTCATGTCGCTCATCCGGGACGCCATCGACCAGGGGTTCGCGGACGCCCGCGACATCCTGAACGGCATCGCGGACATCAGCGGCCCGATCTCAGACGCCATCGACAGGACGTATGAGCTGACCCAGAAGGGTCTCGACGACTTCTACAAGAAGCAGCTCGATCTTACGAAGAAGCAGCAAGGGGGGGAATCAGGGGGGCATTCCGAAGCGCCGGCAGCGGATGAGATCGCCGCTGTATAGAGAAAAAGGAGATCGCATGGATATGCACGGACCCTCGGCGGTCGGCAGTCAGACCCCGGCCCAGCTCGTCAAGGCCCTGCTCCAGAACCCGCAGCAGAAGCAGACGGAGCTGGCCACGAAGCTGGCGAAGGTGAGCCTGGAACAGAAGATAGGCTCCGCCCCCAACGGCCAGCAGGGCGTGGGGGAGAACTTAGACGTCACTGTCTGAGGTGATAGGACGCTAACTGTACTGTGAGGGAAAAGCGACGGTCGTGAGCGCAAGGCTCCGGCCGTCGCTTTTTTTTGCGCGATTGCCCCTTGACAAGCGCCCCTATTCTGCATATAATCCTCATATTTTACAAGGGAGAAGATGTGATTGAAGGGATCAGGCCGGGGGGATATATCTATTTCATCGGCATCTGCGGCACGGCCATGGCCGCGCTGGCGGGGATGCTCAGGAGCCGGGGCTATCGCGTGGCGGGGTCGGACGCGGGCGTGTACCCGCCCATGAGCACCTTCCTGAAGGAGCAGGAGATCCCCGCCTATGACGGCTACGACGGAGCGCATCTGGACCCTCCGCCCGACCTCGTGGTGGTCGGGAATGCGATCTCGCGGGGCAACGCGGAGGCCGAGGCCGTCCTGGAGCGGAGGCTCCGGTATGCGTCTCTCCCGGAGGTCCTGAAGGAGTTCTTCATCCGGGGGAAGACCTCGGTCGTGGTGGCGGGGACGCACGGGAAGACGACCACGTCGTCCATGATCGCGTGGGCGCTGGCGTCGGCAGGGAGGGACCCCGGGTTCATGATCGGGGGCATCCCGGAGAACTTCGGGCAGGGCTACCGTGTCGGGGCGGGCCCCCACTTCGTGAGCGAGGGGGACGAGTACGACACGGCGTTCTTCGACAAGGGCCCCAAGTTCCTCCACTACCTCCCCGACGTGGTGGTCGTGAACGCCGTGGAGTTCGACCACGCGGACATCTACCGGGACCTGGGCGAGATCCAGGTGGCCTTTGCCCGGCTGGTGAACCTCGTCCCGCGAAACGGACTGCTGGTCCTCTGCGCGGACGAGCCGGGGGCGATGGGGCTGGGGTCCCGCGCCTTCTGCCCGGTCCAGACCTTCGGGCTGGCGGAGGGGGCGATGTGGACGGCGCGGGACCTGCGGTTCGGGGCGGAGGAGACGGGCTTCACGGCCCTGCGCGAGGGGGTGGAGGTGGGGCGGTTCGTCGTCCCGCTGCGGGGGGAGCACAACGTCCGGAACGCCCTGGCCACGCTGACGGTCTGCGCCCATCTCGGCCTGACGGCCTCCGAGGTCCGGGAGGGGCTCTCGACGTTCCAGGGGGTGCGGAGACGGCTGACGGTGCGGGGCGTGGCGGGCAAGGTCACGGTGTTCGACGACTTCGCCAAGCACCCCACGGAGATCCGGGAGACCCTGCGGGGCCTGCGGCTGAGCTTCCCGGACCGGCGCATCTGGGCGGTGTTCGAGCCGGCGACGGCCACGGCCCGGCGCGCGGCGTTTCAGGGGGACTACCCGCCGGCGTTCGACCCGGCGGACCGGGTGGTGATCGCCCCGGTGTTCCGGCCCGACAAGGCCCCGGAGGGGGAGCGGCTCCGGATGGACCGGCTCGTGCAGGATATCGCGGCGCGGGGGAAGCCGGTGGCCCGGCCCCCCTCCATCGACGCCATCGTGGACCTGGTGGCCGGGGAGGCCCAGGAGGGGGACCTGGTCATCTGCATGAGCAACGGGGGGTTCGGGGGGATTCACGAGAAGTTGCTGGCTGCGCTGAAGAATCGCCATGGCGCTTAAACCTGAGCGCCTGCGTCCGGGCGACGTCATCGGGATCGCGGCCCCTGCCGGGGCGTTTAAGAAGGAGAGGCTCCAGCCGGGCATCGCGTATCTGGAACGGGCGGGGTACCGCGTGCGGGTGGGGGCGCACGCCTACGACCGGAATCGCTACATGGCCGGGGAGGACGGGGCGCGGGCGGGGGACCTGCACGCGCTGTTCGCGGACCCGAAGGTGCGGGCGATCTTCGCGGCGCGCGGGGGCTACGGCACGACCCGGCTGCTGGACCTGCTGGACTATGGTCTGATCCGACGGAACCCGAAGGTCTTCGTAGGGTTCAGCGACACCACGGCCTTGCAACTGGCCCTGTATCGGCACGCGGGCCTGATCACCTGCTCCGGGGTCACGGTCTGCGCGGACCTGGGGAGGGAGCGGGAGGCGTTCACCGAGGCGGCCACGTGGCGGGCGGTGCAGGAGGGGGTCGCAGGGCCTTTTGAGGGGCTGAGGCCCATCGTTGGGGGGACTGCGGAGGGGCGGCTGTTAGGGGGGTGCCTGTCGCTGGTGTGCGCCCTCCAGGGCACGGGGCATCTGCCCGATTTTGACGGGGCGATCCTGGCGCTCGAAGACGTGGACGAGGCCCCCTACCGGATCGACCGGATGCTGACCCACCTCCGGCAGACGGGCCTGCTCAGGCAGGTCGCCGGGGTTGCCTTCGGCCACTTTGAGGGGGCGAGGCCGGAGGAGGGGGCGGACTGGACGGTGGAGGACGTGCTGGCGGACCGGACGGCGGACCTGGGCATCCCGGTGGTCTGCGGGCTTCCGTACGGACATCAGCGGCGGCGCGCGGTCCTGCCCATCGGCGCGCGCGCCCGGCTGGACGCGGACGCCGGAAGGCTTGAATTGCTGGAAGAGATTGTTGTGTAACCTTATCTCCCCCATCTCCCTTCCCTGAATTGCGGATTGCGGATTGTGGATTGCGGAATGAAAAACCTGAAGCCTTCTATTCCGAAATCCGAAATCCGAAATCCGAAATCCGGAGGGGGCGAGGTTATTCCCCATGCAAAATCTCTACATTCTGGACGGCGAGCGACGCGTCCCCTACCTGCGCGGGGTGCTCGTCCACACCCTCATCCAGCGGGGCCTGAAGCTGGCGGACGCCCGCCGCGTGACGAACGAGGTGGACCGCACCCTGGCCGGAAGGCCGGGGGAGACGATCCCCAAGAAGGACCTGGTGGCCGTGGTCCGCCAGGCCGTCGAGAAGCGGCTGGGGGATCGGTACGGGGATGACTACGCGTTTCTGGATGAGCTGACTTCCACCATCTTCGTGGAGCAGAACGGCTCCAGCTCGCCTTTCTCCAAGGGCATCCTGACGCAGTCCCTGCAGGCCACGGGCCTGGAGCCGAACGTGGCCTACGATGTGGCCCGGAACATCGAGAGCCAGCTGATCGAAAAACAGCGCCGGAACATCGCCCGGTCGGAGATCCGCCTGCTGACGCTGAAGGTCCTCCGGGATCAGTACGGCGAGGTCTACGCGGAGCGCTACCGGATCTGGAGGGAGTTTGAGACCATCGCCCGGCCGATGGTCATCCTGATCGGGGGGCCCACGGGGGCGGGGAAGACCTCGCTCGGCATCGAGATCGCCCACCGGCTGGGCATCACGCGGGTGATCTCCACGGACTCCATCCGGCAGATCATGCGGCTGATGTTCTCCTCGGAGCTGATGCCCTCGATCCACTCCTCCTCCTACGACGCGTGGAAGCACCTGACGACGCCGCTGTCTCTGAACGCGGACCCGGTGATCGAGGGGTTCCGGGAGCAGGTCATCCGGGTGTCGGTGGGGACGCGGGCGATCATCGACCGGGCCATCGAGGAGAACGTGAGCATGGTGCTGGACGGCGTCCACGTGGTGCCGGGGTTCATCGACCTGGAGCTTTACCGGAACAAGGCCTACGTGTTCACGCTGATGGTGTCCACGCTGGACGAGGCGCGGTTCAAGCACCGGTTCATCTCCCGGCAGGAGGCGACGGTGTCCCGGCCGGTCCACAAGTACCTGGCCAATATGGACTCCATCCTGAAGATCCAGAACTACGTCCTGTCCATGGCCGAACAGCACGGGGCGCCGATCATCGACAACCTGAGCTTCGACGAGACCGTGGCCGAGGCCCTGCGGCTGATCGGGGATTTTCTGAGCCAGCAGGAGGAGTTCCAGGTGAAGAAGGTGAGGCGGGAGGCGTGAAAAGGCGGAAGGCGGAAGGCGGAAGGCGGAAGGCAGAACCTATGACCAGAACAATTAGCACCATTATATTGATCCTGCTTCTTTCCGCCGGGTGCGCGACGGTCAGCCAGATCAACCTCATCTCCACGCCGCAGGAGCAGGAGATGGGGAGGCAGTTCTCGCAGGAGGTGGAGAAGGAGGTCCGGCTGATCCGGGACCCGCTGGTGGCCTCCTACGTGGACGACCTGGGACAGCTCCTGGTCACACATTCGGAGCGGTCGGACATCCCCTATCACATCAAGGTGGTGGACACGGATGAGGTGAACGCCTTCGCCCTGCCGGGCGGGTACCTCTACGTCAACCGGGGGCTGATCCAGACGGCGGAGAACGAGTCGGAGCTGGCCGGGGTGATGGGGCACGAGATCGGGCACGTGGTGGGGAGGCACGGGGCGCGGCAGATGACCAAGGCGCTGGGGCTCCAGGTCCTGCTGGGGGCGGTCGCGGGCCAGGACCCCGGCCTGGCGAGGCAGGTGGCGGCGGAGATGGCGGGCGTGGGCGCAGGGCTGACGCTTCTGAAGTACGGCCGGGAGGCGGAGAACGAGGCGGATGGCTACGCGGTGCAGGAGGCCTACGACGCGGGGATCGCCCCGGAGGGGATGGCGACGTTCTTCGAGAAGCTGATGGCGCTGCACGACGAGGCGCCGGAGGAGGGGGGGATCGCCCGGCTGTTCTCGACCCATCCGCCCACGAGGGAGCGGGTCGAGCACGCGCGCGCGGACATCGCCCGGCTGCCCGCAAAGAAGGGCCTCAGGAAGGACTCCCCGCGCTTTCAGAAGGTGAGGGCGTATCTGAACGAGAAGTACCCGATGAAGAAGAAGGCGAAGAAATAAATGCGAAGCGCAAAATCAGGGTAAGGGCGCGATTCATCGCGCCCTTCGGGATCATGCAAAATGAAGGGGCGCGGAAATCGCGCCCCTTTTGATTTGCCTCCGGATGGCCCCGATCTCCTACTGCGCCCTCTGCCCGAACCGGTCCGCGAAGAGGAAGAAGTCGCTCAGGCCAACCTCGCCGCTTCCGTCCAGGTCGAACTTCGCGCCGTCTCCCGTGGCCCTCTGCCCGAAGGCCGCGGCGAACAGGAAGAAGTCGTCGAAGTTGACTTCTCCGTTCCTGTCGAAGTCCCCCAGGAGGCGACCGCCGATGTCCGCCGATTGGATCACGTAGACCCCGCCGGGGCTTGCGCCAGCATAGAGCTTCTGCTCGGAGGGGTCGAGGACAAGAGAGATGATTGACTTCACCGGCAGGCCTGCGCTGAAGCTCGTCCAGGAGGCCCCGCCGTCGGCGGTTTTATAGACGCCGCTGGATGTGCCTGCATAGACGGTCTGAGGCCGGAAGGGGTCGACGGCCAGGGCGCTGGCGACGGTGTTGGGGGGCAGGCCGGCGCTGGCGGGCGTCCAGGAGGCCCCGCCGTCGGCGGTTTTATAGACGCCGCTGGACGTTCCGGCGTAGAGGGTCTGCGTCTGCGAGGGGTCGAATGCGAAGGCCCTGACGGTGGTGTTGGCCGGGATGCCCGCGTTGACGCTTGTCCAGGACATCCCGCCGTCCGTCGTCCTGTAGACGCCGAGGCTGTCGAACCCCGCGTAGAGGGTCTGCGTGCGGGACGGGTTGATCACGAGGGCGTAGATCCGCCGGTTGGCCGGCAGGCCCGCGCTGAGGCTCTGCCAGGAGGCCCCGCCGTCCGTAGTCCTGTAGACCTCTGCAACGCCTGGTCTGTTAGACGACGAGATACAACTGGCGTAAACGGTCTGCGGGTTGGAGGGGTCTATCGCCAGGGCGTTGACATACCGTTCGGAGGAGGTTGGGAGCCCTGAGTTGATGTATGTCCAGGATGCCCCTCCGTCCGTGCTCTTGAACATCCCCCTGCTGCCAGAGCTGGCGTAAACGATCTGTAGATTGGAGGGATCGACCGCGCAGGCGCTGGGGCCGATCGACGGGATCACCGTCCAGGACGCCCCTCCGTCTTCGGTCCTGTACAAGAAAGACCCTGAGGTGGAGAACCCTGAAGTATATAACGTCCCGGACCTGGAGGGGGCTCTCGCCAGAACGGAGGGGGCATTGACTCCCCATCTGAGCTTCGTCCAGGTATTTCCTCCATCCACACTCTTGTAGGCCCCGTCAAAGCTCAGACCGGCATACAGGGTCTGAGGGCTGGAAGCGGGCATCGCGAGGCCTCCAAGAGATATGTCGGGCGTCCAGGTGCTGCCGACATACGCACGCTTTTGTGCTGAGGAGAGTCCTGAAAGCTCGGCCCAGGCGGTCCCGCCGTTCGCGCTCTTGTAAATGGCGTTGGGTGCGCCCGCATAAATGACCTGAGGGCTGGAGGGGTCGATTCTCAGAAAGCGGATTGTCATCCGCTGTGCGCCGACGTAGAGCGTGTCAGAGTGGGTTCTGGTCCAGGAAGCCCCTCCGTCAACGCTCCGGTACACGCCGCCGGATGCGCCCGCATAGAGGGTCTGAGAGCTGGTCGGGTCGATCACCAGGGAGGAGGCATCGATGCCCTCCTGAATCATCGTCCAGGAGGCCCCGCCGTCCGCGCTCTTGTATATCCCTGCGTCGTTCTTGCCGGGCGTCGGGGCGGAGGCAAAGTAGAGGACGCGGGGATTCCTGGAGTCTATCGCCAGCGTCTTATAGAAGCTTGCTTTGCCGGGATGAATCTGCGTCCAGGAGGCTCCGCCGTCGGCGGTCTTGAACAACGCCCCTGTCGAGGACTGCGCATAGATCGTCCGGGGATTGGACGGGTCCATCGTCAGGTAGAAGACGTAGGTATTGGCCGGCATCCCCTGGCTGGCCTTCTGCCAGGAGGCCCCCCCGCTGGTGGTCTTGTACACGCCACCGAATACGCCCACATACAGGGTTTGAGCATCCGACGGATCGATCGCCACGTCCCTGATGTAGCCGCCGGGCAACCCCTCCCCTATATAGCCCCACGAGGTTCCTCCGTCGGCGCTCTTCCACAGGCCACTATTCAGGGAGGAGACATAGACGGTCTGAGGGTTCGAGGGGTCCACAACGACCGCGTCCACCACCCAACTGGTGTAAGGCCCGATGCTCGTCCAGACGTTGTCGCCGGCGAGGGCGTCACCGAAGAACGCGAAGAGCATCAGAAATGTCAACATCCGTTGCATGACAGTTATCCACTTTTCCCGTTACTGCGCCCTCTGCCCGAACCGGTCCGCGAAGAGGAAGAAGTCGCTCAGGCCGACCTTGCCGTCCCTGTCCAGGTCGAATTTCGCGGACGCCCCCGCGGCCTGCTTCCCGTAGGCCTCGGCGAACAGGAAGAAGTCGTCCAGGCCCACGTCTCCGCTGCCGTCAAAGTCCATCCGGAGCGCGCTGCCCCCCATGTCCGGGGCCCGGATCGCGTACACGCTTCCGCCCGACACTGCGGCATACACCGTCTGGTTCGCCGGGTCCAGGACGAGGTGATTGACAGAAGGCGGGTACCCATCCTGCGCCTCCAGGCCCGCGCTGAACTTCGTCCAGGTCGCTCCCCCGTCCGCGCTCCGGTACACGCCCCGGATCGTCCCGGCGTAGACGGTCTGAGGGTTCGTCGGATCGACGGCAAGGGCATGAATGAAAAGGCTCGCGCCCGGCCAGATCGGGCCGGGCAGGCCGACGCCGGAGGCGGCCCAGGAGTCCCCGCCGTCCACGCTCTTGTAGATGCGCACGTCCCCCACATGGGGTCCCAGCCCGGCGTAGAGCGTCTTTTCGTCCGTCGGGTCCACGGCGATCGTCCAGTTCGCAAGCCCGTTGAAGTCCCTGGGCAGACCGGCGCTGACCTCGGCCCAGGAGGTCCCGCCGTTCGCGCTGCGGTACACGACCTGATTGGTGTTGTAGGAGCCGTTGGGATACTCCCTTCCCCGGTTGGCCACCAGATACAGGGTCCGGGAGTTCGAGGGGGCGATCACGATCCGGGAGACGGATTGCCTTTCGTCCGGCAGACCCGCGTCCGAGGGGGTCCAGGTCCTCCCGCCGTCGGCGCTCCTGAGCAGTCGGGCCTCCCGGGATTGCGTGGACCCCAGCGTCCCGAGGTAGATCGTCTCAGGGTTCAGGGGATCGATGGCGATGGCCTGAATGGAGGAGGGCTTTTCGCCGGAAGAGGTCCAGATGCGGGTCCAGGAGGCCCCGCCGTCGGCGCTCTTATAGCCCGCGCCCCAGAACCCGGCATACACGGTCTGCGGGTTGAGCGGGTCCACTGCAAGCGCCGTCACCATCTTTTTCACGTCTGATGGGTCGGCGTCGATCTGGGTCCACGTGCCGCCCCTGTCCGCGATCTTGAAGCTCCCCCCGCCGTTCGTCCCGATGTACAGGGCCTGAGAGTTGGAGGGACCTTTTGCCATGGCCGTGACGGAATAGCCCGCCAGCCCGGCGTTGCTCTGGGCCCAGGATGCCCCGCCGTCCGTGGTCCTGAACACGCCGTCCACCGATCCGGCGTAGACCGTCTTCGGGTTGGAGGGGTCCACGGCCAGGGCCTCGATTGCCTCCCGGCTGCTCAGGCCGGCGTTGATGGGCGACCAGGAGGCCCCGCCGTCCGCGCTGGTGAACACGCCCCCGCCGGTGGTCCCGGCATAGAGGGTCTGCGGATGGGACGGATGGATCGCGACGGCAAATGTCTGGAGGTTCGTCAGGCCGGCGTTGATGGGCGACCAGGAGGCCCCGCCGTCCACGCTCTTATACACGCCCGCGCCCCACGTCGCGGCATACAGGGTCTGCGGGCTGGACGGGTCGATGACGACGCCTTCGATGGACGCGCCGTTGGGAGGGTCCAGCTTGAGTCGGGTCCAGGTGTCCCCGCCGTCTGCGCTCCTGTAGAGGCCCTTGTTCTTGTCCGAAATCCCGATGGCAAAGTAGACGATCCGGGGGTCCTTCGGGTGGACGGTCAGGGCGCGGGTCACGTAAGGCGACTGGGGGGAGTTGGTGGGGGTCCAGGTCACCCCGCCGTCCGCGCTCCTGTGCACGCCTTTGAGGGTGGAGGCGTAGAGGATCTGAGGGTTGGACGGGGAGATCCCAAGCGCCCTGATGTTCAGGTAGGTCAGCCCCTTCGTGTGCCACGTCCAGGAGGTCCCGCCGTCCGTGCTCTTGCGCACCCCCAGCGCTCCGGCATAGATGATCCGGGGGTTCGTGGGGTCGATGGCCAGGACGTTGCCGTAACCGTTCGACCGGGGGATAGATGTCCAGGATGCCCCGCCGTTCGCGCTCTTGAAGATGACGCCTGTAGAGGCGCTCATATACACGATCTGCGGGTTCGAGGGGTGGACGGCGATATCGGAGACCCTGGCCCCGTAAGGCCCGATCATGGTCCAGACGTTGTCCTCGGCCAGGGCGACGCTCAGGAACGCGAAGGTCGCGAAAAGCGCGAAAAGCGCGAAACCCGTCCGCCCCATTTCCCCAGAGAAGGGAGCATCGGAGCCATGCTTTGCATTTCGCTGTGCCATGACTTTATCCTCCTGAAAATAAGGGCAGGGCTACCAGGGCGGCGACCATTCCGCTTGCCGGGAGCGGTTAGCGGGTCTCGCTCCGGGTAGCCCCACCGTTGGGAAGGGGATAGCGCCCCTTCGGATCTGCCCCGACTATTGCGCCCTCTGCCCGAACCGGTCCGCGAAGAGGAAGAAGTCGCTCAGGCCGATCTCGCCGCTTCCGTCCAGGTCGAACTTTGCGCCGTCTCCCGTGGCCCTCTGCCCGAAGGCCGCGGCGAACAGGAAGAAGTCGTCGAAGTTGACTTCTCCGTTCCTGTCGAAGTCCCCCAGGAGGCGACCGCCGATGTCCGCCGATTGGATCACGTAGACCCCGCCGTCTGAGCCGGCGTAGAGTTTTTGCTCGGAGGGATCGATCACGAGGGTGCGGACATTCTTTGCCGGCAGACCTGCGCCGAGACTCGTCCAGGAGGTCCCGCTGTCTGCGCTCTTGTAGACGCCGCTGGACGTACCGGCGTAGAGGGTCTGAGGCCGGAAGGGGTCGATGGCCAGGGCATTGACGTTCAGGTTTGCTGGAAGACCTGCGTTGACCTCTTTCCAGGAGGTCCCTGCGTCCGTCGTCTTGTAGACGCTGCCGGAGGTCCCGGCGTAGAGGGTCTGCGTCTGCGACGGGTCGAACGCGAAGGCCCAGACGGTGGTGTTGGCCGGTATGCCCCCATTGGCGCTCGTCCAGGACGCCCCACCATCCACGCTCTTGTAAACGCCAACGGTGTCAAACCCCGCATAGAGCGTCTGCGTCCGGGAGGGGTCGATGGCCAGGGTGCGGACCGCCCGGTTGGACAGGAGCCCAGAGCTGGCGCTTGTCCAGGAGGCCCCGCCGTCCGTCGTCTTGTAGACCCCTGCAGTCACGGACTCAGATGTCCGTACAAAATTGCCGACATAGAGGGTTTGAGAGTTGGATGGGTCGATCGCCAGGATGGTGGTAGAATAAGTATACGGGGGGGCGGAGGGAATGGCCGGGAGTCCTGAGTTGATGTCCCTCCAGGATGCCCCGCCGTCCGTGCTCTTGCGCACCCCCTGTGATGCGCTGGCATAGAGGGTCTGGGGATTGGACGGGTCGATCGCAAAGGACAGAGCGCTGGCCCGCAAATCCGCCCAGGTGACACCTCTATCCATCGTCTTGTAAAGCCCCCCGGCAGTGGTATACAACATCCCGGATGGACTTCTCGCAAGAACGGTGGCAGGCCAGGCCCCCCACCGGAGCCTGGTCCAGGTGTTCCCTCCATCCGTGCTCTTGTAGGCCCCGTCAAAGTCCACCCCGGCATACAGAGTCTGGGGACTGGACGCGGATATCGCCAGGCCGCCAAGGTTCATACGATACGGAAGACCTGCGGCGGTAAGTGGGGTCCAGGAAACCCCGCCATCCCCGCTCCTGTAGATGTCGCTGCTGGATACACCCACGTAGATAACCTGAGGTCTGGAGGGATCGAACACCATGAACTGGATGACCCCACTTTTCAGACCATCCACCTTGACCCAGGAAGCGCCCCCGTCGGCGCTCCGATACAGCACGCCGCCTGCGCCGACGTAGAGGGTCTGAGGATTGGACGGGTCAATCGCCAGGGAAAAGCTCTGGAGGTCACGGTTGATCATCGTCCAGGAAGCCCCGCCATCCGTGCTCTTGAAGATTCCCTGGTCGCTTTTGTCCGACTTCCAGGCCGCGAAATAGAGGACACGGGGATTCTTGGGGTCTATCGCCAGCGTCTTATAAACCTCCGCATTGCCGGGATGAATCTGTGCCCAGGAAGCCCCCGCATCCGTGCTTTTGAACACCCCTTTTCTTAAGGATTGCGCATAGACCGTCCGGGGATTGGACGGGTCCACCACGAGGTAGAAGACGTAGGTATCTGCTGAAATCCCCTGGCTGACGGAAGTCCAGGTGGCCCCTCCGTCGGTGGTCTTGCACACCCCTCCGTACAGGCCCACATACATCGTCCGGGTGTCCTTCGGATCGATCGCCACGTCCCAGACGTAGCCGCCGAGCGGCATACTATTTCCCCCGATATAGGCCCACGAGGCCCCGCCGTCGGCGCTCTTCCATAACCCCTTACTCAGGGAGGAGACGTAGACGGTCTGAGGGTTGAAGGGGTCTGTGACGACCGCGTCGACCACGTAGGCCCTGTAGGGTCCTGTGGGCGCCCAGACGTTGTCCCCGGCGAAGGCGTGGCCGATAAACGCAAAAAATGTGACCACCCACACCAGCATCTTTTTCATCACATTTTTCCCTGAGGAATTTGGCGGGGCTACCAGGGCGATGACCGTTGCGCTTGCCGGGAGCGGTGAGCGGGTCTCGCTCCGGGTAGCCCCGCCGTTATGAATGGAAATGCCGAGAGAGGAGTCTTATCTGCTCCACTTCAGGTCGAAGGACCCGACGTCGTCCACGAGTCTGCGGATGTCGTCGCCCGTGAAGGTCACGACGTAGAGCGATGTCCTGACGCCGGAGACCCACAGAAAGGCGATCCGCCCGCCGTCGGGAGACCAGGACGTGAGGAGGAAATTCCCCCCATTCCGGCCTGCGATCTGGCGTCTCCCGGAGCCGTCGGGGTTCACGACCTCCAGTCCGCCGAAGGATGGCCGATAGAGGATGGCGTCGCCCCTCGGGGACCAGACCGGGTCCAGGGCAGGTCCGCTCCAGATCTGTTTTTGATCGGTTCCGTCGGCGTTGACCACGTAGATCTGGGCGCCGGACCCAAAGACGACCTGCCTCCCGTCGGGCGACCAGGAGGGGTTCTCCGCCGCCGAAGGCGCGCCGGTCAGCCTCCGCCTCCCCGTCCCGTCGGCGTTGACGAGATAGACCTGCGGGACGGCATCCCCGCTGTATTTCGCCTCGTAGGCCAGCGTCCTCCCGTCGGGGGACCAGGCGAGTCCTCCCTGCATGTTCACGGTCTCCGTGGGCGCCCCCAGGGCCTCGATCATCGTCAACCCGGTCCCATCGGGCCGGATGATGTAGACCGCCATCGTGGGAGGACCGACGCGAAAGGCGATGCAAGAGCCGTCGGGCGACCACTTCAGCCAAAGGATGATCGGGCCTGTGGGATGGTTGACGAGGCGCCGGACCTCGGTCCCGTCCTCCCTCATGACGCTCAGGCTGCTGCTGGAGCCGCTTTCGCTCATTTCTCGGTAGGCGATCAGCCGTCCATCGGGGGACCAGACGCCCGAACGTCTCATCGGGACCGTCGTCAGCCGGCGGGCGCTGCTGGATCTGTTATCCAGCACGTAGAGGTGTCGCACGCCCTCCTTCGTGTCGGTCAGCAGGACCTTCTCGACGCCGATCTCCTGGAGGTATCCGGGGCTGCCTAAGCTGCGCAACGCCTCGTCCGGCCGCACGTCGCCGCAACGAAGGGAGGCCAGGATGATGAATGAGATGAACAGGGTGGAGAATCTTTTCATAACCTCAGCTTCTTGATGTAGATGTCCCCGTTCACCGTGGAGAGCCGGATCGGGTAGCCGCCGCCGTTGAGGTCGCCGAAGCCCACGATCCTTTTCGGGTCATCCCCCTTGATCACGAGCGGGAAGTCCGAGACGATGCGGTAGTCCCTTCCGGCCTTGCGCTTGACCCGCAGCTCGGCGCTGAGGGTGGCCGACAGGGCCTCCGGCAGGAAGAGGGTGATGTCCCCGCCGGAGGTCTCCAGCGTGCAGTGGGTGTCGATGCGCCTGTCTGCAATCAGGAGTTCCGCCTCGATGCTGCCTCCCTCCGTCCTGGCCTCGATGTAGCCCCGCGCATTCCTGACCCGGATGTTCCCGCCGGAGGTGGACACCCTGACGGGGCCGCCGGAGCCGCCGACCTGGATGCTCCCCCCTTCGGTCTCGGCGTCCACCGCGCTCTGACTCCGCTCGATGCTGATCCCCCCGCCGGCCGTTCGGGCGAAGACCCTTCCCGCCACCGGCCCTATCGTGATCGCACCCCCCTCGGTGGTCACCGTGACGTGGCCGCCGGCCTTTCCGACCTGAATGGAGCCTCCCGTGGTGGTCGCGCTCAGGTCGCCGCCGCTCTCCCCGACCTGGATGCCCCCGCCGGAGGTCTGCACGTCGAGGTTCCCGGAGACCTTCTGGACCCCGATGCCCTCGCCGGCCCCCTGGACCTCCACGTGGTATTTGTCCGGCACGAGCAGCCGGATGTTGACGTTCAGCGACCGGTGGGCGCGCCCGCTCAGGGACTCGGCCCGCACACGAACGTCATTCCCCTCCGGCTGGATGGAGACCTGGAAGTCCTTGAAGACGGCCCTGGCCTGGGGCTCAATGAGGATGTCGGAGAGGTTCTCGACCACGACCTGGACCTCGTTCTCGTCCCAGACATCCACCTTGACGGCCCCCTGGCTGCTCGTCAGGTAGAGGGTCCCGCCCTGCTTGACCCGGATCGACCGGGAGATCCGCTCCGCATAGCTGCCGTCCTGCTGTTTGAAGACCTTCCCCTCCTCCTGGGCCGTGGCCAGAGGGGGGATCAGCAAAAGCCCGACCGTGAAGATGTATGCGGTGTTTACAAGGCGGCTCATGACCAGACTCCTTTTCATAAATGGCCGGTCCATTTCAGGACGGCCCGCTGCGCCTCCGCCCGGATGTAGGGGTTGTCGTCCTGTGTCATCCTCTGTTTCAGGACTTGTAAGGTCGCCGCGTCGTGAAGGTGTTTGAGCGCCTCGATGGCCTCTATCCGCACGCCGGCGTTTTTGTCGTGGGCAAGGGCGTCCACCAGGACCAGCCTGACCGGTTCATCCCGGACCAGGCCCTTGAGCGCTTCGACGGCCTTGATCCTGACGCCCGGATTTTCGTCGTGTCGCAGGGCGTAGATGAGGGCCTCGCGGACCCTCACGCTGGCGGTCTGCCGCTGCATCAGGTCGACCGCCTCCAGGCGCGCGGCGGACTCCAGGTCGCCGCGCAGAGAGGCCGCCAGCACGCTCTGAATGGCCTCGTCGCGCAGGTTGCCCTCCAGCGTTCTCCTGGAGGCCGTGGCATAAGAGAGTCTTATCGCGCCGGTGGAGGGATCGAATTCCGTCACGCGGAGGTCGATCATCTCAAGATGATCCGGGATTATCGAAGCGGGGGGGGGCAGGCTGCCCTGTGCGCCTTTCTCCACGACATAGGCCGGCCCGAAGGCCGTTCTTCCCAGGACCAGGCCGAGCAGGAGCAGGGCCACTGCGCCGAAGGCGTAGCGCACCTGCGGCGTCAGGGGCCGGAAGACGTCCATCAGACGCCGGAGGAGGGGCGTCTCTCTCTTTCTCTCCAGTCGCAGGGCCGCGCGAAGCAGCAGGCGGCTCTCCCCCAAAAGGGGTTCGGGGGCCTGAGTCCTTGTCCCCACAGGACAGGCCCGGTGAAACCGCTCCTCCTGGGCAAGAAGGGCCTTGAGGGCCGGGTTTTCCGCCAGACCTGTCTCAAAGGCGGTCTTTTCCTCCGGCGACATCTCGTCGTACAGGTACAGCAGCGCTCGCTCTCTCTGTCTATCCAGGCTCATGGCCTCTCCTCTTATGTCTCGGTGTATTTGCACAGAGCGGACTTCATCTTCTCCCGCGCGCGGAAGAGATAGCTTTTCACAGCGCCCTCCGAGCAGGACATGAACAGGGCCGCCTGCCGAACCTTAAACCCCTGCCTGTGGCAGAGCACGAAGGCCATTCTCTCCTGGGAGGAGAGGCCCTCCAGCGCGCTCTCGATCTGTCTTCCCAGTTCAGCCTGGAGGACGAGTTCCTCCGGGGTCGCGGTCCCGTTTTCCGTCCGGGGTGGATGACCGGTGGGATTTCCGTCCGCCGACTCGGCGATCCGCCTGGCGCGGCTGCGCCGGAAGGTGAGGGCCTTGTTGACCGCGATCCGGTAGAGCCACGTGAAGAAGTCGCTGTCCATCCGGAAGCCGGGCAGGGCCCTGTAGGCGGCGAGGAAGGTCTCCTGGAAGACGTCCTGGGCGTCCTCCGGATGGCCCACCATGTCGCAGGCCAGGCCCAGCACGCGCCGGTCGTAGCGGCTGACCAGGCATTCAAAGGCCCGCTGATCCCCCCCCTGCGCCTTCAGGATCAGCGCCCTCTCGTCGTCGTCCATGCAGGTCCCCTTTTTTAATCGTTAGACCCCGGTCGGGGAAAAAGGTTGGCACGCCCCGGACAAAAAAACAGAGACTGCGCAGCGACAGGCGCGCCGGCCATATATCCGTTGTTTTTGCGTGGGAGATGAAATATATTATGGGGCCGATCTGGTGGGGCATAAAAAAAGGAGTTCTCATGACCATTCAGGAACATCTCCCGTGGGACCAGGTGAACGACGAGACGCTCAGTTTTCTCAGGGCCATCGGGGTGGACTACCTGAGCATCCACCCGTCGCCGCCCACGTGGGACGGGGAGGACCGGCTGGACTACTGGAAGGCGATGCGGAGGCTGGCCGAATCGCACGGGCTGAGGCTGCACAACGTGGGGACCAAGACGTGGGAGGAGGTCTGCCTGGGGACGCCGGACCGGGACGCGAAGATCGAGGCGTGGCGCACGATGCTCCGGAACTTAGGCGAGGCGGGCATCCCCACGCTGGGCTACACCTTTCAGCCGGGGGGCTACTTCCGCACCTCCTCCACGCCCGTCGGGCGGGGCGGGGCCAGATACAGCACGTTCGACTATGAGGAGCTGATGCAGAACCCGCCCGAACGCCCGCGCATCGCGGAGGCGCAGGTGTGGGAGAACATGGCCTATTTTCTGGAACGGGTCCTGCCGGTGGCAGAGGAGGCCGGTGTCACGATGGCCCTGCACCCGGACGACCCGCCTCTCCCGGAGACGATCTGCGGGGCGGCGCGCATCGTGTCCAGCCTGGATCAGTTCAGGCGGATCTTCGACCTTGCCCCGAGCCGCGCGCACGCGATGCTGTTCTGCCAGGGGTGCGTGGCGGAGATGGGGGAGGACGCGCCGGACGCCATCCGAAAAATGGCGGGGCTGGGCAAGATCGCCTACGTGCACTTCCGGAACATCCGGGGGACGCCCAAAAAGTTCCAGGAGGTGTTCCTGGATGAGGGGGACGTGGACATGTTCCGGGCGATGCAGACGTACAGGGAGGTCGGATTTGAGGGGCCGTTCATGATGGACCACACGCCGCAGTTTCCGCAGGAGAGGGCGGGGTGGGCGGGCCGGGCGTTCGCAGTAGGATACATGAGGGCGATGATACAGGCGGTGTACAGGTAAAAGTGCTGAGTGCTGAATGACGCCCCCCTTCCTCCCCCAAGCCTGGAGGGAAAGCCCTTATAACCCCCTCCCTCCCCCCACATGTGGGAGGGCAGGGGTCGCGACCTCATGGGAGCGACAGGTTGGGTGGAGGAGGGGGAATGGGGGCGGGTGGGGGGTGCCTCTACTCAGGACTCAGGACTCAGGACTTTTTTGTAGAGGAGGTTTCCCATGACGATCCAGGAACAGCTCTCCTATAAGGAGATCAACGACGAGACGCTGAGTTTCTTCAAGGCGATCGGGGTGGACTACGTGGCGGTGAATCCGATCCCGGAGATGCGGGACGGGAAGGACCGCACGGACTACTGGAGAGGGGTCAAGAAGCAGGTGGAGTCGCACGGGATGAGGCTGATGAACATCGCGGCGACGGGGTGGGACGAGATCTCGCTGGGGCTGCCGGACCGGGATCAGAAGATCGAGGCGTGGGGTACGATGCTGCGGAGCATGGGGGAGGTGGGCATCCCGACGCTGGGCTACAACTTCAAGCCGGCGGGGAACTTCCGGACGGCGTCGGTCCCGCCGGGCCGGGGCGGGGCCTCCTACAGCACGTTCGACTACGAGGAGTTGATGAAGAAACCGCCCCACTACCCGGACAAGGCGATCTCCGAGGAGAAGATCTGGGCGAACATCCGGTATTTTCTGGAGCGGGTGATCCCGGTGGCGGAGGCGTGCGGGGTGCGGATGGCCCTGCACCCGAACGACCCGCCCCTCCCGGAGCCTCTGGGCGGCGGGGCGCCCATCACGGCCACGCTGGATCAGTTCGAGCGCATCTTCAACCTGGTCCCCAGCCGATGCAACGCCATGCTGTTCTGCCAGGGGTGCGTGGCGGAGATGGGGGAGGACGTGCCGAACGCCATCCGCCGGATCGGGTCTCAGGGGAAGATCGTGTACGTGCACTTCCGGAACATCCGGGGGACGCCCAAAAAGTTCCAGGAGGTGTTCCTGGACGAGGGGGACGTGGACATGTTTCGGGCGATGCAGGCGTATAAGGAGATCGGGTTTGAGGGGCCGTTCATGATGGACCACACGCCGAGGTTTCCGAAGGCGGAGTCCACGGCCTGGGCGGGCCGGGCCTTCGCCGTGGGCTACATGAGGGCGTTGATACAGGCGGTGTACAGATAAAAGTGCTGAGTGCTGAGTGCTGAGTAAAAGCAAAGAACAGAGTTTTTGACTTTACTCAGGACTCAGGACTCAGGACTCAGGACTGTTTTTATGTCCCAACCCGCACATCATACGCCTGACGCGCCGCTCTTGACCCGCGCCGAGATGGCCAGAGGGCTTCGCCTCTGGCTCTACGCCACGGGGAGCTGGGGGGTCTACGGGCGGATCGCCACGCTGACCGGGCCGATCTTCACGGGCTTTGCCCTGTCTCTGGGGGCGACGGAGGCCCACATCGGCGGGATGGCCTCCGTGTCCATGTCCGTAGGGCTCATTCAGCTCCTGTCGGTCCTGCTGGTCAACCGGGTCGAGGACAGGAAGCGGTTCGTCCTCCTGGTGGGTCTGGTCGAGGTCGTCCTGATCCCTTCGGTCGTGTTCGTCCCTCTGGTGTTCTCGGAGGCGTGGTGGATCCCGGCGACCTTCGCGTGCATCATCGTGGCCTCGATGGCCGTCAATCTGATGCTGCCGCTCTACAACGGCTGGTTCGCGGCGCTCCTGCCGTCCACGGCCCGCGCCCGCTACATCAGCCGGCAGACCATCTTCAACACGGTCGTCGCGATCGTCAGCGGCTATGCCCTGGGCCGCTTCATCGACCTGTTCGACGCGCCGCAGAAGTACCAGGGATTTTTCGTGGTCTTTCTGATCGGCCTGGCGGGGGGGGTTGCGGGCTACCTCTTCCTCGCCCGGTGCCCCTTCCCCCGGATCGGGGAGGACGACGCCGGGATCAGGCTGTCCAGCCTGTTCACGGTACCGACCCGGAACGCCCCGTTCATCCGGTTTCTGACCTGTCACATGGCGTGGATTCTGGCCACGGGCCTGGCCGAGCCGTTCTACAGCGTGTTCATGATCAAGACGCTGCACATCAGCTACACCGCCATCGCCGTCTTCACGAACATCTCCTTAGTCGCGCAGATCGTCGGCTACCGGGTCTGGGCGGGGCTGGTGGACCGCTACGGGAGCAAGCCGATCCTCCAGATCCTGATGGTCCCGATGGTGGCCGTGCCCCTGCTCTGGGTGTTCAACCGGAGCGACAACTACCTGCTCATCCCGTTCATCATGGTGATCAGCGGGCTCCTCACCTCCGGCATCTCGATGGCCGTGGGGCCGCTGTTCTACGGCCTCCTGCCCACAGGCAAGGAGCAGCCGGTCTACTTCGCCTTCTGGTCCACGACCTTCCGCCTGGTGAGCGCCGTGGCCCCGCTTCTGGGCGGGGCGCTGGTCTCCGGTTTCGAGGGCGTTGCGTTCGAGGTGATGGGGTTTCCGGTGGGGAACCTGCAGGTCGCCTTTATCGCGAGCGCCGCCCTGCTCGTGCTCCCGAACCTCCTCCTCCGGCGGGTGGCGGAGGCGAAGTCGAAGGAGGCGGGGGTGCTGATCCAGGATTTGAGCCGGGGCAATTTCGTGACCTACGCCTACGGGCTGTTCCGGCTCTCCCGCGCCACGGAGGAGGAGGACCGGGGGAAGGCCGTGCGGGCGATGGGGAGGTCCCGGAGCCCGATGGCCGTGCAGCGGCTGATCGAGGCGCTGGACGACGTCAGCCCGCGCGTCCGGTCGCAGGCCGCGGCGGGGCTGGGGGAGGCCGGGGACCCCCGCGCGCTGGACCCCCTGCTGGAGGAGCTGTCGGACCGGGAGTCGGACATCCGGCCGGAGGTGGTGGAGGCGCTGGGCAAGCTGCGCCACCCCCGCGCCCTGGACCCGCTCATCGACGCCCTGCACGACGGGGATCCCCGCGTCCGGATCAGCGCCATCCGGGCCCTGTCACAGATCGGGGGGGAGGAGGCTCACGAACTCCTGTTCTGGGTGTTCTGCGACCCCTTTGATCGGTCGGTCTTCCCGACGCTCGTGGAGACGCTGGGCGACCGGAGGGACGTGCGCATCGTCAAGCCCACGCTGGACCAGGCGCCGCGGTACCGCTCGCCAGTCATCCGGCTTCAGCTGCTGAACGGCGTCTGCCGGGCAATGGGCGCGCGGAACCGGTTCTATCGCATGCTGTCCGCGGACGACTATGAGCGCGCCGAGAGGGTCGGGGACCTCCTGGAGCGGGCCCGGTCGGCTGTGGCGTCCTCCCGTTTCCTGGGCCTGGAGGCGAGGGCGGGCGTCAGCGCCCGGATCAGGGAGGCCCTGCTCGCCTTCGAGCAGGAGGACGCGCCCGCGATGGCCCGGGCGCTCCGGGAGGGGGTGGGCCTTCTGCAAGGAGACCTGGCGTCGGAGGCAGGTCGGCGCGCGATGTCTCCGGCGGCCCGCGAACGGGTCCAGGCCGGGGTCATCGCGATCCGCACCTTTCTGGAGCGGGACCTGGGCGCCGGGCTGGTCGGCGCGTCGGATATCTTCCTGGCGGTCTGCCTGTTCTGCATCGCCCGCACCCTGAAGGCGGGGCGCGTCGAGGAGGGGCGGCCTCTGCTCAGGCGGCTGTTCAATCGTAAGGATGAGTAGGGGCGACCGGCCGGTCGCCCCTACAGCGATGGGGAGGGTGACAGACCCAACCCCCTAAACCCCCTTCCCGAAACGGGAAGGGGGAATGGCCTTTTCCCCTCCCCGTTTCGGGGAGGGGATGGGGGAGGGGTCTGCATTCCGCGTTCATCATTTTAACAGGAGACTTCTGTGGGACTACATGTCCGCCGTCTTGCTCTAACCTCTTTGCTCTCTCTCATCGCCCTTTCACCGGCCCTCGCCCAGACGGTCCCCTCGACGCTGCGGGTGGGGGAGGTGTTTTCGACCTCTGTGGCAGGCCGGGCGGACCTGACGCTGGACTTCACAGACCGGGACTACGAGCTGATCCTCTACGCCCTCCAGACGACGGAGGACACGACGAAGACGTTCCGGTTTACGGTCTCGCCCCCGGCGGCGGCGAAGGTGGCTTTCATCCGCGCCCTGAAGGCGGTTAAGCCGGACGACCGGGACCGGGCGGAGATGGCGCTGCGGGCGGAGGAGCGGCGGATCGCTGAAGGCTTGCGGCAGGACCCCTATGCGCCCTCCAAGCCCGCCGTGACTCAGGCCCCGGTTGTCGGGAGCACAAGGCAGTTTGTTTTCAGTAAGTTTGGCAATATCAAACGAGACACCGTCGTCACTGCCAGGCTCGCGGTCGTCTCTGGCAAGACCCTGGCTTACGTGGATGTGGACACGACGGGGTTGAAGCGGCCCCCCCTTACAACCGCGCAGATCCAGGCGATGCTGGAGGAGTTTGACAGGACGACTTATCCGCTGGTCACGTCTGTCTTTGGGAAAGAGTCGGACGTGGATGGGGACGGGCGCGTGCTGTTCCTTTTTACCCCTCTCGTCAACCGGGTGGGCGGAGTGGCGGGATTTTACTCGCCGGTGTCGGCTCTACCGAAGGACCGGGGTGGAAATGGCAACCTGAGTGACATGATGTTCACCTCCCTGGACCACAAGCCGACATTCTACCGCTCCCACCTCGCTCACGAGTTCCAGCACCTGGTCAACTTCAATCAGCACGTTTTGTCCCGGCCCGGCGGTCAGAGTGAGGAGTCCTGGTTGAACGAGGCGTTGTCCCATCTCACCGAAGATCTGGTCGGAGACTACATCGCAGGCGGCAACAGGGACCAAGTGGAGACCTTCCTGGCCCACCCGGAACAGTTCTCGCTGACAGGGGATGCCCAACTCAATCCTGGCATTCGGGGCGCGGCCTATCTGTTCGTGCGGGGTCTGGTTGATCAGAAGGGGCAGGGTATTCTCACCAGCCTCACCCAGACCGGGAAGGCGGGGGTGGTCAACGTGGAGGCGGTGACCGGCCAGCCGTTCGCGGACCTCTACCGGGGGTGGGCCGCACGGCTGTTTTTGAGCGGCACGAAGTTAAATGCCGATCCCGCCTTGAATTACGCTTTCCCCTTTCTCACGGAGACCACCACCGGTCGGCGGATTCTGCCACCTCCCCGTGAAGATGCGCTGATGAAGGGCAATCCAACTCTGTCCGGGGCGCTGCGGCAGAGAAGCGCGACCTTTATCCGGCTGACCGGGTCTGACCGTTCAGCGCAATTCCAGGTCTCCGCAGATGTAGAGGGCGATGTCCAGGCGCTTCTGATCCCGGTGCCGAAGACGTTCCGGACGCAGCTCGTCGTGCCGGTTGATTACTTCGAGTTTCTCAAACTCGACGCCCCACTGCCAGCCAATCAGACTTCGGGCGCGGGTTTTTCTATCTCCGGGACGACGACGGACCCCGCCATCCGGCAGGTGACCTTCAGTTTCAGGCGTCAGGACCGCCCCGATACCCTCGGTTTTGCAGCCAATGTGGTGGGTGGGAAGTTCTCCCGCCCTACCGTCTTCACCCCCTCGCAGGCCGGGACCTACACCTTGGATGTGTTTGCCAAACGCGATGGAGGGAAGTTCGAGTTTGTCGGAGGATTCGCTTCGTTTGTGGTGAACAGGGGTGTGACCGACGAGGTGATCCTGCCGGTAGATTTCTTTGAAGGCCTCCGCCTCGATCAGCCGCTGTCCGCCAATCGGACCTCCGGGGCAGGCTTCTCTCTCTCTGGGGCCACGACGGATCCCGCCATCCAGCAGGTGACCTTCAGCTTCAGGCGTCAGGATCGCTCCGACACGCTCAGTTTTATTGCCAGAGTGTCAGGAGGGAGGTTTTCCAGGCCCGTGGTATTCACCCCCTCTCAGGCCGGGGCTTACGCTCTGCACATCTTTGTCAGGCGTGACGGATCACAGTCCGAATTTATCGGGGGATTCGAGCCATTCGTCGTGGCGAAGGGGCTGACGGACGACGTGGTCCTGCCGGCGGACTACTTCAACGGGATCACGTTCGACGCCCCGTTCCCGGCGACGATCACGGCGGGGGTGGGTCTTCGGCTATCCGGAGTTGTGGCGGACCAGACAGCTACAGAGATGGCAGTGGGTTTTTCATCAGATCAGGGGAAGCGCATCGATTTCAGGTTGGACGTCCAGGGGGGGCGCTTCAGTCAGGACGTCGTGTTTGCGCCGGAGCAGGCCGGCATCTATGAGATGAACATCTTCCTCGGCCAGAAAGGGCAGTCATTACCCTACTTGGATGGGTTTTCTCCTGTGACGGTGAAGGCCGTCCCCGGCATCAAGGTGGCCATCCCGACGGGCTTCTTCGCTGGCCTGGCTCTCGACGCACCATTTCCCACGGACGTCTTCATCGGAAAGGCCGTGAGGTTCTCCGGGGCGGTCACGAACTCCGCCAACACGCAGATCGCTGTCAGGTTCGACGCCCTGGACGGCGGACAGAACATTCCGACCTCGTTCATCAACGTCAGCAACGGCCGTTTCAGCCAGGACCTGACACTCACGCAGACCGGACGCTATCGCATGATCGTGTTCCTCGGCGTGCGGGGACAGTCGCTGCCGTTCGCCGGGCAGTTCGACGGGGTGCGGGTGCGGGCCGGACAGGCGGACATCGCCGTGACCGTGCCGAGGCTGGACTTCGGGGAGGTATCAGCGGGCGGGTCGAAGGAGCTGACGCTGACGCTTTACAACCGGGGGACGCTGGCGCTGACGGTGCGGGACGTGAATGCCTCGTCTCCGCTGTTGACCGCCACGCCCCGGACGGCCACGGTGGCGGCGGGGGACAGCGTTAAGATCACGGTGGCCTTCCGGCCCACCGGGGCCGGGGACCTGGCCGGGACGCTGACGGTGCTGAGCGACGACCCGGACGAGGGGAGTCTGTCCGTCTCCGCCGTGGGGCGCGGGCTGGCCCAGACGGCCCTGAGCCCGTCCATCGCGCTGTCCGCGATCTCCCTGTCTTTTGACAGCGTCCGGGTCAGCAACGTCAGCCGGAAGACGCTGACGGTCTCCAACGCGGGGAATGACACGCTGAGGGTCATGGGCGCGGCGATCTCGGGCGCGGACTCGGCGCACTTCTCGGTCTCGCCGACGGCCTTCCGCGTGGCCCCCGGCGGGAGGCAGGAGGTGACGGTGACGTTCGCGCCGGGGGCAGGCGGGAAGAAGTCCGCGACGCTGTCCATTGCGCACAATGCGGCGAGGAATCCGTCTACGGTCTCTCTGACCGGGACGGGGGTCGCGCCGGTTCCATCGAATACCGCCCGGTTCATCCTCCCGACGCAGTTGTCCGTCACCTCCGGGGAGATGGTGCGCATCCCGATCGTGGCGGACGACGGGGGCGCGACCGTGGGGCAGGCGAACATCTACGTGTCCGTGGACACGACCTACTTCGAGCCGGTGGACAGGGACCCGGCCACGGCGGGCGCCCAGCCCTACACGCTCGGAACGAACTCCGCGCTGAGTTCCTCGAAGATCGTCGGGAACACGGCGGTCAGGTCGGGCAACAGGTGGCGGCTGGACCTGGTCTACCGGGACGCGACCGGGTTCACCTTCCTGGACGGGGTCGAGGTCCTGGCCGACCTGCACCTGAAGGCCAGGGAGGTGTCGGGTACGGTCAACACGACGGTGGCCCTGGAGAACGATCCGGGCGCTGCCCGGCAGACGTCTCTCTACCTGCTCCCCTCCTTCGGCGGTACACGGATCAACACGACGATGCCCGGTGTCATCCCCGTGCGGATCGAGGGGAAGGGGGGCCTGCCGTCGCCGGACTTTGACGGGGACAGGGAGGTGGGGTTCGGGGACTTCTTCCTGTTCGCCGACGCCTTCGGCTCAAGAGCGACGGGGGGCAGCGCGAAGTTCGACCTGGACGGGGACGGGGAGGTGGGGTTCGGGGATTTCTTCCTGTTTGCCGACGCGTTCGGGAAGAAGCGGTAAAAGGCAACGCGGAACGCGGAACGATGAACGATGAACGAAAAGCAAAACAGGTTTACGCTTTTACTTCAGCGTTCATCGTTCTGACTTCATCGTTATCTCTATGTGTCGTATCCTGGTCATCCGCTCCGGCGCGCTGGGGGACTTTGTCCTGACGCTTCCGGCGATCCGGGCATTGCGGGAGGCCGCCCCGCGGGCGCACATCGAGATCGTCGGACGGACGGCCACGCTGGAGGTCGCGCGCGGACGATATTATGCGGACGCGGTCCGCTCCATAGACCGGGCGGACTTCGCGCCGCTGTTTGCGCCGGGGGGGGAGGCGTCGCCGGAGGTCATCGCCTACCTGACGGGGTTTGATCTGATCCTGTCCTATCTGCCGGACCGGGACGGGCTGTTCCGGCGCAACCTGGAGCGGGTCGGGGTCCGCAGGCTGGTGTGTGGCGACCCGGTTCCCGCGCCGGACGAGGGGCGGCATATCGTGGACCGGCTCGCTGAGCCGGTGGAGGGCGCGGGCATCCCGGTGCGGGATCGGTCTCCGCGCGTGTTTCTCACCGAGGAGGACGGATGGACGGCGGAGGCGTTTCTGAAGGGGTGCGGCATCTCTGAGTCCGATTTGTTCGTCGTGATCCACCCCGGCAGCGGCGGGGCGCGCAAATGCTGGCCGGCGGAGCGATTCGCGCGCGTGGCGGAGGTGGTGGCGCAGACGACGGGGGCAAGGGTCGTCGTCCCGTGCGGGCCGGCGGACGAGCAGGTCGTGGAACAGATGGCCTCCGAGATGGCCGTTGCGCCGGTCGTGGCCCGGGGGCTGCCGCTGCCCGTCCTGGCCGGGGCGCTCGCCCGCTGCCGCGCGTATCTCGGCAACGACTCCGGGGTCACGCACCTGAGCGCGGCCTCCGGGGCGCCGGTCGTGGCGCTGTTCGGGCCGACGGACCCGCGCGTCTGGGGGCCGAGAGGGGAGCGCGTGAGGGTCGTGCAGGGGAACGCTGAGTTGCCGGAGGAGCGGAGGCTGGAGGCGATCGAGGAAGAGGAGGTCATTCGGGCTGTGAAGGAAATTGCAAATTGAAAATTACAAATTGTAAAAAGCAAATAACCTCATAAATCTTGTGCCTAGAACGATGTCGCCTGGCGCACAGGCCCTCACCCCGCCTCGCTGGCGCTCGGCTTCCCCTCTCCCATTTATGGGAGAGGGGTGGTGAACGAAGTGAACCGGGGTGAGGGCCAGAGCCACAGCGATTTTTTAATCAGGCTCTCGATATAGCCCCATGCACAGGAATCGTGAAAAGCTATATAGAAAGGAGAATCTGCGTGAACATCGAGAACATCAAAAAGTTGATTGAGTTTGACACGCCCACGGTGGCCAACGGGGTGGAGTTGATGGGGATCAGGGACCCGGCGACGGGCTACACGGGGCCGGACGTGCGGGCGCTCATGCCGGAGATGGGGGTGAGGGTGGGCGTGGCGGTCACGGCCCGCATGGACACAACCTCGGCGGGGACGGATGACCCGCCCAGCCTGTTCAAGGACTGGCTGCGCCTGATGCGGGACGCGGCCAAGGGGGGCATGCCGGTGTTCGCCCTGATCGAGGCGGTGGGACCGCGCTCGCGCTACACGGTGAGCCTCGGCGACGGCATGGCCATACTGATGCGGCTGGCCGGGGCCGTGGGGTTCATGACGGACGGGGGCATGCGCGACCTGGAGGGGGTGCGGGAGGTGGGGCTGGCCTGCTGGGCCGCTGGCCTGTCTCCGATGCACGGTCGGTTGCGCTGGCTGGACCTGAACACGACGGTGATCATCGACGGCATGACGGTGAGGCCCGGAGACGTCATCCACGCCGACGTGAACGGCTCGGTGGTCATCCCGCGAGAGGTGGCCGATCAGGCCTATGACAGGGCGATGGAGGTGCGGAAGAAGGAGCAGGGGCTGTTCGCCCGGTGGCGCGCGCCGGGGTTCACGCTGGATGAGTATCTGAATGAGTGAGAGGTACTCTATGCGATTTATGACCGAACGAACGGACAACGCGATCCTGTTCCCCTGCCCCGCCGACGGGGCGACGGTGGAGGTCACGCCGCCGGGGCTGGCCTGGCTGCCGGCAGCGGGGGCCTCCGGCTACCGGGTGGAGGTCCGGGACCGCAGAGGGACGCTGGTCTACGAGAAGGCGACGGGAAGCGATCCGGTGCATCTGCCTGACAGGGTTCTGGAGCCGGGGGCCTACACGTGGGATGTGTCAGCGTTAAATGACCGGGGGGAGGAGGCCGCGCGGCGGGGGAGGCGGTCGTTCACGGTCCCGGAGGGCGCGCCGGAGCTGCCGTGGGTGGACCCGGAGGCGCTGCTGGCGCGGGTTCCGGCGGGCCATCCGCGCCTGATCTACCTGAAGCGGGACCTGCCGGGCCTGCGGGCGACGCTGGGGACCACGCGGAGGCGCGCGTGGCAGGGGTGTCTGGCGGCGGCGGAGCGCGCCCTGAGCGTGCCCCCGCCGGAGTATCCGACGTATCACAGGACGGAGGACCCCACGCAGTGCCGGCTGGAGTACAGGGACTACTTTCGCCGGTTTTCGCGCTACATCGACAGCGCGCTGATCGACCTCTCCGTGGCCTTCCTGATGTCGGGGGAGGCGAGGTACGCGGAGGCGGCCAAGCGCATCCTGCTCAGGGTGGCGTCGTGGCCCACGGACGATGAGGACGTGACGTCGGTGAGCGCCCGGTGGGGGGACGAGCCGGGGCTGCATCTGGCCCGGTGCGCGCACCACGCTTACGACTGGCTCTACGACGCGCTGAGCGAGGGGGAGCGGGCAAAGGTGCTGGGGATGTGCGAGGCGCGCGCGTGGCAGACCTACCGCCGGCTGACGCGCCGGAACTATCTGACATATCCGGGGGAGAGCCACAACGGGCGTCTGATCGCGTACCTGTCGGAGATGGCCGTGGCCATGTCGGGGGAGGCGGAGGGGGCCAGGACGTGGCTGGACCATTCGCTCAGGGCGCTGACGACGTTCTACCCGCACTGGGGCGGGATCGAAGGGGGATGGGCCGAGGGGGTGAGCTACGGGCTGGGCTACAATCTGATCTACATCCCGGCGCTGGAGGGCCTCCGGGCCGCGTGCGGTCTGGACCTCTGGAGGCGTCCGCTGTTTCGGAAGGTCCGGTATTTCTTCTTCTACTGCACGGCGCTGCGCGGGGAGGTCCAGCCGTTCGGGGACGGGGCCGAGCGGGGGGGGCCGGGCACGGGCGGGGGGGATCGGTTCGCCACGCTGATGGGGTTCCACGCGCACCGGTTCAACGACCCTTATGCGGGCTGGTGGGTGAGGCAGATGGAGGGGTGGAAGGGGCTCCGGGGGGAGCTGTCGCTGATCTTTGAGGACGAGGCGCCGTCGAGGCCGCCGGCGGATTTGCCCCACTCGCGCGCCTTCCGGGGGGTGGGCTGGGCCGGGCTGCACAGCGACCTGACGAGGCCGGACGAGGACACGTGCTTCCTGTTCAAGAGCAGCCCCTTCGGGAGCGTGTCTCACTCGCACGCGGATCAGAACGCCTTTGCCATCATGAAGGGGGGAAAGGCGCTGGCGATCCCGTCGGGCTACTATGGGCCGGCCTACGGCCAGCCGCACCACGCGGAGTGGACGCGCTCGACGAAGGCGAACAACTGCGTGCTGGTGAACGGGGAGGGGCAGGTCATCCGGCAGGCGAAGGCGAGCGGCCGGGTCGTGGCGTTCGAGGACCGGAAGGGGCTGACCTACGTGGCGGGGGATGCGGCTGCGGCATACATGGGGAGGTTGCGGAAATTCGACCGGCACGCGCTGTTCCTGAGGCCGGGGCTGTTCCTGCTGCTGGACGACCTGGAGGCGCCGGAGCCGGCCCGGTTCCAGTGGATGCTCCACGCGTTCGAGGAGATGGCGTTGAGCGAGGGACGGGTGATCTCCCGGCGCGGCGGGGCCACGCTGGACGTGCGGCTGCGGTGCCCGGCGGGGCTGACGCTGCGTCAGACGGACCGGTTTGATACGCCTTACAATCACGGGATTCCGGAGCGGTTCCACGAGGACCTGCCGAACCACTGGCACGTGACCGCGGAGACGGGGACGACGGGGGCGGATGTGACGGTGACGCGGATCGGCGCGGCGATGGGGGTCTGGGGGCCGGGGGAGCGGTTTGAGATAGAGGCGCTGGAGCAGGAGGGGTGGTTCGGCGCGAGGGCGACGGGGGCGTTCGGGAGGGCGGAGGGGTGGGCGCAGCTCAAGCCCGGCGCTCCGGGGCCGGCGGGCTATGGGGAGGCGGTGTCCGGGGGACGGGCGACGCTGTGCGGGACGGCGGCGGACGGGGATCGGTTCGTGGTGTGAAAGGTTGAAAGCTTATGACCACCATCTCCGCCACCATCCCCCTTCTTGAGCCGCCCGCGTGGGCCGTGCTGGAGCGGCAGTTGATGGACGCGATGGGTCAGGCGGTCCATCCTTTCCTGGAGAAATACACGCGGGCGGACGGGACGCTGATCTGGCGGGAGACCTTTCGCGGGCGTGACACGGACGACTTCTACGAGGGTTTCTACAACTGGCCGCTGCTCTACCTTTCAGGGGGCGGGGACCACCTGCTGCCGCTGTCCGTCCGGGAGTGGGAGGCGGTCACGAGGCAGTTGACGGACTACGGGGTCGTCCACAAGGGCTACGCCCGGCGCATCGACCAGTTCCACCAGGGGGAGAGCGACATCTATTTCTACTTCCTCTGTCTGGCGGACCCGGCCAGGCCAGAGCACGTGGAGCGGGCGAGGCGGTTCGCGGGGCTTTATCTGAACGAGGACCCCGAGGCGCTCAACTACGACCCGGAGCGGAGGCTGATCCGCGCGCCCCTCAACGGGAGCGGGGGGCCGCATGGGGGGTTCTTTGACGGGGAGCCGTCCTGCGGGTATTCGCCGGGCATGGCGCGCTACGGCCTGCCCTACGAGGACGTGCCGGGGGTGAGGCGCTACGAGGACCTGAAGGACGCGGCGCTGGCGAGAAGGCTGGGCGAGGCCATGCAGGGGCGCATGGGCCGGGGGGACGTGGTCGCGAACCTGTCGGTCACGAGCCTGGTGACGAACGCCTATCTCCTGACCGGCGAGGAGAAGTACCGGCAATGGGTGGTGGATTACGTGGACGCCTGGGTCGAGCGGGCGCGGGAGAACGGGGGGCTGCTGCCGGACAACGTGGGGCTGTCCGGGCAGGTCGGGGAGTACATCGGTGGGAAGTGGTACGGGGGGCTTTACGGCTGGACCTGGCCGCACGGGTTCTACAACGTCTGCATGGCGGCCATCGTGGCGGCATCGAACGCTTATTTGCTGACAGGGGATGCGAGCTATCTGGACCTGCCGCGCGCGCAGATGGACCGCGTCATGGAGCAGGGGGTCGTGCGCGATCTGCGGGGATGCGACATGAGCCTGCCGGAGCACTGGGTGGGGCAGTTCATGGCGCTGGGGGACCGGCGGGAGACGTTCGTGGTCCCCTATCGCTACGGGGACTCCGGGTGGTTCGACTACCAGCCGATGTCTCCGATCTACCCGCTGGCGGTCTGGAATCTGTCGATGGCCTCACAGGATTGGGAGCGGGTGGAGCGGCTCCGCCGGATGGAGGGGTACGACTGGAACCAGGTGTTTTCGTTCCGCACGAAGGAGGACGCGGGGCACGAGCAGCCCTGGGCACGCTTCCTGGCCGGGGAGAACCCGACCTATCCGGAGACGATCCTGCGCGCAAGCTACGCGCAGGTCTGCCGGAGGCTGGACCAGATCCGGGAGGACCGGGAGGACCTGACGCGGGTGAACATCCACCACTGGCAGCAGCTCAACCCGGTGACCACAGAGGCGCTGATGCAGCTCACCCTGGGCGGGCCGCAGATCATTTACAACGGGGGGCTGCCGATGTGCCGGGTGCGATGTTTTGACGCAGAGCGAAGGCGGCCCGGCCTCCCGCCGGACGTGGCCGCGCTCGTGGAACGGGTGGAGGCGGATCGGACGGCGTTGAGATTGGTGAATCTCAGCCCGTTGCACGCGCGGGAGGTGATCGTGCAGGCCGGGGCGTTCGGGGAGCACCGGTTCACGGAGGCCCGCTACGATGCGCGCGTAAGTGCGTATCCGGGCGAGGTGGGGAGCTACGCCGCGCCGGGTGTACAGCGTGAGACCAGGACGGCATCGGCGCACGACAAATGCCTCCGGGTGCGCATGCCGCCCGCGACGGAGATCGCCCTGGACATAGGGACGGAGCGGTTCGTGAACAGGCCGTCTTACGACGCGCCGTGGTGATATTTCTTGGAGTGCGCAAGCCATGCTTGCGCCTTGATCGCCGGAAGCCAGCGTGGTGGAACGCGACCTCATGGGAGCGTTAGGTGGGGCGGCTTCCGGCGGACGGTGAAAAAGAGGAGGTGACAGTTATGCCTATTCTGGAATTGACTGATGAACAGGTACTCGAACTGGTCAAACAACTGCCGCCGGAGCGCAAGCGTGCTGCGCTTTTGGCGCTGGCTGAGGACGCCCAGACCGAGCGCGATGCTCGTATGGAATACGCCCAAACACAATTGCGACGCTTATGCTCCGAGCGCGGGTTGAACTGGGATGCGATGTCGGAGGATGAGCGGGAGGCGTTTATTGATGATCTGATCCATGAGGACAGGCAATGCCCCTGATAGCGGTGTTTGATACCAACATCCTGTTGTCAGGATCGGGCTGGCGGGGCAAACCGTATCGCTGCCTTGAACTGGCGCGTATCGGCATCGTGGAAGGTGTGACCTGTCAAGAATTGATTGATGAAGTGGCAAAAAGACTACAAACCAGGTTAAAGTTTTCGGCTGTTCAGGTCACCAATACCATTGCCGATTTGCTCAACTTCTTACGGCTGGTGACGATCACCAATACTCTCAAGGTGGTCGCTGCTGATCCTGCCGACGACAAGGTTCTGGAATGTGCTGTGGTTGGAGGTGCAAGCCACATTGTCACGGGTGATCGCCGACATCTGCTGGCGTTGGGTAACTATCAGGGCTCTAAAGCTTCCCCCAAAGTCAAGACCAAAATAGACGAAAAATAAGGTGGAAAAT
>CAYRZX010000013.1:0-38527 GCA_964428665.1 uncultured Gemmatimonas sp.
AGCACAACGGCACGTCCACGCTGTGGGCGTCCTACTTTGCGCTGGGGGTGGGGCCTGGAGACGAGGTAATCCACCCCGATTTCACCTGGATCTGTTCGTTCGGGCCGGTGGTCTACCTGGGCGCCCGGCCGGTCTTCTGTGAGATCGACCCGAAGACGTTCCTGATCGACCCGGAGGACATCGAGAGGCGCATCACGCCCCGGACGAAGGCCATCTCGGTGGTGCACTGGGGGGGCAATGTCTGCGACATGGGTCCGATCATGGAGGTCGCCAACCGGCACGGCATCCCGGTAATTGAAGACTGCTCACACGCCCACGGGGCGAGCTACGACGGGAAGAGGGTAGGGACGATCGGGGCGATCGGGGGGTTCAGCTTCCAGGGCGTGCCGGGGAGGGGGAAGCCGGTCTCCGGGGGGGAGTGCGGGATGGTGGCGACGATGGACCGGCGCCTGTATGAGCGGGTGCTGCTGTTCGGCCATACCGGGCGGGCTGGCCTGATGGACAGACTTCAGGACCCTGCCCACCGGCGGCTGGCGCCTTACGGGTTCGGGCTGAATTTCAGGCCGCATCCCCTCGGGGCGGCCATTGCGCAGGTACAGCTTGCGCGGGTCCGGGAGCAGAACGAAAAACGGTGGGCCTACGTGCAGGCGTTGAACAGGGGGCTGGAGGACATCCCGGGGATCGATCCCCTTTACATCTATCCGAAGGCGCAGCCGGCGGGGTGGTATTCCGGGCTGCAGGCCCGGTACCGGCCGGAGGACCTGGGCGGACTGCCGAGGGAGACATATTGCAAGGCGCTGCAGGCGGAGGGGGTTAACGTGCGGGCAGGGGCTTACTCCGATGCCTTTGGGCCTGTGGTCGGGGCACGGCACATCCCTTATCACCTGGTGCCCCCGTATTCGAGGGGATTCGACTTCTACACCCACGGACGGGGACCGCTGTGGGAAGGATATGAAGGATATGCTCCCGGCGATTACCCACAGACCCGGCAGGCGTTGTCGCGGATGCTGCAGGCGCCGGTGCTGACAGACCCCGAGGAGGGGGCGGTGGACCAGATGCTCGAAGGGTTCCGAAAAGTGGCGGAAAACTACAGATCGCTGCTCTAAGACATTGAAAGAGGATGACGAGCCATGATTCGTCTGGTGACGGATTTTGAGTGCGGCAACGGAAAGAACGTGGAGCAGCTTGCGGAAAACAGCTTCCGCCTGGAGGTGGACGGCGACAAGCAGACGGGCTACGGCAGCTACTTCTGCTTTGACCTCGTCAACGAGGGTCCCGCCGCTGAAGTGAGCATTGAACTTCGGGAGGACTCCAGGTGGGGCGTGCGAACCGGGTTCGGGTCGGTCTTTCCCACCACCATCTGGATCAAGCCCGTCGAGTTCCATCGCTTCAGGCCGCTTCGAGGGCAGCATCCGGAGTGTATCGAGGGCCGCGCCACGTTCAGGGCGCCCGTGGAGCAGAACCAGCGGCTGCGCGTGGCCATGACCTATGTGGCCCCCTGCAGCGAGGTCTCTGAGTGCCTGCGGGAGATCGCTGCCCAGCGGCCCGGCCGTTGTGAACTCTTCTCCGTGGGGAGGTCGGTCCAGGGGCGCGAGATCCTGGGGCTGCGGGCGGGAACCCCCGGAAGGCCGAAGATTTTCTGCGTGGCCGGCCAGCACCCCCACGAGCACCCCGGCGTCTGGGGCATCCTGGGCATCGCCGACTTCATGTCTTCGCTTCTGCCCGAGGCCGAAGGGCTTCGGGACCAGGTCGAGGTCCTGGCCGTCCCGATGGTCAACCCTGACGGCAACGTGGCGGGCAGAAACGCCTTCAACGCCGAGGGGCTGGACATGTACCTGGCCTTCGGCGAAGACCCCGACGCGCCCGAGCCGGAGGCCCACGAGGGCCGTCTGCTGTGGAAGTGGATCGATGAAAAGAGGCCATCGCTCTGGGTGAATTTCCACGCTTACACCGGCTGGCGGCTCAACAGCGAGTACCCCTTTGACGGCTGGTATGAGGTGGAGGACCGGGGTCTTTTCAAGGACCCGGGTCAGCGCCGGCTCTACGACGCGCTGTGCGACACGCTCCGTCTGGAGACCGATGCCCCGTCCACCCACGAGCGGGCCAGTATCCATCCTCCATCGACCCTGTGTTACCAGATGGTCAAGCGCTACGGCATCCCGCACGCCTTCTACGAACTCAACAACGGGACCGCAGGCAAGCACGCCGCGACGCAGCGGGCGCTGCACGTGTTCAAACGGGTGGTGAACACGCTGCTGTACTGGCAGGGCTGAGAGGTCGGCTAAGGCACAGGGGTATCACAGGGAGACCTCCGAATGAATGTCGTCTACATCATTACGGATCGACACAACCCCGAGTTCGCAGGCTGTTATGGGAATCCTCTGACCCGGACGCCCAACATCGACAGCATTGCCCGGCGGGGAACGCGGTTTGAGAGCGCCTATTGCGTGGCCCCTCTCTGCGCGGCCTCCAGGGCAGCGATGATGAGCGGGCGTTACGCCCACGAAATCGGGACCTGGGACAACGCCTTCCCCTACACAGGGGTTCCCCGAGGATGGGGCCATCATTTCAGGGAGCACGGGGTGCGCCTTACCACGGTGGGCAAGCTGGATTTCCAGCCCGGGGTCGATCACGGGGTGGAGGAGGAACGGATGCCCCTGCACCGGGAGAGCCTGGACATTCACTCCCTGTTCCGGGAGGAGACCCTGCCCAGGTACATGTATCTGCACCGGCTCCGGGCGGCGGGCCCCGCCGAGGAGCCCCACAGGTCCTCCAGAGACACTCAGGTGGCGGAGGAGGCGGCGCGATGGTTGAGAGAAGACCGCCCGACCGATCGTCCCTGGGTCCTGGTGGTCAACTTCAACGACATGCACCGCTGGACACCGCCTCAGGACCTCTGGGACCACTACGATCCCCTGGTCCATCTGAAAGGCCTGGACGAGCGGTATACCGAGGATCTGAACCGGCTCCATCCCTACCAGCGGGTCTACACGCGGCACTGTTGCGGAGACCTGATGACGCCGGAGGAGGTGAGGCGGGGGCTGGTGGGTTATCACGGGATGTGCGAGAAGATGGACCGGGACGTGGGCATTGTGCTGCGGGGGCTGGAGGAGGCGGGGCTGCTGGAGGAGACGCTAATGGTCTATTCATCGGACCACGGAGGGAGCGGCGGGGCGCATCGCAACCTGGACTATGCGGATATGTACGAGAGTTCCATCCGGGTGCCGCTGATCGTGGCCGGGCCTGGCGTCCGGGCAGGGGCAGCCGAGTCCACGCCGGTTTCGACGCTGGATATCTTCCCCACGCTCTGTGAGGCAGCAGGACGGGAGCTTCCGGCGCACACGCGCGGGACATCCCTGTGGGGTCTGGCGCAGGGTAAGGAGGGTGCGCCCAGACCGGCCTTCACGCTTTCGGAGTACCACGGGGCAGGTTTCCCCGCGAGCATCTTCGCCGTCCGGTCCGGGCGCTTCAAGTTCGTGGAATGCGTGGGAGAGCGTCCCATGCTGTTCGACCTCGAAGAGGACCCCCTGGAGATGCGCGACCTGATGCTGGAGAAGCCGGGGGACCCTGATGTGGAATCCACCTTCTATCGGTTGCGGAAGATGCTCTGCGAAATCTGCTCCCCGGAGGCGGTGGACGCGCGGGCGAAGGCGGATCAGCGGGCCCTCCGGCAGGAACTGAAAGCGAGCGAAAGACTGGTGGAAGAGATGTGGCGCAGGGGATACGAGCGAAACCCGGACCGGCTGGTCCACAGGCCGGAAGAACTGCCATAGACAGAACATGTCTGCTTTTTCAGGATTCTCACTCGATCACAACCGCGCAGTGGACCTCCACAGCGGGAAGGGCGACGGTCACGACGCCATTCGCGTGGGACCAGGTGAACGCCGTGCCCTCGGGCGCCACGCGCACGCTGCGAGGGGAACGGCCGCGGCGGACCCGGACCTCCACCTCCCGCACGGGCAACAGCTCCTCCACGATCACCCGCCAATGTCGCGGTATGCTTTCAGGTGGAGTCAGTAATAGAACCGCTGCAACCTTCTCCGATCCTCCTCATAGGCCGCCCGCACCTCCTGCGTGGCCGGGTCCTGGCTCACCTCCGCCGGCGCCACGTCCCACCAGACCCCCGACCCCGGCGCGAACCGGTGCTTCTCCACCTCCGCCACGACCACGCACGCCCGCGCCTCCTCCCGCGCCTCCCGCAGCGCCCGGCGCAGCTCATCGGTTGTCGTGACGTGCCACGCCCGCGCGCCCACGCTCTCCGCATTCCGGGCGAAGTCGATCTTGAGATAATCCCCTTCGAGGCGGTTCGTGCCTTTATCCCTTGCCCGAAACTCGTTCCCGAACGCCCGTCCCGCGCGCCCCATCTGGAGGTTCCGGATGCACTGAAAGCCGTGGTTCTCCACGACCACCACCGTCACCTTCAGATTCTCCTGCACGGCCGTCACCAGCTCCATCGGATTCATCAGGTAGGTCCCGTCCCCGATGTACACGTAAACCTCCCCCCTCTGCCGGGTCATCCGCACCCCCAGCCCCGCCGGGATCTCGTATCCCATGCACGAGTATCCGAACTCGATGTGACAGGCCCGGTCTCCGCTGGTATCCCACAGCTTGAGCAGGTCGCCGGGCGGGCTGCCCGCCGCCGCGATGACCACATCCCCCGCCTGCGCCTCCTCGTTCAGCACGCCCACCACCTGCGCCTGACTCATGGCCTCTCCGGGGACCTGTGAATAGACCTCTTGCCTCAGCTGCCTTTCCCACCGCGCCTTCGCCTCAGCGATCTCCCGGAGATACACGGGATCGGGCCTTACCCCGGCGGCCTCCCCCGCCTGAATGAGCCTTCGCAGGGCCTCCCGCGCGTCGGCCACCACCGGCAGCGCCCCCTGCTTGTAGGCGTCGTGTCCGCACACGTTGATGCTGATGAACCGGACGTGCGGGAAGTTAAACGCCGACTGTGATCCCGTGGTGAAGTCCGACAGCCTCGTCCCGACGCAGATCACCAGGTCCGCCCCTCCCACGACCTGTGCGGCGCACGGCGTGCCGCTGACCCCCACCCCGCCAGGCAGGAGCGGGAAGGCGCCCGTGCGATGCCCCGCGCGAATCGCCCCCTTGCCCGCGAACGTCTCCCCCACCGGGATTCCGAACATCTCGGAAAATGTCCGCAGCTCATCCCACGCCTCGGAATAGTGTACGCCCCCCCCCGCAATGATCGCAGGCCGCTTCGCCCCTCTGAGCAGCGCCACCGCCTCCTCAATCCGCTCTGGCTCCGGGGGCCGGCGCTCCACGCGCCAGACCCGCTGCTCGAAGAAGCGGGCCGGGTAGTCGTAGGCGTGCGCCTGCACGTCCTGCGGCAGCGCCAGCGTCACCGCCCCGGTCTCCGCCGGGTCCGTCAGGGCACGCATCGCCTCCGGCAGCGCGGTCAGAAGCTGCTCCGGCCGGGAGATCCGGTCGAAGAACCGGCTGACCGGCCGCAGGCAGTCCGCCACGCCCACGTCCGCCGAAATCGGATGCTCCAGCTGCTGCAACACCGGCCCCTGATGTCTCGTGGCGTAGTGGTCGGACGGCAGCAGCAGCACCGGCAGGCGGTTGATCGTGGCCGTGGCCGCGCCCGTGACCATGTTCGTCGCGCCCGGCCCGATGGACGACGCGCACGCCATCGTCGCCAGCCGGAGGCTCGCCTTGGCGAACCCCGACGCCGTGTGCACCATCGACTGCTCGTTGCACGGCTGGTAGTAGGGCAGGTCCCGGCCGTACTCATACAGCGCCTGCCCCAGCCCGGCCACGTTGCCGTGCCCGAAGATGCCGAAGACGGCAGGGATCAGCCGGCGCGTCCTGCCGTCCCGTTCGCTGTGCTGGACCTGCAGGTACTTCACCAGCGCCTGCGCCACGGTCAGACGGATGGTATGCTGTCTATCTGGCATCTCCTCGTCCTCCTTTCTTCAACTCCACCCAGTGGCTCAGGGCGTTTCCCCGAGGGCCCTGCGATATGGCCGTCACCGCGCCATTGAGCGCCTGCCCCCGCAGTTTCAGGGTCGCGTGCAGGGTGCAGGACCGACGGTTGGCGTCCTCCGTGCCGATGTCCCCCATCATACGCCCCGTAAGCCAGCCATCCTCAAACCTCGCGTCGTTGAGCAGCGTCTCCATCTGGTCGCCAAGCCGGGCGTGAACGTCCCCGTCCTCCTGGAACCAGAGGGTGAGGGGGACCTCTCCCTTATAGGTATGCGCGCCCCCGGCCCATCTCCCGATCAGGTCGGGCGCGGGCTTAAAGGCTGGCGTCTGCGCTTTCTCGCCCTCCTGTCTCTGCCAGGCCTGGGCGCGGGCGCGGTTCGCGGCATATGCAGGCAACAGGGCCGAGAGGACCTCCTGGGCCGTGCGGCCGGGGAGCGGCGACGAGGCGTTGGACAGGACCGCCACGGCCAGTTTTTCCGAGGGGATCAGGATCAACAGGGTGCTCACGCCGCCCATGCCGCCGCCGTGGCTGACGCTGCGGTAGCCCACGTCGTTCTCGGCCGTCCCCCAGCCGATCCCATAGCCCAGCCCGCCCCCGGGGTCCGCGGCGGGCTTTTGCGCGGTGGGCCTCTGCATGTCGTCGATGGCTTCGTCGGAGAGGATCGCCTTCTGGTCCGGGAGATGGGCCTTCAGGTGGAACATCCCAAACCGGACCAGGTCGTGGGCGCTGCAGAACACGGCGGATGCGGCCGGGTGATCGAAGTCGTAAAAAGGGAGCGGCAGGCCGTCCGGGCCATAGCGCACGGCCTGATACTTCTCCAGACCCGGCCCGACGCCCACCGAGGCGTGGGTCATGCCGAGGGGGAGGAAGACCTCTTCGCGCATGAAATCAGGGTAGGGCCTTCCCGAGACCCGCGAGATCACGTAGCCGAGGACGCCGTAGCCGAGGTTGGAGTACTGATACCGCTCTCCGGGGGCGGTTACCAGGTTGCCGTAGCGCCGGACGGTCTCGTCCATCGGGGGAAGAGGATAGGGTTCATCCTCAAAGAAGAAGTGGTAGTGGAGCGGCAGGCCGGACGAGTGGTTGGCCACCCGGCGCACGGTGGCGTCCGCGGCGTCCCCCACCCTCGCCCTGAGCTTGGCCTCGCCTAAGTAGTCGTTCACCGGGCGGTCGAGGTCGACCTGGCCCCGCCCCTTCAGGACCATCAGGCCGGTGGCCGTGATGGGCTTGGAGATCGAGGCGAGGGAGTAGAGCGTGTGAGGGGTCGCCGGGACCCGGTTCTCCCGGTCGGCCCACCCGAACCCCTCCTCCCACAGAATCTCGCCATCCCGGGCGACGGCGACGGTCAGCGAGGGGACGCCGGTTTCGACGAGCTGGGATGGGATCCACTCCCGGATGCTGTTAAAGATGGCCGTCTGGATCCGGACAGAGGGGTCCGCAGGATGGTCTAACATCGGTGCCTCCATCTTGATAAAGCCCTAACATTTGATACACCTTTTCACAGACCTACCACAGGTCATCCGCAGGGTGATGCCAGGGGACCTCCGGAAAGAGCGTCTCCAGCAGGGCGTCTATCTTCGGCATCATCTCCGGCTCAACGGTGAGGAGACCTTCCAGATAGGCCTCCCGGAAACCAAGCGCCCCCGAAATCACCTTCACCAGGACCTCCTGGGGCATGGCCACCTCGGCATCGGGTTTGCCTCTCTCTTCCAGGCTGATCCTTTCACCGACCCTGATGGAGTGTCCCTGGACAGGCGTTCGAATGCCTATGACCCCCTTCCAGGGAGGCTCTCCTTTCAGCCTCCGGTCAAAAAGAGGGAGCAGGACGCCTAAAAGCTGCGGGAGGTCGAGGATGGAGAGCATGAACACCCTCCGCGCCCTGAACGCATAGCCGTTGGCGAAAAGAAGATGGGCTGAAAACGCATCCTTTGGGGACAGCCAGAAATGGGCCTCCTCGCCCCCCTGAGAAAGGAGGTGGTTCTCCAGGCTCGCAAGGAGGGACTGCGCAATGGGCCTCCTTCTCGCAGAAGGCCTGACGTATAGCTCTGCCACCAGCCCCACCCACTGCCGGAAACAGCCCGCCCAGCCCTGAACGCCCTCCTCATCCTCCGCAACGAAGATAAACCCCGGGTCCTGCTCCCGGATCTCTCTCCTCAAGGCGTTCCACCTCGCGGGCGTCTTTTTTCTCCAGCCGAAGAAAGGGGCGTACACCCGTTCAAAAAGCCTCATGAAACACGCCTCATCCCCCTCCCTGTAAGGCCTGACGGCAACGCCCGGCGCTTCAGGAACGCCTCTTTTTTCAAGCCGCTTCTCAAACCTTCCGGGCTGAAACAGGGTGGTATATCCGGCCCTGGAGTAGAGCCTCCTGGCGACATTCCCCCAGTTGGTGGAGAGTCCCGAACAGCAGTAGCCCTTTTCCAGCGCAAAGCGCCTGACCTCCTCCATCATCCTCGTGGCAATGCCCTTTCTCCTGAACTCCGCCTGCGTGCCCACTCCGGCAATCCCGGCGAGGCTCACATAGACCCCCTCCCCCCAGTGAAAGTCGATGTCCGGGACGGAGATCTGTCCTATCCTCTCTCCATCCTTGAGCGCATAGACGGTGGCGTCCTTCACTTCGCAGACGATATCCATCTTCGCCTCCCTCAACCCCCCTGCGTCTGGTGAAACGCCGCTGCAATCTCGCTCGGCCGCTGCCAGACGACCCGGTCGCCGAACTGAGCCGTCAGCCGGTCGATCATCTGCTGAAAGGCCCCCCAGCCGAGGCCGGTCTGAGGGTTCAGGCCCTGCCAGTGCACGTGGAAGATGGCCGTCGGCGACCCTGCCTTGATCAGGGCCGCGAGGTGGCCGTTGCCCTCCGTGTCCAGGTAGTGGTCCACGTTCACCCAGTCCGGGGCGTTGCGCCAGGAGGCCATGTAGTCCCAGACCCCGGAGGGCAGGTCATAGACCCCGAAGCGCCCGCGCACCGCCTTGAGACGCGGCGTTGCCGGGACCGTCCCCTCTTCGACGGTCGCGAACACCGGCGCCGTGCAGTTGGGAAATTCCCCTGCCTCAGCCAGGTCCAGAAGCGCGGTCCAGACGTTCGGGTTCATGCGGGAGTGGGTCCCCGGCGTCGTCAGGCCGGTGTAGGAGATGCCGAGATCGCGGCCCACCCGGATCGTGCCCAGAAAATAGTCCCGGCAGGCCTCCACCGGAACGGCGGGGTCGTCCAGCCAGGCCATCTCGGTCAGGTCCCCCTCCGCCGGGGCCATGCGGGAGAAGTCGAAGAGTCGGCCGTGCGTCATGATCTCCATGTGGGGGTCCACCGGGTAGTCGCGGAGCCTCCCCACCGCCTCCGCAAACCTCCGCTCGTGCGCATCCCTGGGCCGGGTGAGCAGCCCGCGTATAAAGCAGTTTCCTGTGTTGATCGACCACCTTCTTGAACGCCGTCGCCAGTTGGCCAACAAACCCCTTCGCCGCCTCGATGCGCCCCGGGTAGGACAGCACCCTGCCGCGCAGGCCCTCGGAGACGAGAAACCCTTCGTCGATCAGTTTGCAGACCGCGGCCTTCTCCTCTTCCACCGGGCGCTTCCACTGCTCGGAGGCGTCCGCCGTGATCGCCTTTGGCCCGCCCAGAATCGCCAGCTGCTCAGCCATCTCCAACCCCTCCTTCTTCTAAAGAATTTTACCGCAGAGAACACGGCGATGACCCTGCCCTTTTAAGGCCCTGTCCAGCTCCCCAAAGTAAGCCCGGATGCCATCTGGCCCGCGATGCACGTCCAGACCAAGCGCTCGGACCTTTTCGGATCGGATCGGCCCCGGCCTGGGCAGGTCACCCCTTGAGACCTTCGCCGGGATGCCGACGGCCTCCCCGGCCAGCCGGGCCAAATCCGTCTGATACACGAACATGTCGCACAGGTTGAACACCTGCCCGAACGCTGCCGGCCTCCCCACCGACGCGGTCAGCGCCGCCGCCACGTCCTGCACGGCCACGACATCGCACCCGAACGCGTTGTCGCAGACCCTCCCCGCCCGCACGTCCTCCAGCAGGGAGCGCCACACGCTCTTCTCCGCCTGAGGATGCACGCCATAGATCCACGCGCAACGGAACCGGGTGGTCGCCATCCCGAACTGCGCGCCGTAGGCCTGGCTGGCCGACTCCAGAATGACATTGTGCGTAACGTAGGGCATCCACGACGCGACCCACGGCGCGGTCTCGTCCAGCGGGGCTTCCCGCACATCCCCCGGACCCTCCACGTCGCGCCGGAGGAGATAGGTGCTGACCGTGCAGATGAACTGCCTCACCCCGGCCTGCCGGGCCAGTTCCAGCAGCATCAGCGAGCCGAGCACGTTCGACCGCAGGTGTGGAAGCTGGTCCTGCGCGTCCCAGACCGCCGAATCGTAGGCCGTGTGTACGACCGCGTCCACGCTCGCGACCAGGGCGCATAGCGCAGTTTCGTCGCCCAGCGCGCCCCGGCAGACCTCGACCCCCAGACCCTCCAGCCAGCCCGCGCCGCGTCCGGGCCGGATCAGTGCCCGCACCTGGTGCCCGGCATCGATCAACGACTGGACCGTGTGCGACCCCACGAACCCCGTGGCCCCTGTCAGCGCGACAAGCATCTCAAACGCCTCCTCGATTCACGTCATCTCTCCCTTCACTAAAAGACCCGCTGGATGCCCCTCAGTTCTACTGAGGGGAGGAAAGCGGGGGTTTTGAGTTGATAATCGAGGTTTGGGTTTGATATATTGACGGTATGGCTATCCGAAGAACATCCCATGCCGTCTATGATCTGAAGTATCATTTGGTATGGATTCCGAAATATCCTGGTGGCCTGTTTCAATTGAAGAAGAAAGCCATGTTTGCCGATAACTGGGATGTGGGACAACGGGTTGTCCCAAAAAGAGATAACATTCCAGGAGGCAAGACATGGACGACCTATCCTGGTTCTGCTGTCAGAATATTGAACCATGCCTAAAACGGCTACTACCGGAGCGGCGGCATCTTCCTCAACCGACCCCTTATTCGGGACTCTTCTGGGCGTGATCCCCCGGAACTGAGGCGTCAGAGCTGCCTCAGGCGGTCTTCAACCGGCGCTGGCATCCAGCCGGCGGAGATCCCCAGGTCCCTCAGGATCACCTGCGCGCAGTTGTACCCCGGCAGCCCCGTGACATTCCCCCCCGGATGACAGCACGACCCGCAGAGATAGAGACCCGGCAGGTGACCCCGGTAGTGCCCCGCCCCCGGAAATGGCCGGTGGTAGCCGACCTGCCCGTGCGTGAACGCCCCGACCAGCAGGTCCCCCTCCCGCATGTTGGGGAGCGTGCGCTCCACGTCCAGGGGGCTTCTCGTGAACCCGTCGATCACCGCGCCCCTCAGGTTGGGCGCGTACTCCGTCCACAGATCGAGCATCTCCTGTCCGACCCGGTTCCGTTCCCGGTCCCAGCTGGCCGGGGCGCCGTAGAGCCGGTACGGGGCCTTCTCCCACATGAACGCCGTGTGTTTGCCCTCCGGGGCCTGGGACGGGTCGAAGGCCGTCGGGCAGGTCCCCCACATCACGGCCGGCGGCAGGGTCCCCTTCTCGTGGCACGCGACCATCTCCAGATACCGGTCCACGTTCTCCAGGCCCAGGATCACCATGAACGCCCGGTCCAGGTGCGGATGTCGCTCTGCCGCCCGGTACCGGGGCGGCTCGCGCAGGTTCAGGTTCAGCGCAAACAGCGGGGCGACCAGATTGTACTTGAACGCCTGCGCTCGCGCCCGCCATTCCGGCGGCGCCTGGTCCTCCTCCAGCAACTCCAGGAACGTCTGGTGGGGGTTGAGGCCGGAAACCACGAAGCGCCGCGCCCTCAACCGCTCCCCGGACGCGGTCTCCACCCCCACCGCGCGCCCCTGCTCCACCAGAAGCCTCCGGGGCGTCGTGCGCAGCCGGACCTCTCCGCCACTTTCCTGGATCGCTGAGACCAGGGCGCGCGCCAGGGCCGCCGAACCCCCCGCGCACATCTGCGCCTTTCCCGGGCTGGCCAGCAACGCCGCGATGTGATGGCCGAACCCCGGGCACCGCAGGTCCACCTCGCGCAGCCCGTTGAAGAACAGAAGCCCCGCCTGGACCGCCGGGTGCTCGAACTCCCGCCGCACGAACTCCAGGGGGGACAGGGCGCTCACCTCCAGCAGCAATTGCCCCTCCGGGCTGCGCTCCAGGAGCGCCCGGCGTCGCTCCGGCGGCAGGGGCGGGGCCTGCGCCTCAGGCGTCAAAATCTTCTCCACGATGGGGAGAAACCGGTCTCGCCAGCGCCTCAGGCGCTCCGCGTCCCTCCGGCTGAACCGGGCGAAGGAGTCCGCCGTCCGCTCAAAGTCCGTCCACCACTCCAGGGCCTCCCCGTCTTTGAGCAGCAGGGCCACGTTCAGGTCCGGCTCTATGTAGACCGCCCCGCGCCGCGCCAGCTCCAGGTCCCTGTACCAGGGCATCCGGTCGAGCGCCCGGTGGTAGAAGGAGTGCGTGTTGTGCAGAAACCCCGGATGCCGGGGGTCCTCCATCGTCGCCAGCCCGCCCCCGGCCACATCTCGCCGCTCGACGCAGATCACCTTCAGCCCGGCCCGGCAGAGGTAGGCCTGCAGGACCAGGCCGTTGTGACCCGCGCCCAGAATGATGCCGTCGTAGTCGCCGGATACGTCTCTGATCATCAAAGACAGAGCCCTATTCCACCATCGTGAACGATATCCCCCGCGACACGGCGTCCCCGCTGTTCAGGTCCTTCACCGTCACCGTCAACAGCCCCTTGCCCGGCGACAGCCCCCGCAGGTCCAGTTCGAGGGAGCGATAGTCCGCCTCCTGTGTCCCGGCCTGCTCCTGGGACACGGCCACCTCCGGCCTCCTGCCCGAAAACGTCTGGGCGATCCTGGAGAGGACCCCTCCGGCCTCCGTCCTGACGGTGTATTCGACGGCGTGTCGCGTCACCCCGGAGACATCCGGCCTGAGGTTGTAGACCTCGTAATAAATGAAGACGCCCTGATCCCTCCGGAACGTCCGGGTGGGGAGCGGCACGATCCGCGTCCCGTGCCGGGTGAACTTGTCCCCCTCCTCCCCCCTGCCCACCTGCCAGGCCAGCTCCAGGCTGCTCAGGCGCAGCCGGCCCCTCGCGTAATCGCTCACCGCCACGTCCTGCCGGTAGGTCCCCATCCGGCCTGACAGACGGTCCCGCGCCGACACCTCCAGCCGGTACTTGCCCGGCGGCGCCTCCAGCCTCGCCACGTCGGGCACGAACGCCCCCGGCTGTCGGGTCAGGTCCCCTGCGCCCTGAAAGACCAGGTCGCTCTGCGTCCGGTAGGTCGCGCCGGTCTCCAGGTTCAGGAGCGCCACCTGCCGCTCCACGATCATCCTCGTGGAGTCCTGCTCCGGCAGATACTGCCCGATCCTCCGGGGGATGCCGTAGTAGACCTCCAGGACGCTGCGGCCCTCCTGCGACGCTCGAAAGTCGGCCAGGTCGTAGTAGAACTGGAGCGGAGGGGCGTCGCTCTTCGGGGTATAGTGGTCCGGCGTCACGGCCGCGGCCCGCTCGAACACCCGCTGCGGCGCATACCGGTTGAACCGGCTCAACTGATGAATCGGGATGTGGGCGTCTAAGGGCGGAGGGGCGTAGTCATAGTCGCCGCTGCCCCGCTCGTCCGTGAAGGTGATCTCGATCCCCCCGCCGATCTTCACGTAGACCCACGTCTCCCAGGGTACCTGGGAAGCATCCTCGTTCACGGAGACGGCGCCGAAGTCGGGATGGAAATCGGACATCCCGCCAGTCGCAACCCCGCCTCCCCTCGGAGACGCTCTCTGAACGGTCCTCGTCTCCTCCACCCTGAACTGCTCCAGGTCTGCGGCAGTGACCTCTGTCTCGCCCCGCAGCCTCACCCCCTCCTGCCGGGGCGCCTCGCTCCCCCCCTGCCGTTGGCGGGCGTCGGCCTCCTGCGCCATCCGCTCTAAAAGACCCTCGACCGGGAGATTGGCCTGGAGGTCGGGGACCCCGCCCAGCCTGGCCCGCAGGCCGCGCACCGGGTAGGCCGGGCCAAAGTAGGTCAGGTTTTCGGCCTCCTGGCCGTAGAGGTCCCGCGCCATCCGCTCCTTGACCCGCTGCACCTCTAAGCTCTGCCTCAGGTTGAGCATGTCCGAGCGGGACCGGTAGTCCGGCTCCCCGAACCGGACGTAGACCTCCCCCCGCCGGTCCCAGGGCTGCTTCCTCCTTGAGAAATTCTGCCGCGCATACCAGACCCGGCGATAGTGCTCCAGCAGCCGCTCGTTGACCGACGTCATCAGGTCGGGGTCTCGGATGGCCCAGAAATGCCTCAGAAACGCCTCCCGCTGCCCCCCCCTCGCCGCCTCCTCAGACTCGGCGACCTCCTCCGGGTAGGCCACCAGCCGGATGTCCTCGTAGAGCGCCCGCTCATCGGGAGAGATGCCGTTCAGATATCTCTGGTAGAACGTCTGCGCCCAGTCCAGCCGCCGCATCTCAGCGCAGGCATGCGCCAGAATCGGCAGCGCCTCGAGGTCCTCCGGATGAGCCTGCGCGTGGTCCATCAGGGCCTTCGTCACTCGCTCGAAGTCCCGCGCCTTCTGATAGACCCCCCCGAGCCGCACGCGGACCTCCGGGTCGTCCGGCTTCAGGGCCAGGTACCGGGTGTACCAGAGCGCGGCGGCCTCATAATCCTCCTGCATCTCCTCGTGCCATTGTCCCATCAGCCGGTAGGCCGGCGCGTAGTTCGGGTCGAGGGCGATGGCGCGCTCCACCTCCCGGCGGGCGTCGTACTCCTCCAGCCTCAGCCGGGCCTCGGCCAGATGATAGCGGGCCTCGACGTATCTGGGGTCAAACCGGAGGGCCTCCACGAAGTAGCCGATGGCCGTGTAGAGACCCTTCGGGCGCTGCGCGAAGACCATCCCCAGGCCGTGGTGCCCCTCCGCCAGCCTTCCGTTCAGGCCGGTCGCCTTCAGAAACGACGCCTCCGCGCGGTCCAGGTCCCCGGCCCTGAGGCGGGCATACCCCAGCTTGCTGTGGCCGATGGGCCAGCTCGGGGCGACGCAGGTCACCTCCTCGAACACCTTCAGCGCGGCCGTCAGGCTGTCCGCCCCCAGATCGCGCAGGCCGAGGGTCAGCAGGGAGTCCGCCTGCGCCTGCCCCAGCGCCCGGTCGACCACCGCGAAGGCGTCCCCCCGGCGCGCCAGCTCCACGCCCCGGCCCGCATAGAAGTAACTCCAGACCACCGGCGTCCCGTCCGGGTCCCCCGGACAGGGGGGGCGATAGCCGTAGCTGACCGCCCGCCCTGTGTCGGCGTCCACCGGCGCCCGAAAGATCTGCCCGATGGGACCGTGGCCCTGCTCCATCCACGCCTTCAACCCCCTCAGGTCCGCCGGGTAACGCCCGCCGTGCGCCCCGGCATAGCCCTTCAGGAACCCCCCGATGGCCCTCAGATGGTCCGCGCAGATCGAACGCCCCATCCCCTGCCCGTCGGCCTTCGCCAGGCGTCGCAGCCCCTCCGCGTAACTCCGGCAGACCGCCCTGGACAGCCCGATCTCTCTAACGTCAGACGGCATCTCCTCGAACCGGTCCGCTGCCCTCTGATAATAGAGGGACGCCCCCTTGAAGTCCCCTTTCTGCGCCGCGCCGTAGGCCATCATCGCCAGGCTGCCCCCCTCCACCACCGCGGCCAGACCCCGCTGCACCTCCGCTCCATCCCCTCCCCCATCCCCGAAGGGGAGAACCGGAGAATCGGAGACGGGGGGAAGGGAGGACCCCGCTTCCCCGCTTCCCCGGTTCTCCGGTTCGGTTCTGCCTTTCTCCCCGTTTCCCCGCTTCTCCGCTTCCCCGCTTCTGCTCTCTTCTATCGCCACGTCCTCCCCACCGTCCATCGCGACGGCCCACCGCCCCCCCGCAACGAGCGTCACCCCCAGCCCCGCTCCGGGGCCATCTCCGGACAGCAAAGGCAGGACCAGGCCCCGATCCGCGTAGACGAGATGCTCTCTCTCCCACGCGATCCCCGTTGGCCGGCCGGGAAACGCCCGCACGCGCCGGGGCGCGCCGCCCCTGTCGGCCACGTAGACCTCCGTCACCGCCACCTCCACACCTGAAGACGCCCCGGCCCCTCGCTCGCGCGTCACGGCCCAGGCCGTGCGGCCATCCTGCGCCTGCGCGACGAGGACGGGCTGGGAAGAGACATCTGCCGTCAGCAGGCCCGCCAGCGCCGCCGTCAGCAGCGGGACCCGCGCGCGACGACATCCACGGGAGATGCGGGTGAGATCGGCCATGGCCATCCTGTCGTGACAAAGGGTGAAGGATGTCGTAGGGGCGACCCTCGCCTGCCCTGAGCAGCGTCGAAGGGTGGTCACCCTTGAAAGGTGAATCAGCCCTCGCGCCAATCTAATCTGCGCGGATCGGAAATGCAAGAAAAGAGTCAAACTACTGACGGCTAAAGCCGTCAGCTTGTAGCTGATCGCCGACGTTAATCGGCAGCCGCCACGTATGGCCGGTTGACTGCGGCCCTGCGGATATTCTCCGCAGCGATGCGGTCCGCATGTCCAGAGAAGGCACACGAGACACAGGAGAACAGGCTTTGAGAGGGGCGATTGGCCTTATCGACGCAACCGCAGACAGGGCAGGTTTGGGAGGTGTTGCGGGGGTCTACGAGGACGACCCGGACGCCTGCCAGCTTCGCCTTGTATTCGACAAAGAGGCGCAGCTGGGAGAATGCCCAGGAGTGCTGGATGCGTCTCTGTGGCCGACGAACCGTTATCCGTTTGCGGATGCCCTTCAAATCCTCAAGGGCAATGCCACATCCGGTGTCTTTGGCCTTCGCAACCAGCTTCTTGGAGATACGGTGATTCACATCACGAGCAAAACGGGACTCCTTCCGGCGGCGCTTCTTCAACAGCCTCCTGGAAGATTTCGTGCCTTTGGCCTGGAGCTTGCCCCTGAATCGGGCGTGGCGATGTCGGAGGCCCCCTTGACGGTTCCGCCGGAGAATGTTTCCCCGGTGGAGTCCGTAGCGATGTTGGCGATGCCCAGGTCAACACCGAGGAAATCTTTGGCGTCGGAAGGAGAAGGGTCAACGACGTTGCAGGTAGCCAGAAGAAAGAAGTTGCCCCCAAAGAAAACAAGGTCACTTTCTCCCTGTCGGAATGCCAGGAGCTTGCGTTGCCGATCTCCGCAGACGAAGGGGACCCTGATCCTTTTGCCATCGGCCCAGATCGAGACCTCGCCCCGGTCCACATACCACCGCAGGATACGGTCATCGTAGGAGATCGAACCGTGAGGTCGGAGGATCCGCTTTTTCTTCCGGTCCATCTTGTAGGCATCGGCAACTTTGGCGATGCACCGGACGACCACCTGGGCCGTCAACCCGAACAGAGTCTTGGCCTCGTGGTAGATGCCCCGGTGGATGTGGTACTGCCCGAAGGTCTTGTTCTCCCACGCCCACGCGGAGATGTGGTTGCAGGCGCGGTTGGCCTGCTCCATTGTGGCCTTGAGCGCCTTCGCCTGCTCTGGCGTCGGGCAAAGTTTCACCTGTGCAGTCAGTTTCATAACAGGAAATATACCACAATTCAGGCCGCTTCTCAAGCACTGAAGGGAGAGGGCGCTTCCTCCCTTCGGCAAAGCTCAGGGACCACCGCCAGCTAAAGCCTGTCCTGAGCGCAGTCGAAGGGCAGGCGGTCTCCGTGCCCAATTTTCTTATGAATGACAGAAAAACCGACCTTTTTGTCTCCTGGCGCGGGGATGACGACGTTTTGGAATCTACTTCGATAATGGCAGTTCTGCCGTTGCGCGGGAATGAAGTTCCCGCGCTACCTTGATGCGCCCGATGAATCGGGCTTCTTCAGCCCGGCGCAGCCGGGCGCGTACCAGGTAGCCCAGGGATGGGAACGCGACCTCATGGGAGCGTTTGGCGGGGTGGAATTTATCTCCGAGCGATGGGAATTCATCTCCGAGCGATGGGACGGATTACTGGCTTAGTTTTCAAAGCAAAAAAGAAGGCGACCGCGGGCAGGTCGCCGCACGGTCGCCTTCGGGTCTGAGGGTTTCAGGCGATCAGAACGTCCCGCCCAGGGAGAGCCGGAGCACCGGGTCGAACAGCTTGACCCCGCCCTTCTCCTTCAGGGGAGCGTAGGCCAGGTCCACCGTCACGGCGCGGTTGCCCTTGAAGGGCTGCTTCACCCCCACGCCCACGGTGTACTGCTCCAGGTCGAAGTTGTGCTTGTAGCCCGCCCGCAGCGCCAGCCTGTCCCTGACCCAGGCCTCGGCCCCGAACAGGTAGCGCTGCTCGTAGTCGATGGCGAAGGCGCTCTCGATGTCCAGGGTCACGTAGAAGGGCTTCCCCTTCTCGCCGAAGATCTCCCCGGCGATGCCCATGTTGTAGTAGAGCGGCATGTTGAAGGCGTAGTCCTTCACCTTCTTGTCCGGCCCGAAGTTCTTGAAGGCCATGGCCACCCGCATGCTCCGGAAGCCGGTGTAGAAGTAGCTCCCGACGTCAAAGCTGAAGGTGGTGGTGGTCTGCGTGTAGAGCTTCTGCTGGATGTAGTTGAGCTTGCCGCTGAACGAGAACTTGTCCGTGAACTTCACCACGTAGACCGCGCCCACGGCCATCTGGCTCACCTGGATCTTCTGCCCGGTCCCGCCGGGCATGAAGATGGTCGTCTCCTCCATCTCCTCGGGCTTCTGCGTCAGGATGCTCAGCCCGATGACCTCGCTCCGGGCGGACCCGGTGTTCCAGGCCACGGCCATCGAGTAGAGCTCCGTGCCCGCCAGCCACTGCGTGTAGTTCACCTCGTAGGCCAGGCGCTTGACGTGGGACAGCCCGGCCCCGTTGTAGTACATGGCGTTGATGTCGTCGGCCACGGCCGTGAACGCGTCCCCCATCCCGGCGGCGCGGGCGCTCTGGCCGACCTTCAGGAACTGCATCCCGGACAGGTTCACCTTCTTGGTCCCCACGATGGCGGACGCCCCGGTCCACTCGATGCCCGCGAACACCTCGGAGGCGCTGAGCAGCAGGCCGAGGGCCAGGGCGAGGACCGTCACGAAAACACTCTTTTTCACGGTATATCCTCCTCTATTTGATCACCACAAAGGCCCCGCGCTGCGTCTTGCCCTCGTAGCCGGGCATCTCGTCCACCACGACGAAGTAGTAGATCCCCGTCATGATCTCCCCGGAGAGGTTCCAGGTCACCTGCGAGAAGTTCCTCTCCCCCTTCTTGCCCGCCGTCTTGGGGGTCTGCACGCCCCCCGACCCGTAGATGACCGTCTCGTTCTGCTGGAGGGTCTCGATGCGGTCCCCCGACTCGGAGAAGATGTAGATCTTGCACTTCTGCGGGAGGTTGATGAACCGGAGCATCCGGCTGTTGGGGTACTGGTGCTTGCCGTCCACGAAGTAGGGGTTGGGCACCACCGTCACCTTGCGCTCCAGCCGGTCGCCCTCTGCTGTGGGGGGCTGGAAGGGGCGGCGGTTGTCCCCGTCGTAGTTGCGGGCCGTGGAGGGGCCCCATCCGCTCTCGTAGCCCTTGGTCACGTTGGACCGGACGCGGGCGATGGGGATGTCCGCCAGGGCCTTGTTGCCACTGGTCCAGGCCGCGTGCCCCTTGGCGTAGGGCCGCACGGAGAAGTGGTACTGGAACCCGGCGGCGGACTCCAGGTCCTCGTAGGTGTACTTGCCTGTCTGGTAGGTCCACTTCCCGGTGACGGACTGGCCGGCCTTGCCCTTCTCGATCACGTCCCGCAGCTCCCACGGCCCCCAATTGAACCAGGTGGAGCGGTAGACCCGGTAGCCGATGACATCGGCCTCGTTGTAGTAGGGGTTGATCGCCCGGTCCGCGTCGTCCACCCAGGAGATCTGCTGATGTGCGTCCGGGCTGGAGGTCAGCCAGTCGCCGGGGATGAAGGTGTTGGTCGGGGCGGCCGGGACCTGCAGGTTGGCCTCGTAGGCGAAGCGGGCCAGCCGGATGTTCTCCAGCAGGGCCTGCTCGCCCAGGGTCTTCATCTCCGTCTGCTTCTTGTCCACCGCGTCCTCGGACCGGTCCCAGGTCAGGATGTCCATGACGCCCATGCCCTGTTTGGAGTCGGGCTTCATCTGCGAGGGGTGGCCGGCCGCAAACGCGAACACGAGCTTGGCGCTCTCGCCCGGCTTGAGGGTGTAGGGGCCGTAGACCTGGGCGTACATATACATCTTGTGGTCGTCGGGGTTGGCCTCGTTGGGGTTGTCCGCGATCCCCGGCGAGAACATGAAGGTGCGGAGCTGCGCCTCGCTGGCGTTCTCCGGGTAGAGGTCGTCGAAGTCGGACTTGGAGCGGACCTTCCACCACCTGGCCGCGACGGGCTGGTCTCCGATGGGGTCCACGAACTTGCCCTTATCCAGGTCGTTGAAGGTGTGGGACGCCCCGGCGTTCCGGAAGGCGATGGGGGCGAAGCCGTAGGTGGACGGGGCCATCAGCTGCCCCTCGGTCTGGAGGATGTCGTAGGCCTTGTTCCGCCGCGCCCCGTAGAACGGGCCGCCCGTGTCGTCCCAGAAGGACCCCGGATAGTCCGAGTCCCGGCTGATGCTGGTCTTGAGGCCCAGGCCCTTGAACGCCCCCGCGTAGTTGGCCGCGTCCGTGTACATGTAGATGTCGTCCGCGCCGTCGGGGGAGACCCAGAAGTCCCATCCGTAGGCCTCCATGTTCTCCATCGCGCCGGGGACCTCGGCGTTCTCGAACGCGAAGTAGACCCCGTCCAGGGTCCTGGTCTGGCCCGGATTGTCCTCCTTCCCGTCCCCGTTAAAGTCGCCGGAGTTGGTGAAGGTGAGGTCCATGAGATAGAACCTGTCGAAGTCCGGGTTGCTCCAGTTGTAGACCTGCCTCGTGGTCGTGATGCCCTGCTTGGTGTTCGTCCATCGGGCGATGATGGTCTCCTCCGGGACCTTCGGGTCCACGATGTAGCCGTGGAGCCTGTAGTTGGCGATCAGCGCCGGGGCAGTCAGATCCCCCTTCATCTGGTTGGCGTAGAGGCTCCCGATGTCCGTGGTCCCGACGCCCGGAAAGTAGTTCGACAAGGCCATGTTGTTGGCCCCCGGGGTCTCCCGCGCCATGATGGTGGAGACCCCCCACTTCTCCTCCGGGGCGCCCTTCGGGTCGTAGGGGATGGCCCGGATGTAGTCCTTGACCCAGGAGGTCATCCGGGGGCCGGTGATGCTGATCTTCCCGTCCGGGGTCACGATCCAGATCCCCTCCCCGCCCGAGATCCGGTAGGAGTTGTAGTGCTGCGACTTCTGGTTGCTGGAGAACTGCGCCAGCACGATGCCGTAGGACCCCGACCCGGTCCCGTTGGCCGGGAAGTCGTTGCGAAAAGCGCCCCGGACCCAGTCCTGGTTGCCCCCGGAGATGCCCATGTTGTTCCAGGAGTTCTGGATGAGCGCCCGGCTGTTCGAGGCCAGGGGCATCGTGTCCGGGTTGTACTGCGCCTGCGCAACCCCGGCGACTGCCAGGACGGCGCAGATCAAGAGGACGTTGACACGTCTCATATCCATCTCTATGCCTCCGTTTAGACCTCACCCTCCCCTGCCCCCCGAAACGGAGAAACGGGGAAACGGAGAAACGGGGAGATAGACCCTCTCCGATTCTCCCCCTCTCCCCTCTCCGTTTCGAGGAGGGGGTGGGTGAGGTCACCAGTTCATCCTCAACCCGATCTGCACCTGCCTGGGGCCGGGGGTGTAGTTCCTGTCGCGGGAGTCGCCATACTTCTGGTAGTTGGCGTCATCCGGCCTGGACCCCTCGATACCGTAGTAGGTGTAGTCCGACGGGTTCGTGGGATAGTCCCGGTCATGCTGGTTGAACACGTTCCGGATGTCTAAGAAGAGCGTGGGCTGCACCCGGCCCTTCGGGTGGAAGACCTTCTCCAGCGCCAGGTCCGTGCGGGAGTCCATCGGCCGCGACCGGTAGTAGGTCGTCCCGCCCTGGGGCGGGGCATAGCCGAAGGTGGTGCCTGTCTCCAGGCGCGTGATCAGGGTCATCCGGACGTTGCTCAACAGGTTGCCCAGGACCGCCGGGCCGAACTTGAAGTTGTCCGGGAGGGACATCAGGAACGACATGCTCCCGAAGTTCCGTCGGTCGCCGGACTTGGGGGACGGGAAGAACGTGCTGTATCCCGCCGTCATGATCTGCACCCCCGCCTCGCCGGCCGGGCCTTCGGCCTTCTTCAGCCCGTCCGCGATGCCGGTCCCGAAGATCTCCCTCCGGTTGTCCACATCCCTTCCGTAGGACTGCAGATAGCTGTTCACGCTCCGCTGCCCTATGGCCCCGTACTTGGCGATGGCCGCGTCGTCCATCAGGCGGGGGATCTCCTTGCCCGTCTTCGGGTCTATGTCGAACTCCACCCAGAACTGCGGGACCTTGGCCCCGGTGGCCGCGTCCGTGAAGGCGATGGTCTTGGCCATCTTGGACATGGAGAGCGAGTCCAGGACCCCATATCGAACCACGTTGCCCAGCTTCCCGGTGGTCCACATCGCCCACTGGTAGTTGTAGGAGACGGAGAACGAGAAGTAGTGGCTGAAGTTCTTCCGGAGGGAGAGCTCCACGCCCCGCGTGTCCCCGTGCATCCCGTTGTCCAGGACCCGGGAGTAGGCGATGGCGAGGTCCGTCGGGCTGACCCAGGACTCGTTGGGGTACCAGGTGAACTGCTCCACCTCGCTCTTGTAGTAGGCCGTGAGCGCCGCGGTGTAGTCGGACACGAAGTTCCAGTCCATCCCCACCTCGAACGCCGTGGTCTTGGCCGGCCTCACCAGCGGGGACCCGACCTGGCCGCTGTAGGCGGTCCGCATCGCGTTCCACTTCTCAGCCGGATCGATTACCCCGTTGTTGTTGAAGTCGTTGTCCTTCCCCTGGCTGACCGAGTAGTACTCCTCTCCGAGGTAGTACCAGAGGTCCGCGAACTGCAGGAACACCCCGGAGGAGAACCGGATCTGCGACCGGGACGTGATCGGGTGGGACACGCCCACGCGGGGGCTGAAGTTGATGTGCCAGGGGGCGTCCACCGTCCAGATCGAGCCGTCCTGGTAGGCGTAGTCCCGCGACCGAGTGTAGGTCCGGAACATCGGAAGGCCCCGGAAGGTCCCGCTGGAGTAGGTGCGGGTGTTCGGGTTGAAGGCGTCCAGACGCACGCCCAGGTTCACGATCATCCCCTGGAACTCCATCTTGTCCTGGGCGTAGGCGTTGAGGAAGTAGGGGTGAGTGGACGCCCCGATCTGGTTGTTCTTCCCCAGGACCAGCAGCCCCCGGTTGTCCGGGCTGTCGTTGATCCCGGCGAGCATCCAGATGCTCCGGTAGTCCAGCTCCACGCCCCCCTTCATGAAGTGTCCCTTGGTCACCTGCGAGGAGATGTCCACCTTGACGCCGTAGCGTTGCCGGTCGGCCTTCCCCCACCGGGTGGCGGTCCGGCCGATGTTGAACCACTGCGACTGATCTAAGTTGTTCAGAGAGGTGAGCCGATCCGCGTCCATCGTGTCCAGCTGCGACCGGCTGCGGGAGAGGCGCACCTCGTAGAAGGTCTTGGGGGAGATGGTGTGCGTCAGGACCGCGTACTGCAGATCTTCCTTGAAGACCTGGCGTCCGGCAGCGGACCAGTGCTCCGGAAGGAAGAGGTTCTGGCCTGTGCCCCGGACCACCCCCACGATGCCGCCGACCCGCGCCAGGCCGGAGACCCCGATGCCCGTGTTCCCGTCGTTCCAGACCCTCCACCACTGGTACATCCCGCCCACCTTCACCTTGAGATTCTGCGAGGGCTTGAAGGTCAGGCTCCCGGACCCCTGGATGTTGTTGGCGGCTGCGGCGATGAAGTTGTTGTTGTCGTCCCGGAAGCCCGTCATCTCCGGGCCGGGATAGACGCCGGGCAGCCGGCTGTGCTTGAGCGTGACCACGAACGACGCCTTCTCCCCGATCGGGCCGGAGAGATTGGCCTCCCCCTCCCAGCCCTGTTGCTTCGTGTAGTCCGTGCGCTGGTGGATCAGTTCCCCGGCCAGGGTCTTGACCGTCGGGTCGTTCACGTTGAGGGAGGGCCAGCGCTCGTTGAGCCACTTGTTGTCGGTCCACTTCACCTTGTTCTGCAGCTCGGGGGCGTCGTAGACATTGGCCCCCCAGTGCTGCTTGCTCGCGGGCTGAAAGCGGAACTCCCCCCAGCCGTGGACCTTGTTCTCCCCATCCTTCGTGATGATCTGGACCACAGCCCCCTGGACGTTGCCGTACTCCGCCGGGGTCACGCCCGTCAGCACGGACAGCTCCTGGATCGCCCCCCGGTTCACGCTCCGGGTGCGGCCCGCATAGCCGCGGCCGTCGTTGTAGTTCATCCGGATGCCGTCCACCACGTAGGCGATGTCGTCCCCGTAGGAGTAGTTCGTGTTGCTCCCCCGGATGCGGTTGCTCCCGTCCACGGCCACGCCGGGCTGCAACGTCAACAGGTCCTGCGTGTTCCGGGCCGCGCTCAGGAGCTGCTCGGTCTGCTCGCGCGTGACCGTGTACTTGCTCGTCGTCTTGTCCGGCTCCACCAGCGGGCGCTCGGCGACCACCGTGACCTCGGACATCTGCACCGCCGTCTCCTTGAGGGAGAAATCCAGCGTCGTCGTCTGGTCCGCGATGACGCCCACGGACGACTTGGTCACCTTGTCGTAGCCGATCAGCGACGCCGTCAGCCGGTACGTGCCCGGCGAGACGTTGATGATCACGTAGTAGCCGTTCGCGTCCGCGACCGCCCCCTGCTTGGTCCCCTCGATGAGGACACTCGCCCCCGGCAGCGGCGCGCCCTTCTGGTCCTTGACCACGCCGTTGATTTTGCCGGTGGTGCCCGCCAGCGCTGCCCCTGACCAGATGAGGGCCAGCGCCAGGGCGACACAACCAAATAGAAACCTTCGCTTCATGAGGATCACCTCCTACTTCAAGAAGTAGATCTTGAACCCCACGCCGACGTCAAACAGCATGATCGGCCACGTCTGGTTGATGTTGTAGAACAACATCGGCCTGAGTTCACCGATCACGACGTTGTAGCGGCCCCGCACGTCCACGCTCAGGTTGTCCGTGATGAACCCCTCCAGGCCGAACCCCACGTCGGTGGCCAGGGTGTAGCGCTGGTCGACCTGCGGGTCCATCACGTAACTCAGATTGATCGGCTCCTTGGTCTGCGCCGGGTAGACCAGATTCCTGGTCGCCGACTTGTAGCGATAGAACCCCCCGCCGACCAGGATATAGTAGCGATACTCCCTTGCCTTGAAGCCCCTGGCCTGATTCGTCTCCCCCGGAAAGATCAGGGCGTTGAGGGCCAGGCTGTTGAACGCCATCGTGGAGCTGGCGTTCGGGCTGGTGTAGACCTTCTTGTCAACGGACCAGGTGAAGGGCATCGTCTCTATCTTGCCCTTGTCGAACTTGGAGTAGTGGTACTCGATCTCCAGGGTGCTGGCCTGGCCCATCGCGTAGTTGATCGTGGCGCCATACTTCGTCGTGCTGCCGAACCGGTCCCGGAGCTGGCGGGCCGGGACGTTGAGGCCCGCGGACCCCCCGATGCCCCACATCTCTTTTTCGGCTGCCAGGGCATCGGAGGCCAGAACAGCCAGGCCGATCGCGAAAAGAACCCCTTTCAGGAATCTCACGCTCAACCTCCTTCCATTTTAGAACGCTGATGGGTGGTCTGCAAATCGCTCAACAGATGCCCCCTGTTCCACCTCCTTCCTTACCTTTGTACCCAGACGCCCGCGACGTTGGTAGCGCGCCGGGTCCGACCCCCCGGCCTCTGAAAGTCCCACCCCAGCCGCCTCATCAGTCGTCCGATGTATTTGGGGTGGTAGACGATCCCGAACCGGCGTCGGATGACCTCCTGAATGCGCTCCAGGGTCCAGCGGTTCGTCTCAAACCCGGCGACCAGAGCGCCCCGCTTGAGGGCCCCCGACAGTCGTCGGCGCTGAGAGGGCCTCAGGCGAGAGGGACGGCCGTCCGGCTTGCGCCGCCTGAGGCCCCCCGGCCCGCCGGACTTCAACTGCCCGGCCCAGAGGCTGACCGCCGCCCGGCTGACGCCCAGGCGCCGGCCGATCTCAGACTGCGACAGGCGGCCTTCCATCAGCCATTGCGCGGCCCTCAGCCGGCGCCTCTCCATCTGAGAGCGGGTCATGTGAGAAGTCGCCATAAAGGTCCCATCCTTGTTGACAGATGATCAAACTATAAAAAGGTCAAAATATCTTTTTATTGCCCCAAAATTAAACCGCCTCTCCCAAAAGATTTCACACAAAACAAAAACCCCATACCTATGCCTCAGGCATAAACATGGGGTTTTACCACCGATGCCAGCAGATCCGAAGTAGAAAGCCTGTCGTTCTCTGTCCACGATCCCCACCCCTTTGGCAATCTTCCCGGACGATGTCAGGACAGAAGCAGTAATTCAGGACAGAAGCAGTAATTAAATTAGGTCACGCCAGAGGCATTGTCAAGGAAAATTTTTCACCGCTTCTCGCCCGCCAGCGTGTCCACTAACTTGTCCGTGCTCCGCAGCCGGCGGGCGAGGAGGTCGATGAGATTGGCCTGAAATTTGATGCAGAGGTCCTTGTCGCTTTTAAGAAGATTCATCAACTCCTTCTTCTGGATGACCAGCCCCACCGACTCCTCCGCGGCAATGACCCGGGCCGAGCGCGGGGCGTCTGTCATGACGCCCAGTTCCCCCACGGATTCGCCAGGCTCGATCTTGGCGATGTTGACCCCCTTCTCGGACTGCACGATCAACGACCCCTTCGCCAGGATGAGCATCTCCGCGCTGGGCTCCCCCGTGTCGTAGATGATCTTCCGGGCCTCGCACTTCCTCGACTTGGCGACCCGGAGCACGGCCTGGGCCTCCTGCGGTGTGAATCCCTTGAACAGCGAGATCCCCTGGATGAGCTTGAGCAGGCCCTCGTTCGAAGATGTCGGCATCGCGCCCCCTGTCTCCGGGAATCAGGATAATGCCTTGCGGAGGACCTCATACTCCCGCCCGTCCGTCTCGACCGTCACCGGACCGGCCGTCGGCGAGGCGGTCAGCGTGACCCGCACAACGCGCCCCCCCTCCACGATCAGATGCCCTGCCGACATGCGCCCGACCCGCACCGTCGCGCCGGGGACCCGCAGCGTCACGTCCCCTGCGCCCGTCGAGGGGTTGAGGACGCACGCCTCCTTCCCCTCGGCGATCAGGACGAGCGGGAGCCGCCCGGTCCACCTCAGCTCCGCCTGCCCCAGAGTGAGATGGCCGCTGCGGCTCTGAACGGCGTTGGGCGAGTGGAGATGGGGAGGGGCATAGGACGCCCCCCCAAACGACCGCCTCGCCGTCTGTTCGTGCCCCGCCTCCACCTCCAGGAACAGGCCCTCCGCCCCGTTCCCCCACTGCACGGAGCGGATGTTGCTTCCGACCCGGTCCTCCACCGTCGTCCGGGAGACGCGGGAGCGAAAGGCGTCGAACGTCTTGACGTCCCGGCGATCCGCCACCTCGAACAGATAGCCATTGCGCAACGACCCGATGCGCTCCGCCGGGAAGGCGCGGCCCCGGCCTGTGTAGTTGTACATGTTCAGATAAAGAGCCCCCTCCCCTCGCTCGACGCGGGCGGCGCTGCTCCGGTCGAAGGCCGTCCGCGCCAGCGGGCGAACCGCGACAAAGGTCCCCGCGTCCGCCAGAAACACCCACGCCGACTCCGGGACCTCGGCCGGCAGCCGCACCACCTTCCGCTCGCCGATGTACAGGGCCTCGACCTTTTCAGGAAACTTCAGAAACGCCCCGAGCGAGGTGACCTCCTCCGCCCGCACCGCCGGACAGGTGTGCAGGACGATCGCCCGGTTCCGGGACTGCGCGGACGAGAACATCGCCTGCTGGTGCAGCGGATGCTGTTTGTCCTCAGACGCCCTGAAGCCCCCCTGGACGACCCGAAACCCCCCCGGCTTGCGGGCGTCCTTCCCCGTGGCATAATAGAGGATGAGGTTGTGTCGCTGGTAGTTGGTATTCTGCCGGTTGACCGTGCCGAGGGCATAGGAGGCGGTCATGTAGCAGGTCGTGTCCGTGACCCGCACCCCGGCACGATCCAGAAGGCCGGTCTTGACGACCCGGAACTCCCCCCGCTCGTGATCCACTGCAAGACACCCCGCATCGCCCAGGCCGAACCGGACCTCCGGCTCGGCATCCGTCTGTTCACAGGCCAGGTGGGGGTATGTCTTCCGCAGGAACAGCCTGCGCACCGGCTCCGGGCAGTGAAACGTCCTCAACCCGATCACAATCCCCTTCAGGATGTCGTGCGGCGTGTTGAGTTCTCCGATCATGCCCTCGTCGCCCAGGACCACGTAGAGACAGCTCCGGGTGGGCGAGGGGTTGAACGTGATCTCCTCGTGGTAGGCCCGGCTGTGCGGCCCGGCGAGCTGATGCGTGGTGGGATGAAAGTGTGTGGCCAGGTGCAGCCAGACCCGGGCCTCGGCCGCCTGCGCCCGCAGTCGCACCTCCGGGTCCTCGGCATAGGCGCCGACCTCGGCCAGCGGAGACAGGGCCACCCCACTGTACGTCAGACTGTTGTATTCCTTCGGAGCGCCCGCCAGGTTGGTGTATTCCATCCAGCCGAACAGCTTCTCCTCCCCCAGCCGCCGCAACTCCCCCTTGCCCAGGATCTGCCCCCCCAGGATCAGAGAAAGACTGGCCAGCAGGGCGATGTTCGTGTAGCTCACCTGCACGTCTCGCCGCCGGATGGCCTCCAGGGCCCGGCCCAGCGCCGCGAGCATCTGTTCTTGCGTGAGAGGGTCCAGACGGTGCCGGAACCGGTAAAAGATGCCCGCGAAACTGGCGGCGTTGAACTCTGCCCAGTTGGGGTCCGTGGGCGCTTCGGCCTCCCAGCTCGTCTTGAGCACCCCGTACCAGCGGCTGGCCGGGTCCGTCTCCTGCGTGGCGATGGCCTTCCGGATGATCCGGCAGGCCTTCTGGTGTTCCGCCGGGTCATCTCCGTGGAGCAGCGCCATGGCATACCAGATCGCATCCCGGATCGTATGGTGACCGCCATAGACGACAAGGTCCAGGTCCGCGTCAAAGTTGGCGTCCCCGAACGCCTTCCCCTGCCGGATCAGAAAGGCCCTGCGCTGCTCTATTGTGGACATCGTCTGTCCCCTCCCGGACGTTCCCTTTAAATATTATAAGACGTTATAAAAAATGCGCTTGAAAACATCTGACATTTTCGGGGACCTGTGATCACGCCCCAATATAAGAACAGAACGGCGATCAGTCAACGAAAAACAGGGAAAAAGGGGGGTTAGGGGCAGGTAGGGGCGGGGCTTGCCCCGCCCCTCGGCGGAAGGTGTTACATCCCCAGCAGGACCACCGCGACCAGGGCAAACAGGACACCCAGGGCCTTGTTCCATGTCACCGCCTCCCCCAGAAACAGGATGCCCCCCAGGACCGGAATGAGCAGGTTGAGCGCTATGATCGGATAGGCCAGGCTGAGCGGAATCGTCTCCAGGGCCTTGAAATAGCTGATGTTAGCGATGGAAATGAGCACCCCGGCCAGCGCGCCGACGAGGTAGGGGCGCTCAAAGTGAAACGTGGCCCCGGCGGGAATGCAGATCAAAAAGACGATGACCAGGCCGCCTAAGGACGTCAAAAGCTGCGTCGTCCCCCAGTGGAGGTTCACGGAGGCGATCTTCGTCAGAATCCCCCAGGCCCCCGAAAACAGCACGGACAGGGCCAGATACAAAACGCCGCTTCGGGTCATGACTCCCCCTCAAAGTACTCCATCGCCTTCCCCTTCTCCGTCACGAGCCTTCCAAACAGATCCACCGCTTGATCCAGCAGGTGCTGCGCCGCCGCCGGGTCCTCGGCGCGAGCCACCACGTCCACCGGCATCCCGTGCGCGTCGTGCCGCAGGGCCACGTAGGCCTTCAGATAGGTGTTCGGATGCTGCTTCATGACCTCCTGCAGCAGCGGCGAAACCTCCGACTCGAACATGTTCACCACCACCCGCACCGACGCGATCTTCGTCTCGTAGGACTCGGAGATGAACCCCTCCACGTAGCGGCTGAACAGCGCCATCATCTCCTTGGGCGGGCCGGGCAGAATGAGAATCGTCGCCTCCCTGGCGCGGACCTTCGCGCACGGGGCCCACCCGGCGGGGTTCTGGAACACCTCCGCCCCCTCCGGCGTCGTGGCCATCTTGATCATCCCCGCCGTCACCTGCGCCCGATCCGTGAGGTTCCGCCGGCGCATGAACTCCTGAAGCGTGAACTCGTCCACCACCGGCTTCACCCCGGCCAGCCTGGACACCGCCTCCACCGTCAGGTCGTCCGGCGTGGGCCCCAGTCCCCCGGTCGTGATGATGATTCTGGTCCCCCGGTCCACCGCCTCCCGCAGGGCCAGGACGATCTCGTCCAGGTCGTCTTCCAGCATCGTGACACGCCTCAGGTGGCCTCCCACCTTGGCGATCTCCTGCGCCATCCAGTGCGCGTTCGTGTCCTGAATCCGGCCCAGGACCAGCTCGGTGCCGATGGAGAACAGCTCTATGGCAGGGACGTCAGGCATGAGTCGCTCCTTTCACGTGATCCCCTCTGCTTTGAACGTTTCAAGGGTCCGGCGCACGATCTCCTCCATCCCCGGCGCAAGCTGCGCGGGAGCGCCGTACTCCCCGTAGCTGTCCACCTCTTGACTATCTGTTCTTAAAATTCAAAATAAAGCTACCTGTACGGCAGCGGCCTGGGGTCCAGCCACTCGCAGACCCGCTTCTTGATGGCCCAGGCCGTGAAGAAGTTCCCCGCCGGCGTGTGGTGCCCGATGTAGTAGCGTTCCAGATACGTCTGAACATCCACCTTGAACAGGCGGAACTCCTCCCGGAAGGCGTCGCGCATGTCCACGACCGGGTAGTCCCGCGACCGGAGCCAGTCCAGGAATGTCTGGTCGAAGTTCGGCCTGCCCGTCAGGGCCTCGGCCGTGTGGCCCCGGTTGAAGGAGAGCATTACCATCAGCCTCTTGCCCGTCTCCCGGACGAATGCCTCGGTCATCTCCAGCACCCGCCGGGTCGCGTAGAGGGCCGCCTCCGTGTGGATCTTGAAAGCCCGCGCCGCCGGGTCGCCATAAGGAAACCGGTCCGCCCGCGCCCCGAACCCCGCGGCCACTGCCGTCACCATCTCGGACGAGGCCTTCTCCCCTGCCTTCCGGGCCAGCGTCGCGCGCAGCGTCGGGTCGTCCCGGTAGGTCTCCCACACGAACGCCGGGTCGCAGAGCCTGTACACCTCCTCCGGCGTTTGGCAGAGGTTCTCCACCTCTTCGCATCGTCCGTTCTCCACGTCCACCCGCAGGTGCGGGAGCGTGAACCGTCCGGGGACGCCCATGCGGATCGATCGCCAGGCATCCAGATTGCGGAAGTGGTCGTCGTCGTAGATGTTCAGAATGATGTACTCGGCCCCGCCTTCCCGCTCCACCTTGCGCATGCGCCGGTAGGCCTGATACACGCTGTAGCCCCCGATCCCGAAATTCCGGATCGGCTCCTGGAAATGCGCCGCCAGGTACTCCTGCCACGTCTCCCCGTCGCTCACCTGGTCGCAATGCGTGAAACTGTCCCCGTAGGTGTGCACGCGGCAGGGCCGTTCGGGAAAGTGGACGGCACGGCGCGCGCCGTCCGGATCGTAACGATAGAACCCTTTGGAGCCGTGCACGCCGTCTTTGCGCACCCCGTCGCGCAGCACCCACCCCAGCTCCGGATCGAAGGAGGACCCTCCTTCCCGAGGGCCTGCAAAATGAGTTACCATCTCGCGCGTGGGCACGATGGATTCGAGATACGTTTGGGGGTCCATCTCCTTCTCCCTTCTGCGCTCAGGTCGTCTCAAACCTCGCCTGTCCCACACCCGTTATCCGGGGTGCGACATCCGTTACCAGCGTCACGAAAGCCGACGTCCGGATGCGACAGGTCACCGGCCCGGCGATCTCCCGCAGCGGGAAGAACAGGTGCCGCATCCCTCCCCCCTCCACGGCGAACCCCGGCTCGCCGTCCAGGATCACGCGCGTCCCTCCGCCGGATCGCCTCACCCCCTCTACCCTGTACCCGCGCGTGGACCCATCGCCAAAGGTCACGATCGCTGTCCCCCCTTTCAGGACCTCCCCCTCCGGCAGGTCCTCCCCCGCCACGACCAGGGCGTCGCATTCGGCCCCCGCCTCACGCCGCAGTGTGTCCAGGACGCGCCCCTCATAGACGCCGCCCCCGCGCAGCGCCCAGTCCCGCCATCGCAGCTCGGTCCCCCCCCAGAGCCCCATCACCTCCGGCGCCCCGTCCCGCTCCCGCACGAACCCGACCTCGCCCCGCAGCAGGATAGGCCCCGCCACCACGGCGTCCCGCTCCGACCCGATCCGGTGTATAATATGGTCCGTGACGCCGTGATGGCGCACGGACAGGACGACCGGCCCCTCCGCGTCGCCAAACCGGTGCTCCAGGCGGACCCTCTCCACAAATGGCCGCCCACGATACGACTCGTGCACCGCCGCAAACCGGCTCGCCAGCGGCGCCGGCCCCTCCGACCGGAGGAGGAAGATCGGCATCCGGTAGCGGCCCAGCAGCGCGTCGTTCTCCTCCGCCCGCCGGAACGACATCGCGTCCCCCAGGAAGGCCTCCGCCCCCTTCTGTCCGGGCAGGTGCGTCCGTATCCCGACCCCTGTGTCCGCCACCGTGAACGTCACCGCGACCCCGTCCCCCACCTCCCCCCGGGCCACGTGCTCGAAGAACGCATAATCCGGGTTCCTCCCCTCCGCCTCCCCCCGGTCCGCCTCCCCCTCCGGGTATCGCACCTTCACGCCGGGCAGCAGGTTCTCCCCGAAGGACGCCAGGTCCACGCTGACCGACCCGGCCCCGTCCTCATCCGCGCTCCCGTGCAGCGCCCAGTCGTGTTTGGAACCCCCCTCCACGCGGAACAGGTCCGCCACGTAGACCTCCCCGCCGCCCACGTCCACGAGCATCACCATCCTCCGGTAGACCCTCGCCAGGCCCGGATACGCCCGCTCCCCGCTCGCCTCCATCCACTGCACCGGCCCGGACGCCGTCTCGAACGCCAGCAGCCGCCCGTCCGACGGCCCCCGGTCGCCCCGCGTGTACTGTCTCTGCTCGTCAATGCTCACCGTGTTGTGGCACAGCGTGCTCGTGCTCCACGCCCGATACCGCGTGTGCGTGTAGCCCACGTCCGACAGCAGTTCATGCCCCTTGGCGAACAGCGCGACGTCCAGGCTGTCCGCGTGTTCGTGGCCGTAGCCCCCGGAAAAATGGAGATGGACCTGCGTCTGCTCCTCCCCCGCCCCGTGCCCCAGCCAGGCGTGCCCCACGCTGGAAAAGAGCGTCGAGACGGACCTCTCCGGGGCGTCTAAATGGGTCGGATGGGCGTGGTTGTCGTGCGTCGGGAGCGCTCGCCCGTCGGGATACCGGAAGACCCCCCGGATGCCCTTCGCCCGGCGGATGATCGAGATGTCCCGCTCCAGGTCCAGGCCGTCAAACCGCGCCCCGTCCTCCGGGTCCGAGTAACCCGGCGGGTCCGAGTGACCTCGCAGCGCGTCGAAGACCCGCCGCATCCCGTGCATCGTCATCTCGTGATACCCCACGCTCCCCTCGCACCAGAACCCGTCGAAGAAGAACTTCCGCTCGAAGATCCCCCGGCTGCGCCGCACGGCCTCGTGCACCAGGCCCGGGTCCCCCAGCACCCGCCCGATGACCGCGTAGCCCTCGTAAATGCGCGGGCTGGCGTTGCCGTAGGTCGGTCCGGTGAACCCGTCCTGCCGGATCGCCCCCCGGAAGAAGTCGTGCTCGATCCACGCCCTCACGTCCGCCCCGGCCCCCTCCGACAGCCGCTCCAGCTCCCCGCTCGAATAAATAGAATCGTATGCAAACACGCAGTCGGTGGGCATCTCGTCGGACTGCCACCGTCCCCACTTCCCCCCGCCGTTGGGATACGGCGGTTCCAGCACAAACCCCTTGGGCCGGTGCGGCCAGTCCTGGCTCACTAAAAACCCCGGATAGTATCGCGCAAAGGCGTCCAGAATCAGCGCCGCCCTCCGCGCATAGCGCCTGTCTCCCGTCGCCTGGTAAAGTTCCCCCAGGTCCTGCGCCCGGCCTGAAAAGTAGGTCCGCGCCGCTCGCCAGCCCCTCGCGCTGAAGAAGTAGCGGTACCCCGTCTCGTCCTCCCAGTAGGGGTACTCCACCTCCACGCCCACCGGGTTGGTCAACCTCATCACCCGGTCCTCCGGGTACTTTTCGCCGGGATACACCATCCCGCAGTACCGGCATCGTACGCGATGTGGGTCTTCAATCGACCAGTCGAGCTGCCCCTCCTGCGTCCCCTCCTCGCAGTTCGGGCACCCCATGAACCGGAACCCCGTCCGGTCCGGCACGAGCGCGACAACGTCCGCCTCGTCCATCCCCATCAGCGGCGCGACCGCCCGCCGCAACTCCTCGACCCGCTCCGGCGTCAACGAGACCGGATACACGGGATGGTGGACTTTCGCAGAGTTCACGATCAGGCTCCTTTCATCTCCCTCAGGCGAATGTGGCGATAGCCCACCGGCCCGTGGTCCCCCTGCAGCATCAGCGGACCCCGGGGCCGCTCGGGTCCCGGCATCGCCCCCCGCGTGGGGCCGTCCACCTCCACGTCTTCGTGCGCCACCACCCCGTTCCAGACCACCCGCACGAACGTCGCGTTGGCGACCTTGTTCCCCGCCGCGTCGAACCTCGGCGCCCTGAAAATCACGTCGTAGGTCTGCCACTCCCCCGGCGGCCTGCTTGCGTTGACCCTGGGCGGGGCTCCCCCCACGGCCTTCTCGTCGATCCAGCGCGCGTAGATGCCGCCGCAGGTCCCGTACTTCAGTTCAGTCGCCCCCCAGCTGTCCAGCACCTGGATCTCATAGTGCCCCATGAAGTAGACCCCGGAGTTCGACCCCTTCGACATCACGAACTCGATGTGCAGCTCGCAGTCGCCATACTCGGCCCCGGTCAGCAGATTGGGCGTGCGCCCGCCCGGCCCGTTGACCAGGATCCCCCCTCCCGGCCCGATCGCGAACCGGCGCGGGTCCTCAGGGTGCAGGGGCAGGGACCCGGCGGCCTGCCACTCGTGCCGCCCGTCCGCGCTCAGCGCCCGCCAGCCGGTCAGGTCCCGGCCATTGAACAGCTCCTTCCACTCCCCTTCTCTGTCAGAAGCGCTCATCGTCTCCTCCCTTCGTTATCCCAGATGCACATCCCCCGCATCCCCTCCCCTCCAGACCGGCACCTTGCCTGGAGTCAACCGCTCCCCGTCCGACAGCCCCTCCTCTCGCCCGGCCAGTTCCCTCGCCATGCGCCCCCGCCACAGCTTCAGCGCATCGGCTGCGGAGGATGCTCCGGCCAGGTCCTTCAACTCCTGCGGGTCCCCGGCCAGGTGGAACAGCTGCTCCTCCCCCGTGATCGGGTTCCAGATGTATTTCCACCGGCCGTCCGTCAAAAACTGGTTGGCGTTCTCCGGGTGGTAGCAGGGAGAGTGCTCTCCGTGGTAGTACTCCCGCCACCCCTCCGCCTCCCCGCGCAGCAGCGGCAGGACGCTCCGCCCCTCCACGCAGTCGGGCACGGGCGCGCCCGCGACCTCCAGGAACGTCGGCATGACATCTTCCCACCCCACCACCTGAGGGATCTCCCGGCCCCGCTCGATCTCCATCCCGCCCGGCGCATGCGCCACGAACGGCACCCGCGCCGACGCCTCGTAGGCGTAAGTCTTCCGCCAGAGATGGTGGTCCCCCAGCATCTCTCCGTGGTCCGACGTGAAGATCATGAACGTGTGGTTCATCAGCCCGCCCCGCATCAGCGCGTTCGCCAGCCGTCCCACCTGCGCGTCCAGGTAAGCCAGATAGGCGAAATAGGCCGCCCGCGCGCGGTGGTTGAGATGGTCCGGCAGCTTCCCCCGCCACGTGTTCACATCCAGCGACGCGCCCGCCTCCTGCGCGTGCCGCTCCGCCCAGTCGCCCACCACGGGCATCGGCAGGTCCCGCCCGATGAACTGGTCGTAATAGACCTGCGGCGGGCACCAGGGCGGGTGCGGGCCGTTGAACGACAGACAGAGGAAGAAGGGCCGCGTCGGGTCGCGCTTCCGCAGGAACTCCAGCGCCCGGCCCACGAACCAGGTCTCCTCCATCAGCCGCTCCGGCAGGTGATTCGGGCGGGCCATCCAGGAGTTGCCGTGCACCCCGTGCGCGGTCTTCTCCACGTCGATGCCCGGCTGCCGGGCCAGCCACTCCGAGTGGTCCTCAGGCAGGATCAGCTGCTCAAACCCCAGGTGCAGCCGGGGGGGATGGAAATGCGTCTTGCCGATGTTGACCGTCTGGTACCCGGCACGCGTCAGCTCCCCCGCCAGCGTCGTCCGGTAGGGCCAGGGCAGCCCGTCCTTGTATCCGACCATCCCCTGCGTGTAGGGCGTCTGCCCGGTCATCAACGAGCGGCGGGCCGCGATGCAGGAGGGGCACGGCGTGTATGCCTGCGTGAAGACAGCCCCCTGCCGCGACAGCGAATCGAGGTGCGGCGTCTCGGCGGCCGTGCGCCCCAGGCGTCCCAGGCAGTCGCCCCGGAAATGGTCCGTCAGGATCAGCAGCAGGTTCGGTCGGTCTGGCATAAAGGTGATCTCTCTGTCAAAAGATAAGGGCGATCACAAGGACTGCGTCGTGAGCGCAGTCGAACGATCGCCCCTACAAATACCCCCCGGCGCGCGCCGGGCCTCTCAATCCTCAATCCCAAAGACGATGCGCCGGGCCTGGAGGAAGGCCTCCCGGTTCAGGACCTTGACCGTCGCGAGCTGACGGTCAGACCCATAGAAGATGTCATAGTCCTTCCCCTTCTTGAGGGACGACGGAAACACCTTCACCGACCCGATCCGCCCCAGCCCTCCGTCGCCCGCCGAAAGGCTCACAACCGTGTCCAGCCGCAGGTCCAGAGACTCCGAGAACACCTCGTTCCCGGCCTGGCCGATCTTCCCGCCCTTCACGACCCCGCGCTTCTTGAATTCGTCCAGGTTGCCCACCGCGTAGAAGAAGGAGTTCATCTGCCGCTCCGCCTCCAGGAACGCCTGCTCCTTCTCCTTCGCCCGGCGCTGCGCCTCCTCCTTCTCCTGCCGGGCGGCCTCCACCTGCGCCTGCAGCGCCGAGGCGGTCTGCTCCATCTGTTGCTGAAGCTCCGCCTTCTCGGAGGCCAGGGTCTCCACCTGCGCCTCCGCCTTCTTCCGCCCCTCTTGCGCCTTCTCGATCCTGACCATCAGCGCCCGCTTCGACCGGACCTGCGCCCTGCGGGGCGAGATGGACGCCGTCCCCTGCGTCACGAAACTCCCGAACACGCTCGTCGTCTCGTCGTACATCATCCAGACCTGGAAACCCGGCACGATGTCCTCCACGACGGCCATCTTGTCCAGGATCTCCTTGGCCTTTTCGGAAAGGAGCCCCTTCTTCTCGGTCAGAAACTTCATCGACAGGTCGTGGTGGGTGTCCCCCCTCTTCGCCACCACAGGCTCCGGCAGACGGGCCTGGATCGCCGCGATCTCGTTGTTCAGCCGGCTGATCTCCGTGTCCTGCCGCCCGATCTCGTCCAGCAGCCCCTGATAGGAGACGTCCTTCTCGGCCTTCACCATCCGCTGGAGAATCTGATGCTGAAGGTCCTTCAGCTTGAGCGCCCTGACGTCCTCGACCTTGATCGGGTCGTCGGGGTGGGTGGCGTTGAAGTTCCGCACCGCCTCGGCAATGGACTGCTGGCGGGTCTCGATCTGCTTGTGCATGTCGTCGAGGCGCTCGACGAGCGTATGCATGTCCTGAATGTTCGTGACCCTGGTCGGGCGCAGCAGATACCAGGCCACTCCGGCCACGATCAGCAGAGAAATCGCGCCGGCGGCCGCCACCCAGCGGATGTTCGCCGTGCGAGAGACCTCCTCATCCGGCATGGTAAGACCTCACGACAAAAACAGGTCCTGAGTCCTGAGTGCTGAGTAAAGACAGAGGGCTTTTGCCTTTACTCAGGACCCAGGACCCAGGACCCAGGACTCAGGACTGATGCACCGTCTTCTCGTCGCTCTTGGGGACATTGTTCGAAGGCTGGTGGATCTCCTTCGTCACCTCGTCCTGAACGTCCTTCATCCCCTTCTTGAACTCCCGGATGCTCTTGCCCAGCCCCCCGGCCAGTTCGGGCAGACGCTTGGCCCCGAAGAACAGCAGGGCCACCAGGAAGATGATGAGCAACTCCATAAATCCGATGTCGCCGAACATGGCTACCTCCTCAAGCCCCCGGATGAAAAACAGTTCCGAGTTCCGAGTCCTGAGTCCTGAGAACAGCCAAAAGGACCCATCCTTTGCTTTTTACTCAGGACTCAGCACTCAGGACTCAGCACTTTCTTTTCTACTCGTACCTCAGCGCCTCAATCGGGTCCAGGCGCGACGCCTTCCAGGCCGGATAGAAGCCGAAGAAGATCCCCACCGTCCCCGACACGGCAAACGCCATCCCCACCGCCCACATCGGAACCATCGTCTTCCACCCAATCGTGACGGCCAGCGCGCGGGACACGGCCATACCCAGGCCGATGCCGGCCACGCCGCCCAGGGCGCTCAGGCTCACGGCCTCCGAAA
>CAYRZX010000014.1:0-1580 GCA_964428665.1 uncultured Gemmatimonas sp.
CCTAACGCTCCCATGAGGCCACCACCCCAAACGCTCCTGGCCGTCGCGTTCCCGGCCACTGTTCTCTGCCCTGCTACTTTGTATGCGTCCGATAAATCGGACTTCAGCCCGGCGCAGCCGGGCGCGTTACAGGTAGATCGGAGATTCATCTCCGATCTACGGGGCGAAGTGATCGGCGTCGTCTGCAAATATGGCGGATAATATTGTAGGGGCGACCGGCCGGTCGCCCCTACGTGTTTTTGGGGTTCAGCAGGACGGCAAAAGAAAAACCCCGGCGGGCGACGATCCGGGGCGCGAGGAGGGCAGGGGGACGGGCTTTAGTCCAGAGGGTATTTCGCGCGCTGGGCGCCAAGCTCGCGGCTGAGCTTCAGAATGGCGCTGGTGAGCAGGTCCAGCCTTTCCTCTATGCGATCCGCTCTCGCAGCAATGGTCTTCTGGTGCTCTGCAACATCTCGTATCTGTACCTCCAGAGCTGTGAGGCGCATCTCACGGTTGGATGATCTATTCATTCACGAACTTCCGCAGTTCTCGTATCATGGGGGCCATCTTTTTCTCTCGTTCATCCATCCGCTTCAAAATGGCGTCAATCTGCTTCATTGTAGCTCTGAACGCGGCATCGTGTTCTTTGGCGCTCATGACCTTCTTTCTACTTTTCCTGGTCGCCATTCAGGACCTCCTTTTCATCCTGCCCATCCTGTCCATCTCTGTCCCCTTCTCACACCCATTCGTCGAGCATGATCACCTGCACCTCCGCGCCCGCGTCCAGCCGGCTCACCTCGGCCTCGGCGATGAAGAGGCTGTTGGACCGGGCCAGGGAGAGGAGGTCCGCGGACCCGGTGTGACCCACCCAGCGGGTATGCCATTGACCGTTCCGGCGGATCGTCATGGCCGGGACGAACTGCTTGCGGCCCGGCTTCTGCTCGAAGGCCTCGTCCAGGATGGCCGTCTCGGTCGGGCGGTGGAGGTCCTTCATGCGCTGCATCTTCCGGAGGGCCGGACGGACGAGGAGCTCGATGCCGAGCGTGGCGGAGAGGGGGTTGCCGGGCAGGCCGAAGATGAGCTTCTTTCCGAGGGTCCCGAAGGTGAGGGGGCGGCCCGGCTTGATGCGGATGCGCTCGAAGTGGACCTGCACGCTCAGCTCCGCGAAGGCGGACTTGACCAGGTCGTATTCGCCCATGGAGACGCCGCCGGACAGGAGGACGACGTCGGCCTTCTCCAGCGCGGACCTGATTTTGGCCAGCAGGTCCTCGCGGGTGTCCCCGGCGATGCCGAGGTAGTGGACCTTCGCGCCGGCGGCCACGACCTGGGCGCACATGGTGGGGCCGTTGCTGTTCCGGATCTGCCCCGGCTTCGGGACGGTCTCCGCCTCCACGATCTCCTCGCCGGTGGGGATGACGGCGGCCTCCGGCTGCCGGTGGACGGAGACGCGCGCGGCCCCCACGGAGGCCAGGACGCCGATCTCGGGGGGCCGGAGGAGGGTCCCGGCGGAGAGGACGACCTGGCCGGTCTTTATGTCCTCGCCCAACAGGCAGATGTTCTCGCCCGTCGGGGTCGGTTTCAGGACCCTGACCTGCGCCCCC
>CAYRZX010000014.1:1680-9319 GCA_964428665.1 uncultured Gemmatimonas sp.
CCTCCGGGACGGTGTCCTCGACCATGACCACGGTGTCCGCGCCCTCCGGGATGGGCGCGCCGGTCATGATTTTGGTGGCCTGCCCCCGGCTGAGGCGTTTCGTGGGCACGGCGCCGGCGGGGACCTCCTCCACGACCTTGAGGGTCGTGGGGCGCTCCGACGACGCGGAGGCCACGTCCGCCCCGATCACGGCGTAGCCGTCCATCGCGGACTTGTCGAACGGGGGCATGTTCATGTCGGACCGCACGTCCGAGGCCAGGACACGGCCCAGGGCGTCGCGAAAGCCGGCCTCGACGACCTCGACGGTTGGCGTGCGCTCCAGGACGATCTGAATGGCCTCGTCCATGGTAATCATCGGGGGAGGCTGAACGGGCATGGCAACATCATCTCCTTGGCGTTTACAAGGGCGCGGCGTGCCGCGCCCCTACATCATTTTTACAGGGCACGGCAAGCCGTGCCCCTACGTCATACCTCCAGGACCTTCGGACATCTCGTCAGGTTCCGGTAGCCGTCCTCCGTCACGACCGTGAGGTCCTCGATGCGGACCGCGCCGACGCCGGGGTAGTAGAGGCCCGGCTCCACGGTGACGACGTGCCCGGCGCGCAGGGTGTCGCCCCGTTTGCTGATGCGCGGGGGCTCGTGGATCTCCAGGCCGACGCCGTGCCCGGTGCCGTGGAAGAATCCCTGCAGGCGGCCGTTGACCTCGCCGGTCCTGTAGCCGAGGTGGTCAAAGTGGTCCGCGACCGCCTGGTGGATCGCCACGCCGTCCGCCCCTGCCCTGAGGCGTTCGAAGACCACCTCCTGGGCGCGGGCGACCGCGTCGTAGACCCTCCGGGCTGCGTCCGAGGCCCGGCCCCTGACCACCGTCCGGGTCAGATCGCCATAGTAGCCGGACTCGGAGGAGCGGGGGAAGATGTCCAGAATGATGGTCTGGTCCGCCCTGAGCGGGCCGGCGCCCCGGTTGTGCGGGTCGCAGCCGAGGTCGCCGCAGGCGACGATGGTGTGCTGGGCGATGCACTCCCGCTCCATGAGGTCAAAGGCCACGATGCGCTTGACTGCCTCCGCCGTCAGGGGCTGTCCGTCCCGGTAGAGGGCATCGGCCCGGACCTCCGACTCCCGGATGGCCTGGATGGCCCTGTCCATCGCGGCCTCCGTGTGTCTCTGGACCTCCAGAATGCGCGCGATCTCCGCGTCGGACTTCGTCTCCCGCTCCGGCAGGATGGACCCCTTTTTGAAGCTCAGATGGAACCCCCTTCCGCGCAGGAAGTCGGCGGCCTCCACCGGGAACTTGCGGGGGACCAGCAGGCTCCGGATGCCGTGCTCGCGCAGGGCCAGGTCCAGGGCGTCGAGGGCCGTCGGGTTCTCCACGCCCGCTTTTTTGGCGGCCTCCTCGTGTTTCGAGATCGACAGGACGAGGTCGGCGCGGGACCCGGCCCGCGCCCGGTCGATCTCCAGGTCGCTCATCAGCAGGACCTTCTGGCGGGGGGTCTCAAAATAGACGAAATCGTCCGGGGCCAGGAACCCGGAGGCGTAGTAGAGGTCCGGGCTGGTCTCGGACGCGGCGATCATCAGGATGGCGTCGTGGCCTTCAAAATCGGGCATGACATCCCCTTCAAAAGAAGGGCGATCACCCTTCGACGTTGCTCAGGGCAGGCAAGGATCGCCCCTACGGGTTTTCATCGCCGGTGGGTTTGCGCCTGCGATCCGGGGCCGACCGGCCCGCGATCTCGTCGATCTTTCGGTAGAGCGTGCGTTCTCCGATCCCCAGGACCCGGGCCGCCTTGCGCCGGTTTCCGCCCACGCTCTGCAGCACCTGGCGGATATAGTCGCGCTCGACCTCGGCCAGTGATTTCAGGCCGGGGACCTCCTCGCCCTCCAGAGGCTCGGCCACGGACGCCTCCTCCACCCGGACCTCCTCGCCCACGAGCGGCACAGCGGACCCCGGATAGCCCATCGACACGGACGCCGGGTGGGCATTGCCCAGGAGCGCGGCCTTCAGCTCAGCGACGTCCTTCTTGAGGTCGAGCAGCGCCCAGTAGACCAGGTCCCGATGGGCCTCGTCGGGGGTCTTGTGGAGCGGGACGGGGAGGTTCCGGGGGGCGGTGAAGGCGTTCTCCGCCACGTCGAGGTGGCGCAGGACGTCGGCCCGGGTCAGCGTCGAGCCTTTTGAAAGCACGATCAGGCGCTCGATCAGGTTTCGGAGCTCCCGGACGTTGCCCGGCCACGAGTAGGCGCGGAGGACCTCCACAGACCCCTCGTCGAAGTCGGGAGGAGGGATGCTGTGCGTTCGGGCGTAGTCCTCCACGAACTCCTCGACCAGCTCCGGGATGTCCTCGGGCCGCTCCCGCAGCGCGGGCATCCGGATCTCCACGACGTTCAGCCGGTAGTAGAGGTCGCGCCGGAATTCACCCCTCTGCACGGCGACGCCGAGGTCCCGGTTGGTGGCCGCGATGACCCGGACGTCCACGGGGACGGGGTGGACGCTGCCCAGGCGGGTGACCTCCCGCTCCTCGATGACGTGGAGCAGCCTGACCTGGGCGGAGAGGGACATCTCGCCGATCTCGTCCAGCAGGACCGTGCCGCCGTGGGCGGCCTCGAAGATGCCCTTCCGCTGCGACCTGGCGTCTGTGAAGGCCCCCCTCTCGTGGCCGAACAGCTCGCTCTCCAGGAGCGTTTCGGGGATGGCCCCGCAGTTGACGACCTGAAAGGGTTTATCGGCCCGCCCGCTGTGGCGATGGATGGCCTCCGCCACGACGCTCTTGCCCGTGCCGCTCTCGCCGGTGATCAGGACGATCACGTCCGTCGGCGCGATCTGCGCCACCTTCTCCCGAACCTCCCGCATCCGGCCCGAACGGCCCAGCAGCCGGCAGTCCCGCAGGAAATTTCGCCGCCTCTCGGCCCGCGCCACGATGTTCCGAAGCCGCTCGGCGTCCGGCGGGCGTCCGAGGATGCCGTCCACCTCCAGGCTGGCAGGGAGGTTCGCGGCATCGGCCATGACAAAGATGTAGACATTGTGGTCGGAGGCCCTGCCTGTCTGCAGCAGACGGCTCAGACCCTCCTCCGGCAAGGCCCCGTCGATCAGCAGCAGGTCGACCCCCCCCTGGCTCAGGAGCCGCAGCCCCTTCCGGAGCCCTTCCGAGACGAGCACCTGCCTCTCCTCACCGCGCAGCACGCGCAGGAGCGTCTCCTCAAGCCCGTGATCTTCCGTGACCAGGAGAATCGAAAACGTATCGTGCATAAGAGATGGCAGAGCGCATAGCGCAGGGCGTCAAACGCCCTGCGCTATGCGTCCTTCTGCGGCAGGTCATCCTTCAGGATGATGAGGTCCCGTCCCCGATAGGTGATGTATCCCTGGTTCTCCAGGCGCTTGAGGACGCGGGAGACCGTCTCTCGCGTGGTGCCCGACATGTTGGCGAGCTCCTGGTGCGTGGGGCGGTTGCGGATCAGGATGCCCTCCCCCGTGTAAGCGCCCTGGTCCTCCGCGAGCTGGAGCAGGGTCTGCGTGATCCGGCCCGTGACGTCGGAGAGGGCCAGGCCCTCGATCTTCCGGTCGGTCTTTCGGAGCCGGCCGGCCAGCACCGCCAGGAGCTTGATGGCGATCTGGGGGATGGTCTGGATCAGCCGGATAAAATCGTCTCTGCGGAGCATCAGGAGGTTCGTCTCCTCGGTGGCCGTGACGTTTGCCGAACGGGGCTTCCCGTCCAGCAGCGACATGTCCCCGAAGAAGTCCCCCTCGCCGAGGGTGGAGAGGATCACCTCCCTGCCGTCCTCGCTGACGATGCTGACCTTGACGCGCCCGCTCTGGATGACGAACAGGGTGTCCCCCCGGTCCTCCGCCAGGATGATGACGTTGTCTTTGGGAAACGTGCGCGTGACCGTGGTGTCGGCCAGGGCCTTGAGTTCGTGGTCGTTCAGACCCTCGAAGAGGGAGACCTTCTTGAGCAGCTCTATGGACATTGCCCGCACCTCCTCGAACAGGGGTCCCGACCCCTCTTTTTCGGACCTCGCAAGCTCACCTGCAAGTCGCTCCAAAACCAGCATGATATATTATATTTTCCAGGTTCCGTCAATCTTTTTTTGAAATGAGCGCCAGGGCTTGACTTCGACCTGCTGAAAAGGTAGTTTTGGAGCATGGGTCTTTTCGCAGAGACAAGGGCCTACGCCAAGCTGAACCTGGGGTTGAAGGTCCTCGGCAGGAGGCCTGACGGTTATCATGACATCCTGTCGGTCTTTCAGACCGTCGACCTCTGCGACCGCCTGGCTTTTGAGGAGATCTCCGCCGGACAGACCGAGGTCGTCTGCTCAGACCCGGCGCTGCCGGTCGGGCCGGAGAACCTGGTCCACCGGGCTGTCGAGGCCCTCCGGGGGGCGACCGGGTTTGACCGGGGCGTCCGGGTTTCGCTCACCAAAGAGATCCCCGCAGGGGCCGGCCTGGGGGGGGGGAGCGCTGACGCCGCCGCGGTCCTGCGCACCCTGAACCGGGCCTGGGGGCTGGGGGCGCCGGAAGGCAGGCTCCGGGAGATGGCCCTGGGCATCGGGTCCGACGTCCCGTTTTTCCTCCGGGGCGGCACCGCCGTCGTCTCCGGGAGGGGAGAGGTCCTCCGGTATGTCGCGTGGGCGTCGGAGGTCCATTACGTCCTGGTCCAACCCCCCTTTCAGGTCTCCACCGGATGGGCCTATCGGCAGGTCTCCGGGCGGGTCAATTTGGGCTTGACAGGCCGGTCGAAATATATTAATCTTATAAATTCTACGATGACCGGCCCCCTCTGCGCCCGCGACCTCTTTGCGTGCGTGGAGAACGACTTTGAGCCTGTGGTGGCGGAGGCGTGGCCTGTTCTGCGCGACCTCCGGCGAGCCCTTGAGGGGGCGGGCGCGGAGGCCTGCTGCATGACCGGGAGCGGGTCGGTCCTCTACGGCGTCTTTTTCGACGCGGCGGCGGCAGGCCGGGCGGCGGCCGCGCTTCGGCAGGGTGGCCGACGGGTCTTTCTGAGCAGACCGCTGATCGTGGACCGCTGAGGTCGTGGCGGCGGCCGCGCAGACATACTGGTGCCGGGTCGTCCAACGGCAGGACTGCGGCCTTTGGAGCCGCCTATCGAGGTTCGAATCCTCGCCCGGCAGAAAATGAAAATGCACCGGGCGTGGGGCAGGTCCCGCGCCTTAAGGAGGTCCTATGGCTCAGATCGCCCTGAAAGGGGAGCATCGCACGGGGTTGGGCAAACAGGTGGCCAAACATCTCAGAAGGTCCGGGCTCCTGCCCGCCGTCGTCTACGGGGTCGGAGAGGCGCCGATTCCCATCGCGGTGAAGATGCGGGAGATGGAGACCCTCCTGCACACGTCAGGCCGCAACGCCATCGTCAACCTCACCCTGGATGGGGAGGAGAACGGAGGCCGGATCACGCTGATGAAGGAGATCCAGCACCATCCCATCGACGGGGGCCTTCTCCACGTGGATTTCCAGCACATCTCGCTCACGCAGAAGATCCGGCGTGAGGTGCCCGTGGTGGCGGTCGGGATACCCGTCGGCGTGCGGAGCGAGGGCGGCATTCTCGAACACTCGCTCCACACCGTGGAGGTGGAGTGCCTCCCGGCGGAGATCCCGGAGAAGATCGAGGTGGACGTCACCGGCCTGGGCATCAACAAGTCGCTCCACATCCGGGACCTGATGGGCGTTGACAGCCGCATCGTGACGGACCCGGAGCGTCTCGTCTTCCTGGTGGTCCCGCCCACCGTGATCAAGGAGGCCGTTCCGGGAGAGGCCCCGGTGGCCGAAGAGGAGGTCAAGGAGCCGGAACTCAGCGTGGAGCGGGGGAAGAAAGAGGAGGAGGACGAGGAGGAGGAGAAATAGGCCGTGCGCGCCGTGGTCGGCCTGGGCAACCCCGGGGCACGCTACGCCGCGACTCGACACAATCTCGGCTTCCTGGTCGTGGATGCCTTCGCGGAGGGCCTTCGTCCGGTCTGGTCCTCAGACGCCTCTTATGGTTACGCCGTCGTCGCGAGCGAGGGGCAGGAGGTGGCCCTGGTCAAACCGGCGACTTTCATGAACTCCAGCGGGGTTGCCGTCAAAGAGGCCCTGTCCCGGTTCGGCGCCACGCCCGAAGACCTCCTCGTCATCGTGGACGATGTCCAGCTCCCTCTGGGCCGCATCCGCATCCGGCGCAGGGGGAGCGACGGCGGGCACAACGGCCTCCTGTCGATCGTCGAGTGTCTGGGCACGACGGCGTTTCCGCGCCTCCGCCTGGGGGTCGGGGCCCCGCCGGAGGGCGAGGAGATGATCGATTTTGTGCTGGGTGTCTTTGCCCCCCACGAGCGGGAGGCGGTCTCAGAGATGGTGGGGCGGGCGACCGACGCCCTGCGCGTGGTCCTGAGAGAGGGGATCGAGTCCGCCATGAATGAGTTTAATAAAAGGGATTAAAATGAATAACTACGAACTGACGTTGATCCTGGACTCGCAGCTGCCGGAGGATCAGATCAACAGCCGCGTCCAGAAGGTCACGGCCCTCCTGGGGGCCAGGGGCGCCGAGGTCGTCCACGTGGAGCGGTGGGGGATGCGAAAGCTGACCTATGAGATCCGGAAGCGCCAGCAGGGGTTTTACACCCTGATTCAGTTCCGCTCCAACGGAGACCTCCTCCGGGAGCTGGAGCAGGCGTGCCGCCTGGATGAGGGGATCATCCGCCACATGGTCCTCGTTCGAAAACAGTTTGTCACGCGTGAAGAGGCGATCCGTCAGGAGGCGCTGGGGGATCGCCCGAGGCCCCCCGTGGCGACGCTTGAGCCTGCCGGAAAGTCGCGCGGCGGCGCAGAAGATTCGGACGCCGAAGACGAAGACACCGAGGAGGCGTAAGGAGAGGCCATGAACGAGCGAAAGCCCAGGACCAAGACCTGCCGTTTCTGCGAGGACAAGAGCGAGCGGATCGATTACAAGGACGAGCGGAGGTTGCGGCGCTTCATCACGGAGCGCGGGAAGATCATCCCCCGGCGCATCTCCGGGACCTGCGCCCGGCACCAGCGGGCCCTCGCCCGCGCCATTGCCCAGGCCCGGCACATCGCCCTCCTGCCCTTCTCCGCGGAGGCGGTGAAATAAAAAAGCTATCAGCCGTCAGCCGTCAGCTATCAGCAAAAGACAAGAGTAATCTTGGCTGATAGCTGATAGCTGATAGCTGATAGCTGATAGCTGACCTTGAGAGGACCATTTCCATGAAAGTGATACTCAAAGAGGACCACGAGCAGCTGGGCAAGGCCGGCGAAATCGTCCAGGTGGCCGACGGCTATGCCCGGAACTACCTGATGCCCAGGGGGCTGGCCCTCCGGGTGACCCGGTCGAACATGGCCGTGTACGAGGCGGAGAAGCGGCAGAAGGAGATCTTCCAGAACAAGGCCAGGCGCACCGCTGAGGCGCTGGTCAAGGAGCTGGAGAAGGTCTCCTGCACGGCTGTCGTTCCGGTGGGGGAGGAGGACAAGATCTTCGGGTCGGTCACCAATCAGCACGTCGCAGACCTGCTCAAGGAGAAGGGCTACGACATCGACCGCCGCAACATCCTCCTGGACGAACCGATCCGGGCGCTCGGCGTGTACACCGTCGGCATCCGGCTCCACCCGGAGGTGGAGGGGAAGATCAAGGTGTGGGTGGTGAAGGAGTAA
>CAYRZX010000014.1:9419-35786 GCA_964428665.1 uncultured Gemmatimonas sp.
TTGTTTCCACGCTATTTCTTTAGGGACTGCCATGAGCCAGACACCGCAGACGTTCAAGGTGGGCCTGGTGCAGATGTCGTGCGGCCCGGATGCGGAGGAGAACCTCGCCAGGGCCGTCTCCGGCATCCGGCAGGCGGCAGGGCGCGGGGCGCAGGTCGTCTGCCTTCAGGAGTTGTTCCGGACACCCTATTTCTGCCAGCGGGAGGAGGTTGCCCGGTTCGACCTGGCTGAACCGATCCCCGGACCGACGACGGAGCGGCTGTCGGGCGTGGCGCGGGAGACGGGCGCTGTGGTGGTGGCGTCCCTGTTCGAGCGGCGGGCCGCCGGGGTGTATCACAACACGGCGGCGGTGATCGACGGGGATGGGGCGCTGCTGGGCATCTACCGGAAGATGCACATCCCGGACGACCCCCTCTACTACGAAAAATACTACTTCACCCCCGGCGACCTGGGGTTCCGGGCGTTCGACACGAGGGTCGGGCGGATCGGCGTGCTGGTCTGCTGGGACCAGTGGTACCCGGAGGGGGCGCGGCTGACCGCGCTGCAGGGGGCCAGCCTCCTGTTCTATCCCACGGCCATCGGCTGGCACCCGAAGGAGAAGGCGGAGCACGGGGAGGCCCAGTACGACGCCTGGCAGACGATGCAGCGCTCTCACGCCATCGCCAACGGGGTCTACGTGGCCGCCGTGAACCGGGTGGGGCACGAGGGCCCGGCGGACGGGGGGCTGGAGTTCTGGGGGGGGTCGTTCGTCTGCGATCCGTTCGGGGCCGTGCTGGCGCGCGCGGCGCACGACCGGGAGGAGGTCCTGGTGGCGGAGTGCGACCTCCGGAGGCTGGAGACCATCCGACGCCACTGGCCGTTCCTGCGCGACCGCCGCGTCGACATGTACGACGGGATCACGAAGAGGTTGATCGATTAACCGCGACATGACCGACACGCCTGCCCGCCTGGGCTACCGGATGCCCGCCGAGTGGGAGCCCCACGCGGCCACCTGGATCGCCTGGCCGCACAACCGGGACGACTGGCCGGGAAAGTTCGGGCCGATCCCGTGGGTCTACGTCGAGATCGTGAGGCGCCTGCACCGCGCCGAGCGGGTGCGCATCCTGGCGCAGGACGCGGGGGCGGAGCGGCGGGCGTCGTCCCTGCTCGCGCGGGGCGGGGTGGACCTGAGCCGGGTCGACTTCTTCCGTTTTCCGACGGACCGGGCCTGGACGCGGGACTTCGGCCCGATCTTCGTCAAGCGGGGCGGGGAGGTCGCGGCCACGAACTGGAGGTTCAACGCCTGGGCCAAGTACCCGGACTGGCGGCGCGACGACCGGGTCTCGGGCCTGATCCGAAGGGCCCTCCGGCTGCGGGAGTGGAGGCCGACGGCGATGGTCAGGGGCCGGCGCCGGCGCGTGGCGCTGGAGGGGGGGAGCGTCGACGTGAACGGCCGGGGGACGCTGCTGACGACCGAGGAGTGTCTGCTGAGCCCTGTCCAGGCGCGAAATCCGGGGCTGACGCGGGGGGACGTGGAGCGCGTCCTGGCGGACTACCTGGGCGTCCGAAAGACGCTCTGGCTTGGGCGGGGGATCGCGGGGGACGACACGCACGGGCACGTGGACGACCTGGCCCGGTTCGTGAACCCCAGGACCGTCGCGATCGCGAGCGAGGAGGACGCGGGGGACGAGAACTACGAGCCGCTGCGAGAGAACCTGAGGCTGCTGAGGGGGATGACGGACCAGGACGGGCGCCGGCTGCGGGTCGTGACCCTGCCCATGCCCGACCCGGTGATCTTTGACGGACAGCGGCTCCCGGCCAGCTACGCCAATTTCTACGTGGCCAACGGCCTCGTGCTGGTCCCCACGTTCAACGACGCGAAGGACCGCGTGGCCCTCTCCGTTCTGGCGGACCTTTTTCCGGGACGGCGGGTCGTGGGGATTCACGCGGTGGACCTGGTGTGGGGGCTGGGGACGCTGCACTGCATGACGCAGCAGGAGCCGGCGTGAGGCTAAATGACTTTTCATAAATCTTGTGTATGTAACGACGTCGCCTGGCGCACAGGCCCTCACCCCGCCTCGCTGACGCTCGGCTTCCCCTCTCCCGTACACGGGAGAGGGGTGGCAGGCGCAGCCTGACGGGGAGAGGGCCAGAGCCGCAGCGATTTTTGAATCAGGCTCTCGATATAGCCCCCTGCACAGGAATCGTGAAAAGCTGTATAATGAGGAGAACATCATGCGACTTCGCGACAAGGTCATTGTTATCACAGGTGGGGCCACGGGGATCGGGGGGGCCACGGCCCTGGTGTGTGGCAGGGAGGGGGCGCGGGTCGTGGTGGGGGACGTCAACGAGGCGGATGGCTGCAAGGTGGTGTCTCAGGTCGTCGAGGCGGGCGGCCAGGCGCGGTTCGTGCGGACGGATGTGACGCAGGAGGCGGACGCCCGGGGGTTGATCGCCGGGGCGGAGGCGGGCTTTGGCCGGGTGGACGCCCTGATCACCTGCGCGGGCGTCCTGAGGGGGTCGATGACGCCGGTGGAGGCGTTCGAGGAGGCGGTCTGGGAGGGCGTGATCGACGTCAACCTGAAGGGGACTTTCCTCTGCGTCAAGCACGCCGTCCCTGCCCTGAGGCGGGCGGGGCGCGGCGTCATCGTCTGCGTCGCGTCGGGCGCCGGGGTGAGGGGGGGGAGTTCGTCGTTCGCCTACGGGGCGAGCAAGGGGGGGGTGCACGGGTTCGGGCTGACGCTGATGGACCGGCTGGCCGCGGACCAGATCCGCGTCCACGTCGTGTGCCCCGGCAATCTGGACACGCCGCTGAAGCGGGCGCAGATCGCGGAGGCCGCGCGGCAGGCGGGGCGGTCGCCGGAGGAGGCCGTGTCCTCGCAGCGGCCTCATCTGGGCGACCCGGAGGGGGTCGGAAGGGTCCTGGCGTTCCTGGCGTCCGAAGAGGCGGATTACGTGCGGGGGACGATTTTTACGCGGTAAGCAAATAAAGGAAGACATCCATGAAGCTGTCACCCGCGCAGGTCGCGTCTTATCACGAGAACGGGTTTCTCGTCGTGGAGGGGCTGGTCGGTCCCGCCGAGGTGGAGGCCATGCGGGCGGACGCGGTCCGGCTGTGCCGGGGCGAGTACCCGTGCGAGCACCTGCCCCCCGTCCCTCCCGGCACTTCGGACGAGGCGGCGCTGGCGCAGTATCTCTGCATCCACCACCCGCACCGCATCAGCCCGTTCATGCGGGAGGCGGTGGCCCACCGGGGCGTCGCGGAGGCGCTCAGCCAGGTCGTCGCGCCCAACGTCAAGTGCATGCAGTCCATGCTGTTCCTCAAGCCTCCGAAGTTCCCGGGGCAGGCCTGGCACCAGGACGAGGTCTACATCCCCACGCGCGACCGGAGTCTGACGGGCGGCTGGATCGCACTGGACGACGCCACGGTCGAGAACGGCTGTCTCTACGTGATCCCCGGCTCGCACCGGGATGGGTATCTCTACCCTCAGCACGACCACAAAAATCCTGCGGAGTTCGACCTGACGCCGGAGTCCTACGGGTTCGATGAGGGCGCCGAGATCCCGGTGGAGTGCGGGGCGGGGGACGTGGTGTTCTTCAACGGCTACCTGCTCCACCGGTCGCGCAAGAACCGGTCCAGCAGACTTCGCCGCGTCCTGGTCAACCACTACATGAACGCCTACTCCCTGCTGCCGTGGCGCGTGGGAGAGGGGGAGCGCCCGGCCACGGCGGACTACCGGGACATCGTGATGGTCGCGGGCGCCGACCCGTATGCGTGGAAGGGGACGGTGACGATGGGCGGGGCGCACGTGCGGCGGTTCGACTCGAAGGCCCTGGAGACGGAGTAGGGGCGACCGGCCGGTCGCCCCTACTAAAAAACGCTTGACACGATTGGAGCCAGGCTGTATCTTTCTGGCGCATCGAATCTATATTCTCTGGAGGTTGTGATGGCGCTCTCCCTGTTCGGATGTTCGCGTCGGGTCGTGAACCGGGGTGTCGCAGGTATCCCGGCAGGGGAGGCGTGCGCCGTGTCCACCCGCTCCATGGGCATGCATACCCATACGGCCAAGTCGGCCCTTTGCGTCGAGCCCTCGGCGGTGGACCCTCCGGAGACCTGAAAAGAACCTGATCTCATTTTTTCAGAATTTTCAAGGCCCGCTGTCGAGTTTCGGCAGCGGGCCTTTGGTTTGGGTGGTATCACGAGAAAGGAGGCCCCTGTGTCCACAGACGACATCCTCGTATTCGGCGGGTGACCGACACCATCGAGACCCAGCCGGTCACGCTTTCGGAGAAGGTCGAGGTGGTCTCCGTCGCGCCCCTGTTCGGGGAGGCGATCCGGAGGATCCACAACCGGGAGAGCATCAGCGTGTTGTTTCCGACAAGCAAGGGAGGGTTTTGATGAAAAGGCTCAACAGCTATTTTTCACGACGTTCCGGCGGCATCGGCGACATGCGCGTGTCCATCTGGGTTGGAGATCAGACTGTCAGTTCGATCCGGAACCTTCACACGCGGAGGACATGCCATGAACGCGACGTATTACGTGACCACGTCGATCCCCTACGTGAACGCCCGCCCCCACGTGGGGTTTGCCCTGGAGCTGGTGCAGGCGGACGCCCTGGCGCGGTGGCATCGGCTGCTGGGGGAAGAGGTCTTCTTCCTGACCGGCGCGGACGAGAACGCGCTGAAGAACGTGCAGGCTGCGGCCCGCGAGGGGCTGACCCCGCGCGAGTTGTGCGACCGGAACGCGGCGGTCTTTCAGGATTTGCTCCGGGCGCTGGACATCGAGGCGGACCGGTTCATCCGGACCTCCGGCGAGGCGCACTTCCGGGGGGCGTCGAAGTTCTGGGGCGCGTGCCGGAAGGGGGACATCTACCGGAGGCGATACCGGGGGCTCTACTGCGTGGGCTGCGAGGATTTTTACCTGGAGAAGGACCTGGAGGAGGGGCGCTGTCCGACCCATCTAACAGGGCCTGAAGTCGTGGAGGAGGAGAATTATTTCTTCCGCCTGTCGGCCTATCAGGAGGCGCTGGAGGAGTTGATTACGTCGGGGAGGCTCAGGGTTGCGCCGGAGACGCGGCGGAATGAGGCCCTGGGGTTTATCCGGCAGGGGTTGCAGGACTTCAGCATCTCGCGCGTCCGGGAGCGGTCCGGGGGATGGGGCATCCCGACGCCGGGAGACCCGTCGCAGGTGATCTACGTCTGGTTCGACGCGCTGGCGAACTATCTGACGGGTCTCGGCTACGGGTCAGACGAGGGCCTGTTTGAGCGCTTCTGGTTGAACAGTCCTCGCAGGGTACACGTGATCGGGAAGGACATCCTGAAGTTCCACGCGGTCTACTGGCCGGCCATGCTGCTTTCGGCGGGGCTGCCCCTGCCGGAGACGGTCTGGGCGCACGGCTTTCTGACGGTGGACGGCCAGAAGATCGGCAAGTCGCTGAGCAACGCCGTGGACCCGTTTTATCTCGTGGAGCGCTATGGGTGTGACGCTGTCCGGCACTATCTGCTCCGCGCCGTCCCGTCGGGGGCGGACGGCGATTTCTCGGAGACCCGGCTGCGGGAGGTCTACAACGCGGACCTGGCGAACGGGCTGGGCAACCTGGTGCGCCGGGTGGAGACGCTGTGCGAGAGGGCGGGGTACAGGCAGGAGAAACAGGGAAAAGGAGAGAAAGGCAGAGCCGAAGCGGAGAAGCGGAGAAGCGGAGAAACGGGAAAAAGGCAGGATCGAAGCGGAGAAGCGGAGAAACGGGGAAGCGGGGTCCCCCCTTCTCCCCCTCTCCGATTCTCCGATTCAGGGGTGGGCTGGGAGGATGGGTTCCGGTTTCACGACGCCCTTCGGGCGATCTGGGGCCAGGTGCGGGTCCTGAATCAGGAGATCGAGGAGGCCCGGCCCTGGGACCTGCTGAAACAGGGCTCCGGGGGGCGACTGAACGACCTGCTCAGGCGATGGGTGGCGGGCGTTCGGTTTGTCGCCTATGGGCTGACGCCTTTTCTGCCAGAGACCGCGCAGAAGATCGAGGAGGCGTTTTCAGGGGAGCGGATCACGCCGGGAGCGCCGCTGTTTCCGAGATTACAGTAAGGAGAGAGCCGATGCAAAACCCTTTTCTGATTGGCGAACAGGTCTACCTCCGCCCTCTTGAGGAGGCGGATGTCCCTATTTGCGTCCGATGGCTCAACGACCCGGAGGTCAACCGTACCCTTATGGCCGGGCGATTTCCTCTGAATCTTCTCAGGGAGCGGGAATACATCCAAAAACTTTACAAGGACCAGGAGAACCTGATCCTCGCGATCATCTTGAAAGATGGGGACCGGCACATCGGGAACACCGGGCTGGAGGACATCCACCCGGTCCACCGGAGCGCCATGTTCGGGATCGTGATCGGGGAGAAGGACTGCTGGGGGAAGGGCTACGGGACCGAGGCGGCACGGCTCATGGTCCGGCACGGATTTCAGACGCTCAACCTGAACCGCATCTCGCTCAACGTGTATGACTTTAACCCGCGAGGCATCCGCGCGTATGAGAAGGCCGGGTTCAGGAAGGAGGGCGTGCTCCGGCAGGCGGTGTATGCGGAGGGGACGTACCACGACACCCTCGTCATGGGCATCCTGCGGGAGGAGTTGGAGGAGGCCCGACAGGCAGGATAGGGCGCGTTTTGTCTTGACATCACACGGGCTTTGCGTTATGAATGAGGGGGTGAAGGCAAGGTCATGGGGTCGGGGGAATCCTATGATGACTGACAAAGGTGGCCTGAGACGGGACCTGCTCCACGAGCCGGTGGCGGTGATCGACATCGGCTCCAACTCGGCCCGTCTCGTGGTTTACAGGCTCGATCCGCACGGACACCTGAGGGTTCTGGCGAACACCAGGGCGGCGCTGCGGCTGGTGCTGGACGTGGACGAGACCCGGAACCTGAGCGGCAGGGCCGTGGCGCAGGTGATGGAGGCACTCCGGGACTTCCGCGCGATGGCCCTGGGCGCCGGCGCGGCGCGCATCGTGGCCGTGGCCACGGCGGCCCTGCGGGACGCGGCCAATGGCAGACAGGTCATTCAGCGGGTCCGCCGGGAACTCGGCCTCCGCCTGGAGGTCATCGACGGGGAGCTGGAGGCCCACTACGGGTTCATCGGGGCCGTGCGCGACCTGCCCGTGGAGCACGGTTTTGCGTTCGACCTGGGCGGGGGGAGCGTGCAGGTCTCCCGGTTTCGCGGCCGGCGGCTCCTGAAGGCGTGGAGCCTGCCCCTGGGGTCGCTCAGGCTCAGCCACGCCTTTCTGCGCGACGACCCGCCGGGCCGGGGGGAGGTCCGGCGGCTGAAGCGGCACGTGCGCGACCTGCTGGAGGAGGCGGGCATCCCCGCTGTCAGGCGGAATGAGGAGCTGATCGGCACGGGCGGAACGGTGAGAAACCTCGCGAAGATGGACGGCCGGGCGCACGGCTATCCGATCACCCGCGTGCACGGATACATCCTCTCCCGAAGGCGGGTGCGCGAGATCGCCGAGCTGCTCGCCCGGCACCCCTTCAAGAAGTTGGGGGCCCTGCCCGGCCTGAGCAACGAGCGGGGGGACTCCATCGTGGGGGGGGCGCTGGCGGTCGAGGCGCTGATGGAGGTGGTCGAGGCGCCGGCCATTCGCGTCTCCGGCCAGGGGGTGCGCGAGGGGGTGATCTACAGCCTCCTCTCCGGCGACCTCCCGCCCGTCCGGGCCGTGCGGGAGGCCTCGATCGCCTCCCTGACCGCGCAGTTTGCGAGCTGGGACGCGGATTCCGCCGAGCGCCGGGCTTTAGTGGCGACGGCCCTGCTGAAGGCCCTGGAGCCTCGCGCCGCCCCGCAGGTCCAGGAGGCCCTGGCGCACGCGGCGAGGCTGCTGGACATCGGGCGGAGCGTGGACTTCTTCAGCCGCCACGAGCACGTGGCGGACATCGTGGTCGCCGCGGACCTGAAGGGGTTTTCTCACCGGGAGGTCGCCCTGCTGGCGGCGATTGTGCGGTGCGCGCGGGACGAAGACGCCTCCACGAAGCCCTACAGCCCGCTGCTGACCAAGGAGGACCGCCCTGCGGTGGAGCGGGCGGGGGTCCTGCTGGCCTTAGCTGATGACATCGAGGAGCGGTGCCCTCGCGGGGCGAAGGTGACGCTGGAGTGCCGGCTGCGCAGGGGGGAGGCGGCGGTGTCCGTCCCCGCGCTGGCGGGCTGGCGTCCCCGCGCCGTCGGGCCGCGCTTTGAGCGTGCCTTTGACCGGGCGCTGGTGGTGAGGGGCGGGGGATGAAGCCCACGACGTCTGATGTCCTCGATGCGCTGCGCGGGCAGGGGCTGTTGACGGGCCGAGCGGCCCCGACGGTGACGCCGCTGACGGGCGGCTTCTGGAACGACAATTTCCGGGTCAGAGACGCGGGGTTCGACTGGGTGGTCAAGCGCTACCGCTCCGGAGAGGGAGCGAGCCTGTTCCCCGTCCTCCCAGAAGCCGAGGCGAACGCCCTCCACGCCCTGAGCGGCTCCGGAGTCGCCCCCGAACCTGTCGCATTTTTTCGGGCGGGCGCCCCGGTGCTGGTCTACGAGTACTGGCCGGGAGAGGCGTGGCGCGAAGGCGTCATAGCCGTCGCAGACCTGTTGCGCCGGCTGCGCGCGGTCCCGGCGGAGGGGCTCCGGGGCTTTCGGCCCCTGCCGGTCGGCCCGGAGGGGATCCTCGCGCAGGGGGATGACCTTCTGGAGGGTATCCGACACGATGACCTGGCGGCCCGGCTTTGCTCCCTTCGTCCGACGCCCGTCGAGGGTCCGGCGCTGAGACGCCCCTCGCTGGTGCATACGGACGTGGGCGCGGGCAACCTGATCGTGGGCGCGGGGGGCATCCGCCTGATCGACTGGCAGTGTCCGGGCATCGGGGACCCGGCGGAGGACGCCTGGGCGTTTCTTTCGCCCGTCTTTCAGATCCTGTTCAACCACGCGCCTCTGGCGCGGGATGAATGCGAGACCTTCGTGAAGGCATACGACGATCCGGGGACGATCCACCGGCTTGCCTCTCTCTCCCCTTTCTTCGCCTACCGCATGGCCGCCTACTGCTGTCTGCGCCGGCGCGAGCTGGCAGATCGGGACCCCGCCCTGAGCGACCGCTACCGGAGGGCGGCTGTGGTTCAGATCGCGGAGATTGAAGAGGGCCGCGTATGACGCCTCTGCGCCTGTACCTGCACACCTACAGCCTGCGATTTCACTTCCGGCTTGCGCCGGGCTACGACGTGTTCGCCTTCATCGACCGGGCGGTGGCCGACGGCTTTGCCGGGGTCTGCATCAGCGCGAACGGCCCCGGCTATCGCCATCTGGGCGGGACGACGCCCGAATGGTTTGCCGGGGTCCGAGACCGTATCCGGGCGGAGGGACTGCTGTGCGACATAGACACCAGCGGCACGTCGCCGGACCATCTCAAGGCCCTGTTAGACGTGGCGCGCACGGTCGGGGCGCAGCAGGTGCGCACCTACACCCGCCATCCGGGGACGCCGGAGGAGATGGTTGAATGGACGGCCCGTGACCTGGCCGCTGTCGCGCCCCTGGCGGAGGCGGCAGGCGTGCGAATTCTGCTGGAGAATCACGAGGAGTTCACGGGCGCGGAGGTCGCACAGGCCGTGGCGCACGCGGACAGTGAATGGATCGGCGCGCTCTACGATTACGGAAATTCCATGATGGTCGGGGAGGACCCGTGGACTGCCCTGGAGGCGATGCTGCCCCACGTCCGCGCGGCCCATCTGAAGGATCACGTCATGCTTTCGGGCCGGGATGCCCCTGATGACCGGCTCTCGGTGCTGGGGGTGCCCGTCGGGCGGGGCAACCTGCCCGTGGTGGAGATCACGCGACGTCTGGCCGGGGCGGGCCTGGACCGCGTCATCTTCGAGAATGTCTGGGCCTACCGCGCGCCGGTCCGGGAGTCGCGCTGGACGGACCTGAGCCGGGCGCACCTGGACGCCGGGGCCTTCGCCTTCGCTCGTCCTCCTTTTGACGAGGGGACCTGTCTGCCGGACCCGGAGGCGCTGGCCGCGCGCGACCCGCAGAGGCTGGTGGCGCTGGAGGACCAGGCCCTGAGCGGGGGGCTGGCCTGGCTTCGCCGGGGTTTGAGGGAGGCCGGGATCAGGCTGGCCTGACAGAAGGAAAAGTCTCACCGCAGAGCACACAGAGGACGCAGAGAAAAACGGATCAGAGGATCAACCAACCAACCCAGGAAACAAGAAGGACGGACCCATATAGAGGAGATTTCGCCATGCCCAAAGATAAAGCGACCTACGAGGTGGTGCTGGAGAAACACCAGATGGCGTTTCTGGAGGAGATGGCCGGCAAGTACGGCCTGGAGGACGCCTCCAAGGCCATCCGCGTCCTGGTCAATTTCGCGATTGACGAGGAGGGGGAGCGGGAGCGGGTGTTCGGGGAGGTGCGCTGTCTGGACTGCGGGGGGTGATTTAAAAGGGTTGACGAGCCGGCCGCCGGTGTGGCGGTCGGCTCTCTGTTTCCGAATATTCATTTATGGGCGAGGTGAGACATTCATGCCGAAAAAGAAACATCGTCATGGGCGCTCCAGGCTGCCCCAGGTTAAAGGTAGAGGACGATCTTCTGACGCGACAGGGTCATCAGAGAACGAAAGAAAACTTATCATGACGACGACGGGTGAAATCTATCAACCCGTTCGGGTGCATTATGTCGTGTCTAACTTTCGTAGGGTGATCAAAACTTTTAACAGATTGCAGTGTGTGGATTTTGACCCGACCCAAGATCGGTGGGTATGGCTCTATACGGCTGAGGCAAAGAAGATCAAATTCAAAAAGAGAGTTGATTCAGAGGAACCCGTGGTCCTGGGCTCATTTCTCAAAAAAGGGCCTCATGAAGTGGTCCTTGATATACGTTCGTTTGAAAGAGCTATCGAAGGGATCGTATTCTTTGACAGGCATATTCCACGAAAGGTTGCCAGAGTTACGGATGTGAGCGTGGTCAACAGACTGTTTGACATTCAAGAGGGTAGCTCGTCCACATTCGACCACTTTTTTGACAGCGAAACTGTCGTGAGAAATGACCCCGAGAAGACGCTTCAAGAGATCGAACAGATCGGCTCAACAGCGCAAGATGAAAATGCGAAGCGGGCCTCGATCTTTGCACATATGGAGGCGAAATTGAGAGAGCCGTTGCCGGAGATAGAGCGATTTCCAGTCCATTTCTATGAGGATGGCATCGCTTCGGTGGATCTCGCATTGCGATCGAGACAGATAATAGCCCTGCAGCACTGGTCGGGGAATACCCGTTACACGTATGCGGATTACGTTCAAGAGTTGATTAAAAGGAGCGCATTGGATAAAGAGGTCCCATTGAACGTTAAAGGGTCCCTACTGGCTCGCCTGACAGCGCCAATCGCAAGGGTTTTTCTGGTATTCTTGGAGAAAACCTTTGATATTGTCAGAAAAAAATCTATCCCGCCTTTCCCTTACGATCGGACTACAGACACGATCCATCTGCCGGCAGACATAGAAGAGGAGTTGCTCCGTCTCATTTCAACAGGAAATAAGGTTGAAGCTTTAAAGAGGGTGGTACGTCTTACCGGAGCCGGGTTGAGAGTATCCAAGGACTACGTCGATCATCTGGCGGAGTCCAAAGGCAAATGCCGATAGAAGAGATGAGGCTGCGCCAAAACATCTGGTGTTCTGGAAAAGGAATCGTGAATGAAGGCCGTTGTCTATCTCGGCAAGGAGCGGGTGGAACTCCGGGAGGTCGATCCTCCGAAGCGGAGGGAGGGGGAGGTCCTGCTCCGGGTGAAGCGGGTCGGCATCTGCGGGACCGACCTCCACGTCTATCAGGGGGACCTGGACTGGCGGGTGAAGGTCCCCCTGGTCATGGGGCACGAGCTGTGCGCGGAGGTCGTGGAGGCAGGGCCGGGGGCGGGCGTGGCCTGTGGGGACCGGGTGGTGGTGGAGCCGACGGTCTCGTGCGGGCGCTGTCCGGCCTGCCGGCGCGGGCACCGGCACGTCTGCCAGAGGCTCAACTTCATGGGGGTGGACAGCTGGGGGGCCTTCCAGGAGTACTGGTGCGTGCCGCAGGACCGGCTGCACAAAATCCCGGACGCGCTGGACGACGTGGAGGGGGCGCTGGTGGAGCCGCTGGCCGTGGCCGTGCACGACGTGCGCCGGGCCCCGGTGGAGGTGGGGGACCGCGCGGTGGTGATCGGTGGGGGGCCCATCGGGCTGCTGGTGGCCCTAGTCGCCCGGCTGGCCGGGGCGGAGGTCGCGCTGACGGAGGTGAACCCCTTCCGGCTGGAAAAGGCGCGGGCGTTCGGGCTGCGCGCCGTGAACCCGAAGGAGGAGGACCTGAAGAGGTGGGTGGAAGAGTGGACGGAGGGGGCCGGGGCGGACCTGGTGTTTGAGGTGAGCGGGAGTCCGGCGGGGGCGCGGGCGATGACGGAGGTCGCCCGCGTGCGGGGGACGATCTGCCTGGTGGGGATGCACGCCGCGCCGCCGGCGGTGGACCTGCACCAGTTCTTTGCCCGCGAGCTGTCGCTGGTCGGGTGCCGGGTCTACGAGCCGGTGGACTTCGACCGGGCGATTCGAGTCGCGGCCTCCGGCGCGCTCGACCTGAAGGCCATGGTGACCGACATCCTTCCGCTCAAGGACGCGGCGCAGGGGTTTGAGAAGATGCGGCAGGGTGGAACGGTGATGAAGGTGTTGCTGGACTGTGAGGGATAAAAAGCAGCGGTCAGCAGTCAGCGGTCAGCGATCAGCAAAACCGGGTTGGTTTTGGCTGACTGCTGATAGCTGATAGCTGACCGCTTTATTGCCTCAGCAGCCTCATCACCTCTTCGTAGACCTTCCCGTTTGTCGAGATCGCGCTGCGGCCGCGGGCGGTCGGGTTGCCCTTCCAGTCCGTGAAGGTCCCGCCGGCCTCCAGGAGGATGGGGACCAGGGCGGCGCAGTCCCAGACGTCCATGATGGGGTCGAGCATGACCTCCGCGCGGCCAGTGGCCACCAGGGCGTGGCCGTAGGCGTCGCCCCACCCGCGCTGGAGCCGGGCCGAGGCGACGACGCGGTCGTAGCCGGGGCCGTAGCCGTGCTGGTAGACGGCGCGGAAGTCCGTGGTCAGGAGCAGGGCGTCGGACAGGCGGGAGATATTGGAGACGCGCGCGCGGCGGCCGTTGTGGAAGCAGCCCAGCCCCTTAGCCGCGCAGATCATCTCGTTCAGGGCCGGGAAGTGGGCGACGCCCACCGCGACCTCCTGGCCGACCTCCAGGCCGATGAGCACGGCGTAGAGGGGCACGCCGTGGATGAAGGATTTGGTCCCGTCGATGGGGTCCACGATCCAGCGCCGGCTGGAGCGCCCCGGGATCTCCCCCCACTCCTCCCCCACGATGCCGTCGTCGGGGAAGGTCCGCTGGATCAGGCCGCGCAACAGGTTTTCGGCCTCCCGGTCGGCGATCGTGACGGGGGAGTCGTCGGCCTTTGCCTCCACGGCCACGCCGGTCTGGTAGTAGCGGAGCGTAATGCGCCCCGCCTGCCAGGCGGCCTCGGCGGCGAAGTCGAGCAGGGCGCGAAAGTCAGATGACATGAAACGCGCCTCCTACCGCTCCGAGAGCAGCACCCCGGCCTTTGCCCAGTGGTCCTTGGATACCTCCTCGATCACCACGAGCGTGCCGTCCGGCGGGGCCTTGCAGATGTCCACGACGGCGTTCGTGATGGCCTTCACCAGCTCCCGCTTCTGCTCCTTCGTGCGCCCCTCCAGCATCTTCACGGTGATGAATGGCATAGAAATTTCCTCCTTTTATCTTTCGCCTTTCGCCTTTCGCCTTTCCCCTTTTCTTCCCCTCACCCACGCCTCGAACCAGGCCAGGTTGCGCTCCATCGCGTCGCGGATGAGTTTGGGCTCCGACAGGCCGTGGCCCTGCCGGGGGTAGATCACGAACTCCGCCGGGACGCGGCGGCGCTTGAGGGCCTGGTAGAGTTCGTAGGACTGAGGCAGGGGCACGCGCACGTCCTTCTCGCCGTGCTGGATGAGGGTCGGGGTCCGGATTTTTCCGGCGTGCCCCATCGCGGAGTGACGCATGTAGGTCTCGATGTCGTTCCACGGGATGGCCTCGAAGTAGGCCTCCAGGAAGCCGGGGATGTCGGTCTGGCCGTACATGCTGATCAGGTTCGTGAGGCCCGCGCCGAAGGACGCGGCCCTGAAGCGGCGGGTCTGGGTGATGGCCCAGCCGGTCATGTAGCCCCCGTAGCTCCAGCCCATGATGCCGAGCCGGTTGGGGTCTGCGATGCCCCGCCCGATCAGGCGGTCCACGCCGGCCATAATGTCCGCGAGGTCGCCCTTCCCCCAGTCCCGGACGTTGGCCCTCCGGAACCGCTCGCCGTAGTGGCAGCTCCCGCGCGGGTTGGGGAGGAGGAGGGCATAGCCGCGGGCCGCAAAGGCCTGGATGGGATAGACGCCCTGCCCCACGCCGTCAAAGGTGTTGGAGAAGACGCCGGCCGGCCCGCCGTGGACGCAGACCAGCAGGGGGTAGCGCCGTCCGATGCGATACCTCACCGGCTTGACGAGCAGGCCCTCCACCGGCGTCCCGTCCAGGCCCTTCCAGCGGACGACCTCCTTCCGTCCGTAGAGGTGATCCCGGACCTGCGGGTTGACGGTCGTGATGCGCACAGGCTCAAGCCGGGCGGTCGGAGAGACGTAGACGTCGGGGGGGGTGGCCCCGTCCTGCAGGAGGAAGGCCATCGTCCGTCCGTCCCGCGACAGGCTCATGGCCCCGTAGACCTCGTTGCCGCGGGTGACCTGCTCCATTCTTCCGCTCAGCCGGCAGCGGCAGATCTGCAGGCTCGTGCCCTGGCCGAGGAAGAAGTAGAGGGACCGGGCGTCGGGGGCCCAGGCGCTCTCCGTGAACCGGCCGAGGTCCTCCAGGCGGGGCGTCAGGTCGCGGACGGGCCCGCCCGACGGGGAGACGAGGCGGATGTGGAGGCTGGCCAGCCAGTCCCTCCCGTCGCCCCGGGAGAGGTAGGCGACCCATCGGCCGTCCGGCGACCAGTCCGGGGAGCCGGCGTCGCCCAGGCCGTCGGTGAGGGCCTGGGGACGACCGCCAGAGGACGAGACGGTGGAGATCGTGGACTGGAACATGTCGTTGGCGAGGGGGGAGGGCTGATGGCTGAAGGCGATGCGTTTTCCGTCGGGGGACCAGGTGAGGCCGGTGACGTGGAAGCGGCCCCTCGTCAGGCGGCGGGCCTCCTTCGTCTTGAGGTCGATGACGTGCAGGTGGGTCATCCGGTCGTCCCGGTCCACCACGCGGGCGTCTCCCCGCTCCTTTTTCTCCTTCTCCTCCTCCTCGGTCGGGGCGTCGGGGGCGAGGTAGGCGATGCGCCCGCCGTCGGGGGCCCAGGCGAAGGCGCTGACGCCGGATTTGGCGTCCGTGACGCGCTCGGCCTCGCCGCCGAAGGGCCGGATGACGTAGACCTGGTCCTTCTTCTCCCGGCCGGACAGGAAGGCGATGCGTCCGCCGTCGGGGGACCAGCGGGGGGTGTCGTCCCGCCTGGGGCTGTTCGTGAGCTGGAACGGCTCTCCGCCCTCCGCAGGGACGAGGTGGATGTCGGAGTTGTGGCGGTTCTCCTTGAGGTCCGCCTCTGTCACGACGTAGGCCACCCACCGGCCGTCGGGCGAGATCCGGGGGTCTGAGACCGTGCGCGTGGCGAAGAGGTCAGAAATGGATACGGGTTTTTTCATGGGGGCTCCGGTTACACGGAAAATGAGAAACGGAGAAGCGGAGAAGCGGGGAAACGGGGAGAAAGGCAAAACCGAAACGGAGAAGGGGGAAACGGTGAAACGGAGAGATTTTTCCCCGGCTCTCCGGCTCTCCGTTTCCCCGGTTCTGGGAGGGGGGAAGGGCGGAGGATCATCCGACCAGGATGTTGACGTTCGTGCCGAGCAGGGCCAGGGCTGAACGGAGGGGGGAGAGGTTGGGGATGGTGGGGGCCTGCCGCGCCCGGCTGGAGAAGAGGGACTGCGAGAGGGGGGCGCGCTGCACGAGGGGGCTGGCCAGGGTCGCGGTCGGACGGGCCTGCGCCGCCTGGAGCGTGCCCCGCGCGATCCGCCGGGCGTTCTGGGTGTTCTGACGGACGGCGTCCTTGACCAGCCCCCGCGCCACCGTGGCCACGTCCTCCCGGAGGTCCTGCTTCAGATCCGTCGTCTCCCTGATCCGGTCCTCTGCGCGAGGCTCCGGTTGCGTCTGGGAAGCCTCCGTTGTCCGAGGGGCCTGTTGCGCCTGGCTCACCTGCGCGGCCTGGGCCGTCCGGACCACGTCGGACTGGGCGGCTGTCTGCTCGATCCGGAGGGAGGTGGACAGACGGGCGCGCGCCGCCGGCTCCGTCCCGACCGTTGGCTCCTCGCCCCGGCGCTGTGCGTTGAGCAGACGGCTCAGGCCGTCGAGCCGCTGGGTCGCAGACCGCAGCACAGGGCGGAGGACGACACGGGTCTCAGGCTCCTCCCGCTGCGCCTGGGCCTGACGGCCCCGCTCTTCGCGGGACGCCTCCGGGGCATTCTCCGCCGTCCGGACAGACCTCTGCGTTGTCTCCGGGGACCTTCCGTTTTCGCGGCCGTTTGACTCGCGACGCTCGGACGCCCTGGACGCGGCGTTCTGTCCTGTCACGCGCTGGGCGACCTGGTCCGCCCGCTGGCTGGTGACCAGCAGGGTGGACGCGCCCCTGCGATCCTCACCGGCCGGGGCGGTCTGGTCCCTCTCCTCCTCCCTGTCGCGCTCCCGTGATGCGGAGGCTCGCCGGTCTGTACGGACGTCCTCCACGGCAGTGCGCAGGGCCTGGAAATTGGCCAGACCGGTCCTGCCCGATGAGAACCTGGATACGAAGATCGGCATCGCATTCCCGCCCAAGAGAATGTGCTACGATCTTGCAGGCTCTCCGTGGTACTGGTCTGACAAAAATGTACTAAATCCGGGGGGAGAAAGTCAAGCGGATCGTTTCCTGGCGCGATCACCGATCGCGCTCTACAAGCGCGGCGTGATCCCCGATCACGCCCTACATTCTACTCAGGGTGAGCGCGGTTATGGAGTGGGGCGGGAAGGTGACCTTGAAGGTCGGACCCTCCACCTGGACCTCAGACCGCTCCAGGCTCACCGCATCGGGGTGATCATAGGTATTCCTCGACATGTAGCCCTCTCCGGCCACGGTCTGCGCCCCGGCGATCGCCGCCGGAGTGAAGCCCTCCACCTGCACGGCGGCCTCGATGGACCGGGAGGGGTCCCGGTTGATCGCCAGGAGGATCAGGCTGCCCCCGTCCTGGCTGAGGGCCCCGACGGCGTCCAGGAGGGGCGCTCCGGTCACCTTCAGGAGGCCCTCGACCTCTGCGTCGAACGTCTCGCCCGAGGTGGCCGTCCGGACCAGCGCGGCCTCGGGCAGGTTGCCGTAGAGGTGCGAGACCCAGTGCACGGGGTTGGGGTAGACGGTCTCCCGCTCCTTCCGGAGCCCGCCGCCGTGGTTGACGAGGGCGCTGTGGGTGACCAGCTCGACCAGGTCCCCCTGCCTCAGGGCGCTGTGGAGGACGCCGGCCAGAAAGAGGGACTCGGTCTGGGTCGCGTTCGTGGGGAGGTGGGGGACGTTCGTGAAGACCTGGAGTTCTGTGATCGCGATCCTGGGGTCGGGGACGGTCCTGGCCGCCTGTTCCCGGAGGGCCTGGAGGAGGAGGTCGTAGGTGGCCGTGTAGCCCATCAACGCCCGGAACACGGCCTCCGCGTCGGTCTGTCTGCGCGCCCCTCCGCCGGTCAGGGTGTGCAGGGAGAGGGAGCGGACGATCCCGCCCTTGCGCTCCACGAGGGGGGCGTTCCAGGCGAGTGACTGGCCGTTGGCGATCAGGAGCAGGCCGGGGTCCACGGCCAGCATCGCCTTCCGGAAGGCCTCGTAGCGTTCGGCGTATTCCTCGGGCGTGCAGTGCCCGATCTGCCACGCGCCGTAGAGTTCGTTCCCGATCTCCCAGTAGCGCACGTCGTAAGGCTCGGGGTGTCCGTTCTCCGCGCGCATCCGCCCGAACTCCGTGCCCGGCCCGCCGTTGCAGTACTCGACCCACTGCGCGGCCTCCTGGGGCGCGCCGTCTCCCGCGTTGACGCAGATCATCGGCTCGCATCCGACTGCCGCGCAGAAGGCCATGAACTCGTCCGTCCCGACGTGGTTGGGCTCCACCATGGACCAAGCCCGGTTGAGGCGGACGGGCCGGCGGTGGACCGGCCCCACCCCGTCCTTCCAGTGATACCCGGAGGCGAAGTTCCCGCCGGGATAGCGCAGGAGGGGGAGCCTCGACTCCCTGAGCAGCCGGACGACGTCGGGGTCGAAGCCGGAGATGTGGTCGTCCGGGAACAGAAAGACCTGGTCCAGGTGGACGCGCCCGCCCCCGACGAGGCCGACCCGAAATTCGACGCGCTCCCCGCGCCTGAGCGCCCCCTCCGGGACGGTCAGCCTCGCCTCGAAGGACGCCCAGTCCTCCCCCACTCCCTGGACGACGGCCTCCGCCAGCGTCTCCTGCGCGCCCTCCTTCACCAGAGAGACCCGCAGGGCTTTGGCCTGGCCCCGGGCGTGGAGAGTAGCCGTGTAGGCCCTGATGCGATGGGCCGGGAGGTAGACGACCTGCGCGACGCCGGTCTCCACGCCCGACGGGGGGGCGAAGATGCGCTGGGAGGTCTCGCCGCTGAAGGGGGCGACCCAGTCGAGCAGATACGTGGCGTTCGGCTCTCCGTAGGGGAGCCACCAGCATCCGAGGCCCCGCTCGTAGGCGGCCAGGACGCGGTCCATGGGGTAGTCGCTGGCCCGACCCTCTCTCTCTCTCGCCCAGATGGGCCGGAAATAGGACCAGTCGACGAAGGAGGGGTTCTGCAGGACCTGCGCCCACATGCCGTTGTAGATGTTCCGGCCCAGGTGCTCCGTGAACTTCCCGAACAGGAGGCGGTTGATGGGCCGCTCTGCGCGCCGGGAGCAGTCGATCTCGATGCGCGTGACGCCGTCGCGGGAGGGGGAGAAGGTGATCAGGCCCCCGGCTAACACAAGTTCGAGCATGCGATTCTCCTTTTACTCCGCTCCGGCGGCTATCGTGTTCCCGCCCGCCCGGACCATCCACCCCACGCCCCCCGGCCCCGCGTGTCGCCCCACCCCACCTAACGCTCCTGGCCGTCGCGTTCCACCTCCCTGCTCCACGCTCTGATTACTCTGGACTTTGCCAGGGTGCTTGAGCACCTCCGCGCACTGGACCCAGCCCCCGATGCCGGGGGCGGTGCTGACCTCGTGGCCCATAGCCCTCAGTTCCTGCACGAGGGAGGGGCTGAGGGACTCGGACACGACGAGCGGCTCCTGCGGCCCGGCGTGCATCCGGGGCGCGACGGCGGCCTGGAGGGAGGTGGCCTTGAAGTCCACGATCCGGTGCGCGGCCTGGGCGCTCACGTTCACGATGCGTCTGCCTCCGTTGAGGCCCTCGACCACGTCCCGGTCCGGCAGGCGCAGGATCAGGGGCGCGGTGTTGTGCAGGGGGCGCTTGCGCGGCCCGACGGAGTTGGCCCGGCCCGGGTGGGGGTCCAGCCGGCACATGCCGTGGCCCAGGATGACCCCCGTGCCGGGCACGGTGACGCAGGACCCGAACGCCCCTCCGTGCGTGATGGTGGCCGAGACCAGGTTGCCCTCGCTGTCGGCGGCAGAGACGTGCAGGGTCTCCCGCACCCCCTCGCCGGAGAGGGACAGGGGGAGTCGGTCCACGTGGTCCGGGGACTGCCGGAGCGCCTCGACGCGCCCGGCGGCGTAGTCCTTGCTCAACAGCCTCTCCACGGGCACTTCGACGAGGTCGGGGTCGCCGACGTAGCGGAGGCGGTCCCGCCAGGCGAGCTTGAAGATCTCGGCCAGGCGGTGCCAGTAGGTCACGGTCCAGTCGGGGACGGGATCGAAGCACTCCAGCATGTTCAGGATCTGCAGGGTGGAGAGGCCCCCGCTGGGCAGGGTGGGACCGTGGACCTGCGCGCCCCGGTAGGTGATCGAGAGCGGCTCCGTGAGGCGCGGCTGGAACCCGGCCAGGTCCTCCCGCGACAGGAGGCCGCCGAGGCTGAGGACGTGGTCCGCGATCTGCCGCCCGATCTGGCCCTCGTAAAAGTCCCGCCAGCCCGCCGAGGCGAGGCGGGTGAGGGTCTTCTCCGTGTCCTTCCGATGCCAGAGGTCGTCGGGGTTCGGGACCCTTCCGTCCGGCATCAGGTGCCGGGCCGTAGGCTCGAACCGGCGGATCACGGCCTCGTTGCTCCGGATGGCGCCGGCGGTAGGGCCGTAGGGGAAGCCGTCCGTCAGCAGTTTAAGGGACGGCGCGACGATCTCCGGCCATTTCAGCCGGCCCCATTGCTCCGAAAGGAGGCCGATGCCCGCCAGGGCGCCCGGCACGCCCACGGCGAGGGGGCCGTGCACGTTGGCGTTGTCTCTCACGCGACAGTTATACTCGACCTCGTTGATGCCGCCCTGTCTCTCCCCCTCGGAGACCACTTCGTACATGCGTTCGTGCGCCGCCGCGGGGGCGGGGCCGTTGGCGTCCAGACACCAGGCCCGGCCCGACGCGCCCTCCAGCACGGTGGCGCAGCAGACGTAGCCGCCGATGCCGGTCATCTGCGGCTGGAGCATGCAGCAGGCCAGGGCCGCCGCGGCCGCCGCGTCCATCGCGTTTCCGCCGCGCTCCAGGACCCTCGCGCCGATGCGCGCGGCCTCCTCCGGGCCGGCGGCCACCGCGCCTTTTGAGACGACGATCTCTTTGCCTTCGATCATCATGCCCTCATGTATCGTTTGAGGCTTCGCATTCCGGGGACACCACCCAATTTTGCACGCGCGTGCAAAATTGGAAAGCCCGGTGAAAATTCAACATCTCGTAGGGCCGTCGCTGCCCAACTCCCACATCTTGCGCCGGCCGCGCCAGGATCTGTTCCTCGTGCTATGATAATCTCTGAAACTATCCTCCCGTCACCAGGTCAAAGCAGATGAGCCGCAGGTCTTCCCGGTTCAACGACTTGACCGGCGCGACTTCTTTGCGCTGTACAGCCGCCCTCTGTTCTCCGAAACCCTCCCGTAACCCTTCGACCATCTCCAGAAGGACCTTGACATCACCCTTCCGCTGGAAATCCTTGTAGGCTTGCCGGAGGTCCCGCACCTGAACGGCCAGCATCGGCTGGTTCAAGAAGCGGATGGCCTCGACGGCCCGCTTGCGCTCCACGTCCGGGTGGTTCAGGTAGCCCTGGAGGGCAGTGGCCACGGTCTGCTGGATCGGGTCCACGGACCGAGGGGCGGATTCGAGCGCCCGCTGCTCCTGGACGGATTGCAGGATGTCCTCGATCACCTTCTCCGGGAGGTCGAAGACGGAGCCGAGCAGGTCGGGGTCCACGACACGGGGAGTATCCCGCTCGCAGGCGATCAGGTTGGCGACAAGATAACGATTGTCGATGACCCGCTGTTCCTTGAGGTCGTAGTACTTCCAGAAGTGAAGATTCCTCCCCTCGTGAGAGGGGGCCTGGAAGTAGAAGAACGCCCCTTTTGCTCCAGCCCTGGCCAGGCCGGAGTGGATACCATCTGGCAGCGATTCGAGCATCTCCTGTCCTCCGGCACCCAGCAGGGCACGGAGTTGCTGAACCAGGAACTCGTTGCTGGCCAGTTCGGTGAACTGCTCCTCCTCCTCGATGACGGAGCCGTCCTCGTCCCGGATGCGTCGGAGGGTGTTGAAGTTCTGCGGGTGGACGGTCTCACCCAGGACGCTGGCGTCCAGGAAGCCCGCGCGGTCGATGTCCGCGATCTTCCGGCTGAGGCTCTCGACCAGGCCGAGGAGGCGTTCGAGGCCCTCGTCGGGGAACATGTTGTAGAGATAGAGGGTATCGAAGTCCGTGCCGATCCGGTCGATGCGGCCGGCCCTCTGGACCATCCGGGTCGGGTTCCAGTGGAGGTCATAGTTCACAAGGTGGCCGCAGTCCTGGAGGTTCTGCCCTTCGGACAGGACGTCCGTGGAGACAAGGATGTCGATCTCCCGGTCGGTCCCGATCCAGTCCGGTTTCCCATTGGCCTTTGGCGCGAATCCCTGGATGATGCGCTGGCGTTCCTTCGGGTCCGCCCCGCTGTCCATCCGGCGCACGGCCACGTCTCCGAGTTGCTGACTGAACTTCATGGCCTCCGGGTTGTCGGGGTGTCCCAGGTGGCGGTAGAGGTAGCGGGCCGTATCCTTGTAGTAAGTGAAGATCAGGACCTTCTTCCCTCGCAGGTCGGTGGAGAGCAGATTTTTGAGCCGGGCAAGCTTGGCGTCTTCCTCGGCGCGGATGTCCTTCACCCGGTCCCAGATCGCGGTGAGGGCCTCCACGTCGTGCTGGACGGCCTGGTGAAACTTGCGGAGGTCATAACGAGAGGGATCCATGGCCTCCATCCCGTCCAGGATGCCCCTGGCCTCTTCGCTGGCGTCCATCTCGTCCGCCAGGCTGATCGGGGTGGCGTCATCCTCCTCGTCCTCGAGGGTGACGTAGCCCAGGGCCTTGTGAAAGTCACTGCTCTTGAGGAGCCGCCCGTCCAGGATGTAGGACTCGAAGGTCTTGAGGAAGGCCAGGGCGCGCCGGATGCTGACCCGGAATGCCTCGATGCTGGACTCGAACCGCTTCAGGTAGCGACTCTTGAAGATGCCCACGAGGGCCTGCTCCCGGCCCGCCTCGAACTCGTCCACATCCACACCGGCCTTCTTGTAGGATTCGAGGTTGTAGGGGGCGAGATTCAGGCTCTCGATACCGGAGACGACCCCGTCGTAGATGCCCGCATAGGTGGCCTCCAGGTCGTAGCGGACGGTTTTGAGTCTCCGCTGGGGGAAATGGATGCGTTTGCCTCCAATCGTGGCTTCGGGGTAGGCTTTGCGGATGAAGGGCCGGGTACGCCGGATGACGACCTCTTCCAGCAGGTTGAACAGGGCGAAGGCGGCGCTGTTGGTGCGGGAGTCCCGGCGGGCCTTCAGGAAGTACCGGTTAAGGTCGCCGATGCCGCAGGCCGAGAAGTAGCTCCGGTCTCCGCGCGTGATCAGGCAGAACTGGTTGTAGAGGTCGAACAGGTCATTGTTGATGGGCGTGGCAGTCAGGAGGAGGACCTTTTTGCGCAGGCCATCCCGCCCCCTGCCTCCATTCGCGCCCAGCAGGCGCTCCAGGTTTCCGTATCGCTGGGCGTTCCGGTTGCGGAAGTTGTGGGACTCGTCGATCAGGACCACGTCCGCATCCCCCCAGGGCGCGGGGTCGAACTCCTCCCGACCCAGTTCCTCCTGGGAGAGCACGGTCGCGGAGATGGTCGCGGTTGCCAATTCCCGCTCCCACATCTCCCGGAGGCTGGCGGGACAGACGACCAGGGCCTTCTGCCGGAGGTGATAGGCGAAGTCCTCCAGGAGTTTCTTCCCGATCCAGGTCTTGCCGAGGCCCACCGAGTCCGCGATCATCACGTCGTCGTAGCGGGCCAGGATTTTGCGGGCTTTCTTGACGGCGTCCTCCTGAAACTCAGCCAGTTCCACCGCCGAGCGCGTCGATCCGGGGGCTTCCCCGGCCAGGTCGTCTTTGAAGTACTCATACAGGGCCTTCATGTAGACCTGGTAGGGGGTGTACTCCTTCTGCCCGAACTTGGAGGCGTCCAGCAAGTTCGATCAGCTCCTCCTTGAAGTCCCGGCCGTCGGCCCACTGTCGCTCGTACCAGGCTTCGAGGTCGATGATCGCCCGCGCCCCGACCTCGCTCTTGAGGAGCTGGCGGTTCTCCGGGGTGATGCGCTCGCTGGGCCGGACATCGGTCAGCCAGGAGACGGCGTATACCGCTTCGGGATCGTCCACCTCCGTGGGGTCCAGGAGCACCTTGTGGGCCAGGTTGAGTTCGCGGTTGGAGGTCAGGCCGGGGGCCGTGAAGTTGGAGGAGCCCACGATGGCCACGATGGGCCGGAAGCGGTCGAACAGGAGTTGCTGGCCGGGCCGGTCGGAGTAGAACAGCCAGCACTTGGCATGCAGGAACCCTCTGTCGTGCAGGCGCACGAGGACCGAGTCGCGCCGGAGGTAGGCGATCAGGTCCTCCACCAGCCGGAGGGTCCTCTCGTCGAAGGGCAGGGCCTCCAGGTCCTTTCGGATCAGCCCTCTGACGTTCCCAGCGTCGGGGCGCAACCCGATCTGCTCGCCGGTGGCCGGCTCCGCGCCGAGCAGGAGGCGGAGGGTCCCCAGGCCGGAGAGGCCCTCCCGGACCAGACCGAACCCCCCGACCGTGAAGTAGGCCGTGGCCACGTCGAGCGAGTGCTCCCGGTGCTCGGCCAGCAGGGCGTTCAGGATGTCGGCCAGCCGGTGGGTCTGGTTGTCGATGACGTAGGGGATTTTCACGTCTCTGATGCCTTAGAGAGATGTCTCATAAAGGGCGACTTTGGGCGATGCTGAACCTGCTCACGGGTTTTTCTTTTCTGCCGTTTGCAGCATCTGGGTCTTATCGACAATCCTTCCGGGATGCTTCGCCTGGTTCGCCCGGAGCTGTTTCGCCAGTTTCCGCAGGTCGCCCCCGCATGCCTCCAACAGCTTCGCGCCAGCGGCCCGGACTTCTTTTACAACAGGGTCTTCCCACATTGTTTTACCTCCTCAGGTATCAGACTCCGGCATCAACTCCTCCGGCGTCACAATCACCGGCAGATGGCGACCCCGCAGGGTGTTCAACCTTTGCAGCTTCAGCCGGATGGTTCCGTTTGCCAGATGGGCACAGTTCCAGGTCAAAAGATAGTCTATCTCGTAGGCCACGGCAAACGCCAGATGATAGGCGTCGGTCAGGGCTTTTTGCGGAATAGGGAGTTCCTGGGCATACTCCAACGCCAGGGCTTCAACTGCATCCGTCAGGTTCAGGAGCGGGAGGTTCTGCACGAGAGACTGCCGGGCAGCGGCCATCCCTGGATCTCCCGCGCTGATCTCGTCCAGCACCAACTGCGAGACATACAAGTCATACTCCGACCGCGCGGTGGCCCACCAGTCGCGTGTCACCTCCTGATGGCCCAGGACGATCACGTCTCGGCTGGGACGTGCGACCAGATAGCTGGGGATGGTCGTTTCCAGATACAGAGTGGGCATGGTGTCCTTTCAGTCTGCGCTGCTTGCGCCGGGGGCCGGAGCGGTCGAACGCCGACTTGCGGTCGAAGAACGGACCTTCTCTCAGCGTGGACCAGCGGGCGATGTCGTCTTTGGAGGTCATGACATCTCATAAAGATTAAATTCATCTTCGCCTGTGCGCCGGGGATTCTCCCGGTCGAGCGCCCAGCGCAGGGGATTGGTGAGGATATATTCCCGGATGCGGTTCAGGGATTCTGCATCGCGGATGATGTGTTCGTAATAGTTGCGTTGCCACAATCGACCCACAAACGGGGGCCATACGTGTTGCCGGACGCCCATCACATATTCGTGGGTGACGATGGATTTGAATGCCTGTATCACACGACCAATGGTACCTGCCAACGTCCCGTAGGGGCGATCCTTGTGATCGCCCTTGTGGTCATTCGCATTTTCATCGTTCACACCGGGGCGAATACAAGATTCGCCCCTACCACGGGATGCGTCCGCCAACAATACGATAATCCCATGAACATGGTTCGGCATCACGACAAACGCATCCAATTCAACGAATGGAAAACGATCCGGCAACCCCTCCCAGGCCGTCTGCGCCATCCGGCCCGCATCGTTCAACCGCATTTCACCGTTCACCACGCCGCCGAACAGGCAGTGACGCCCCTGCACGCAGACCGTGACAAAATACGCGCCGGCCTGGGAATAATCGTATCCCCGCAGGCGGATCGAACGCCGGTGGTGAATGTCGCGTTTCATGGTTTTGATGTTATCATAGGGGCGATCCTTGCCTGCCCTGAGCAGCGTCGAAGGGTGATCGCCCACATCGGGGCAAACATACGATTCTCCCCTGACCAGTACTAATGACGCGGTTTCTACAACATCTCCCCCAACCGCTTCTCGATATACCGGCCATCCTCTTCAGACAGCCCATAACATCGGAACAGCACGGCGTCAATGGCATCCTGGATGGGCTGACTCTCCGGATCAAGGTGAGAACGCTCAGATCGACTCTTGAGCACCCGCTTGGTCTCGATCTCCTGGATGCGGCGGCTCATCTCCGCTATCGCGTCGGCCACTGATTTTGGCATCACGCCGGGTTCGGCACATGCTTCACGCAGGAGTGTGGTCAGTTCAGTCCATTGACCCCTGTCTAAAAGTTGGTGGTGTCCCTGTAAAGGGTGGTACAGGATTTGGGCGCTCTGAAACCCTACAAAATAGGGCATCTCCAAGCCTTCAAAACAGCTTCCACCCATTACAGGGACACTACCAATATACAGATTCGCCCCCAAACGATCAAGCCGGCGCGACCCGCAGGGTCC
>CAYRZX010000015.1:0-35400 GCA_964428665.1 uncultured Gemmatimonas sp.
GAAGTCCCTGACCTCTCCCTGTTCAAAGGGGATGCTGACGCGGGTCGGGACGTGCAGGCTGCGCAGGTCGGTCAACAGGATGGCGCGGGGTTTCAAGATAGACTCCTTTCTTCACTTTCCAAACCGGATCGGCGCGAAGGAGCGCATCGTGCGGCCCTGGGCGCGCTGCCGGTATTGCCGGAACGCGACCGGCAGAGGGCCTGTGACGGCGGCGAGGCGCGCGACGGCCTGCCGGATGGCTTCGGGATGCTGAGGGGCGACGTCGCGGGTCTCGTCGGGGTCGTCCTGAAGGTCGAAGACGCGCGCGGCCCTCTCATAGTCGGGGCGCGTGACGTTGAGGTGGACGGCCCGGTCGGCGTCGCGGACGCAGGCGTGGGGGCCCCAGCCGGTGATGACGTGGTCGCGCACGGGGTCGCCGGTGATGACGGGCCATACGTCCTGGCCGTCGAGGGGCGGATGCTCCACGCCAAGAAGGGACAGGAGGGTCGGGAGGAGGTCGTGGTTCTGGACCCAGGCGTCGCACGTCTTTCCACGGGGGCCGGATGGATGGCGAATGAACCAGTTGAGGCGGGTGTTGAAGGGGTAGAGGCGGTCCGCGGCCTTGCCGAACTGGCCTTTGTCCATGACCTCCGTGCCGTGGTCGGACAGGAAGACGAGGAGGGTGTCGTCCCAGAGGCGCAGGGCGTCCATCGCCGCGAGCAGGTGGCCGACCCAGCGGTCCACGAATGCCACGAACCCGAAGTAGAGGGCCTTGCAGCGCTCGATCTCGTCCGGGCTCATCCGGCTGAAGTCACCCCGGAAGACCTGGGGGTAGATGATGTCCTTGACGCCGGGCTTCGGGGGGCAGTAGGCGTCGGCGTAGTGCCGGGGCGGGTCCCAGAGTTCGTGGGGGCTGAAGCTGTCGACCCAGAGGAAGAAGGGGGCGTTCCGCCGGTTGTCCTCCAGCCAGCGCGCGGCGGCCCGGAAGACCTGGGCGGCCTGCCAGTCCTCCTCCCCCCGGCGGTCGAGGGCGTTCAGGAGGTACTGGGCCACGGTCGGGTGCTGGGCCGGGGAGGCCTCGCCTTCGGGGACGTGCGTGCTCAGGTCGATGCGCTCGTAGGGGCCGCTGCGACAGGGGTCGTTCTCCTGGCCCCGGATGAACTGCCAGCTGAGGAACCCCCGCGTGAAGTTCATGGTCGGTTTGAACATGTGATAGGTGTCGCCGACGAGCCCGGTGAGGTAGCCGGCGTCGTGGAGGCGCTCGGCGAGCGTGTCCTGCTCGTGCGGGATGGGGTGCCAGCCGCTGCCCGCCGGCTGGAGGCCCTCGTTGGCCGTCTCGAACCGCCACGGGAAGGAGCGGACGCCGGTGAAGAGGCAGCGCCGGACGGGGATGGTGGGCTCCCCCTCGCCGAAGCAGCGGGTGAAGGAGACGCTCTCGCGCCGGAGCCGGTCCACGTTCGGGGTCTTCACGAAATGGAACTGGCCGCCGGAGCCGCCCAGGTCGGCCCGGAAGGTGTCGATGCAGATGACGACGAGGTTGAGCTTCATCCTGTTCTCCTTTTTATCCTCGATCCGGCACGCGCCAGTTGGGGTACCAGACGGAGTCCTGGGGGATGGCGTCCTGGCCGGTCCAGGAGTTCTGCATGGTCTTGAAGTCTTTCAGCGCAGGCCGGACGACGGTCTCGTAGAGCCGCTCGACGTCCTCGTAGGTGCGCAGGGCGTGGCGCGGGCGCTCGCGGTCGTAGGCGGTCAGGAGTTCCTTTGCCTTTTCGCCGAGGTAGCGGAGTTCGTCGGCGACCATCCGATCGCCGGTCCTCCGGTTCGACAGGCGAGCGGTGGCGCCCATCGCGAAGTGGGGGCCGGGCTGGCCCTCGGGCGGGATGCGGGACACGTCCACGCACTCGGGGTGGAGGGCCCAGAGGAGGGAGGTCTCGACCTTTCCGGCGTGGTCGCCGCCGCTCTTGTTGTCGCTGTCAAAACCGGGCTGGTTGGCCTCAAAGTCGGGGAGGCTGTAGAGTCGGGTTCCGACGTGGGGCTGGATCAGGTCGATGAGGGTCTTCAGGTCCTGCCAGTTGGGGCCGTAGTGGCCGGTGATCAGGATGGCGGCGTGGAAGCCGACGGTGTCGGCTGCGCGGATGTGGTAGCAGATGTTCTTGAAGTGCTGCCAGGGGGGGAGGCAGGTGAGCCAGGCGCGCTGGACCTGGCCGACCGCGCGCTGCGCCCAGACGGCGTAGCCGCCCAGCTCGTGGATGTGCCAGTAGTCGGGCGGGGCGACGATGCCGCCGTGGGCGCGCGCGGCCTCGCAGGCGATGGCGTGGGCCTTCAGGGCGTCCAGGCCCAGGGCGTTCTGGGGGCCGTGCGGCTCGCAGAGGCCGTAGGCGAAGTAGACCAGGGGGCACGCCGCGAAGGCGCGCTCCAGCTCGTCGGGGAACATGCGTTCCCAGCGGACTTCTTGCATGAATGGCTCCTTTAATGATCTCGTAGGGGCGAGGCTTGCCTCGCCCCTACGAAAAATTCATCGCGCATCACCCCTCCACCACCGGCGCCTTTTCACACCTCGCGTGCAGGTCCGCAAAGGCGCGGGAGCCGTCGTCCTCCTGGACTTCGAGGCGGACGCCGCGGATGAAGCCGGGCAGGTCGCCGAAGTAGAAGGCCTCGTGGCGCTGCTGCTCGCTGGCGAAGCGCCAGCGAAGGCCGCTTGGATAGACGACGGTGGAGATGCGTTTGATGTCAGGCTCAGGGGGCGCGGCGCGAAGCTCTACAACAGCCTTCTCATCCACCTCCACGCCCAGGCCGGGGCCCTCAGGCACGGGGAGATAGCCGTCCACGACGCGCGGGGCGGAGGTTATGTCCTTCACCCAGAGGTCGTGCGCGGCCAGGCTGGAGAGGAGGGCCTCCTGGCAGGTGGAGGCGAGGTGGGCGATCCAGGCCGCGCGGAGGGCCGTGCCGACGGTCTGGATCCAGAAGGGTTTGCGGAACTCGTGGGCCACGCCCGCGATTTGTCGGAGGTGGTCCACGTCACCACCGCCGAGGACGAAACCATCGCAGAGGCCCTCGCGGACCTGCACGGCGGCGTTCACGCCGGGGTCGTAGCCGGGGTCGGAGCGGACGTGGCAGCACCCGCCGCCGTAGTGGATGGCGAGGGGGCGGTCGATCCTGCGGCGCAGGGTCTTGTAGCCCTCCACGTCCCGCTGGGGGATGGGGGACTCGAACCCGCCCACGAAGTCGTATGCGGAGAGGGCCTTGAGGACCGGCAGGGCCAGGCGGGCCTCGCGGAGGTGGCCGTTGAAGTCGAGCCAGGCCCGGAAGTTGGGGGGGGCGACCTTGGAGGCGGCCTCCACCTGCTCGATCGGGTCCCACCAGGGCCTGCACTTGAACTTGTAGACGGTGTAGCCGAGGGACGCGGCGTGACGGACCTGCTGCGCGAAGAGGTCGGGGGGGAGGTCGATGGTCCAGTAGGCGAAGGGGACACGGGCGCGGACCTGCCGGCCCATCAGGACGTGGGCGGGGACGTTGAGGGCCCTGCCGACGGCGTCGTGGCAGGCCATCTGGACGCCGCTGTCCCTGCAATGCCGGAGGGCCTCGAGGGCGCTGCGGCCCACCCAGGACTGGTCTGAGCCTCCGCCGTCCCCGTAGCCGACTGCGCCGTTGGCCAGGACGACGCGGCAGAGGGCGAGCCTCGTGCCGTGCGTGAGGGCCCGCAGCATGTGCGGGGCGACCTGCGGGAGGAAGGTCATGTTGAGGGGGAAGGATTCGATGGATTCGATTTTCATGAACGCCTCCTGGCGCGGCGATGAATCGCCGCGCTACGAAAAAACACCTTCACCCAGCACGGCGATGAATCGCCGTGCTACGAAAAAACATCTTCACCCAACACGGCGATGAATCGCCGTGCTACGGTCAAAATCATCCCCTCCCATCTCCCCTTGCGCGGGGATGAATCCCCGCGCCTTATTTCGTCACTGACAGCATGATCTTAAATGTCGTCCCCTTTCCCACCTCGCTCTCCACGCTGATCGTTCCCCTGTGCTTCTCCACCACCTCCCGGCAGATGTAAAGCCCCAGACCCGTCCCCTCCGCAGGCGGCTTGGTCTTGAAAAAGGGCTTGAAAATATCGCCCCGGATTTCGGGGGGGATGCCTGCGCCCGTGTCCCGGCACTCGAAGACGACCTGACCGTCCTCCATCGCTGTGCGGAGGATGATCGTTCCGCTCCCTCTGATCGCCTCGACGGCGTTGCGGACGAGGTGCATCGCCATCTGGCCCAGGTCCGCGAAGCTGCCGGTGACAGGTGGGAGGTTCTCTGCGTAGTCTTTCACGATCTGGACCTTTGCCTCGTCGTATCTCCCTTTGAGCATCCGCAGGGCGTCGTCGGCCACGATGTTGACCTGCACGGCCTCGGTGTAACTCGTGGTCCTGTCGGACAGGCTCAGAAGGCTGGCGACGATGTCTTTGGCGCGGTTCAGGTCCTTGAGGCCGACCTGGAGGTTCTGGATCACCATGTCGCGGTCCTGGGCCAGTTCTTCAGGGGTGTCCTCCTTCAGGATCTCCACGGTGGACTGCATCAGGCTGGAGGCGACGGCCATGGGGTTGTTCAATTCGTGGGCAGAGCCGGCGACCAGCTCGCCGACGGCGGCCATGCGTTCGGCCTGGATGAGCTGCTGCTGCGCCTCCTCCTTCTCCTTCAGGGTCTGCTGGAGCTCCCGGTTGAGGCCGAACAGGTCCTTGTTTGCGGCTGATAACGCTGTGTTGGCCTCCCGCAGCCGGCGGTCGCGCCGGACCACGCGGGCCGTCTGCCACGCGACCAGCGCGACCGCGATGCTCAACGCCGACCAGAGCCCGACCAGCATATAGGGCAGATGTATCCGCAGCGTCACGGTCGCAGGTTTCTCCGAGTAGACCAGGTCTCGATCTACCGCCTGCACCTCAAAGGTGTAGGTCCCTCGCGGAAGGTCCGAATACTCCACGCGCCGGGCGTGCGTGGTCTTCCAATCCTTGTCATAGCCTTTCAGGCGATACCTGTAGACCATCCCATCTGGCCGGGTCTTGAAGCTCATCGCGTGGAACTCAAAGGCCGTCATCTTTATACTGGATGGAATCGCCAGGTCAGAAACCTTCTCATACCGCCGATCTGCCACCACTGCGTCGATGAACGCCGGAGGAGGAAGCGGCGCAGGGGGGCGATAGCGCGTCACATCTCCACCTAAGGTACCGAACCAGAGATATCCCTCCCGATCCTGAAAGATTGAATAGACCCCGTTGCTCGCCAGCCCGTCCTGACGGGTCAGGGTCTGGAAGGTCTGCCCATCGTACCGGCTCACACCGCCATTGGTGCTGAACCAGAGATGCCCCTCCCGATCCTGAAAGATCGACATCACACCGTTGCTCCCCAGCCCGTCCTCTGCTGTAAAAGCGGTAAAAGTCTTGCCATCATAACAGGTCGCCCCACCCCCAAAGGTACCGAACCAGAGATGCCCCTCTCGATCCTGCAGGATCGACCGCACCCAATTGCTTGCCAGCCCGCCTCTGGTCGTGAAGGTCGTAAATTTCTGCCCATCATACCGGCTCACACCACTATCAAAGGTGCCAAACCAGAGATGCCCCTCCCGGTCCTGAAAGATCGACTCCGCATAATTGCTCGCCAGGCCGTCTTTGAAGGTGAAGGTGGTGAAAATCTTTCCATCGTACCGGCTTACGCCACCATCAAGGGTTCCGAACCAGAGAACCCCCTCCCGATCCTGAAAGATTGATCGCACAACGTTGCCCAGGCCGTCCTGTGTGGTGAAGGTGGTGAAAGACTTCCCATCATACCGGCTCACGCCACCCCCATCGGTGCCAAACCAGAGATGTCCCTCCCGGTCCTGAATGCTCGACCACACCCGATTGCCCGCCAGCCCGTCTTGTGTGGTGAAGGTGGTAAAGGATTTTCCATCATACCGACTCACACCGCCGCCGACCGTGCTGAACCAGAGATGCCCCTCCCGGTCCTGGCAGATCGAAGACACGTTATTGCCTGGCAGTCCGTCCTGGAAGGTGATCAATGTGCTTCCGTCATACCGACTCACGCCGCCATTGGTACCGAACCAGAGATGCCCCTCCCGGTCCTGGCAGATCGAAAGCACGTTATTGCCTGGCAGTCCGTCTCTGATCGTGAAGGTGGTAAAGCGTTGCCCCTTCGTTTCACTTCCTTCGACAGTGCTCAGGACAGGCAGGGCAGGCACTGAGCTTGTCGAAGGGGATTTCCCATCATACCGGCTCACACCATCATTAAGGGTGCCAAACCAGAGATTCCCTTCCCGATCCTCAAAGATCAGCTGCACATCTTTGCTCGCCAGTCCGTCTTTAGTGGTGAAGGTGGTGAAGGTCTTCCCGTCATACCGGCTCACGCCGCCATCCCAGGTGCCGAACCAGAGATGCCCCTCCCGGTCCTGGCAGATCGAAGATACGCTATTGCCTGGCAGTCCGTCTTTAGTGGTGAAGGTGGTGAAGGTCTTCCCATCATACCGGCTCACACCGCCCTCGGTAGCAAACCAGAGAACCTCCTCCCGATCCTGAAGGATCGACCGCACATTATTGCCCGCCAGGCCATTTTTGTTGGTGAAGGTGGTAAAGGTCTTCCAATCATATCGACTCACACCACCGCCGCTGGTGCCGAACCAGAGATGCCCTTCCCTGTCCTGAAAGATCGAGTGCACCGTATTGCCCGCCAACCCGTCTTTTTGGGTGAAGGTAGTGAACCTCTGTCCATCATACCGGCTCACGCCACCGCCTTGGGTGCCGAACCAGAGATGCCCCTCCCGATCCTGACAGATGGACCCCACATAATTGTTTACCAGCCCATCTTTGGACGTGAAGGTGGTGAACGATCTCCCATCATACCGGCTCACGCCTCCAAGAGTGCCGAACCAGAGATGCCCTTCTCGATCCTGCAAGATCGAACGTACGGTCGCACTTCCGAGTCCATCCGTCGCGTCGTAGGTGCGCCAGTTTCCTGTCCCCGGCCCGGCGGACACAGTTTTGCCAGGTCCCGCAGGCGTAGCGTAGAGTCCGAACGCGAATCGAGTCAGACTATCTGGCCTAACTATCCCGAAGGCTGCCCCCAAACTCCGCAACATTGCGCTCCACGTTGCGTCACCCTGGAGCGCCTTCTGTTTCTCTTCCACCTCGGTCGGCGTCTTCAGTTCGAACAGCCTGCTGAAGATGCTGTCCGGCGTGGCCCGGCCCCGCTCGGCGGATTCCATTAGACCGTGCCGCTTCAGGATAGGGACGACTTTCGTTTTGTAGGCGGTCTCGAATTCGGGCATTCGGCTGGGCTGGACCCAGAAGGAGAGCCGGGCGAGGGTGGGTTGGGTCTGTAGGGGCGACCGGCCGGTCGCCCCTACGGTGGTCCATCCCTCGGCAGTTAGCACCAGAACCAGCCCTATCAAGACAAACGTCCGGGTTAAGAACATGCCGGGCCTCTTCGTGACAGGATGTACGGATTGGCGTCTATTGGCCCAGAATCAGGCGACGTATCGGTTTATGTAGGGGCGCGGTCTCCGCGCCCGTCGGCCTTGTCGAATCGGATCGCCGGGCGGGGAAACCCCGCCCCTACATCAAATCGGTAAACCGACCGATTCCGGGCCGTCAGGCGCCAATTTGCGCATTTACCAACAACATCATAAATCCCCGCGCCCTTTAATGCGCGATGCCGAGCTGGTGCATCCGTCGATGAATGGCCTCGCGGGCCTCGAGGAAGGGGCGCTCCAGGTAGGCGAGGTGGTCGTCCTGGCCGTGGTGGTGCGTGGCCGTGCCGGGGGCGTGGCGCGCGGCGGTCTCCCGGATGTAGGTCAGATTGCCGTCGATGAGGGTGAGCATGTACTGCGCGGCCTCTTTATCGAACATCCACCAGTCGCCGCCGCAGGCGACGTAGATGGGGGAGGTGTGCGCGAAGATGCCGCGCCGCCAGGCGTCGTGGTGGGGGACGCTGGTGTAGCCCGGCCCGCCGCAGCGCGCGGCCAGATAGGTGTGGCCGTCCACCTTCACCTTCGCCTTGAGGGCCAGCCTTCGCACGCCCTTGCTGTCTTCGGTTGAGGCGACGACCCGGCCCTGCTGGACGACCTCCAGCGTGTGGATGGGGAAGATGCCTTCGGCCTGCGCCTCGACCTCCACCGTGCCGGGGCCGGACAGGCGGAGGGTGTCGCCGATGGGATGCCCGTCCACGGTGAACCGGAGCATGGGGCCGCCGCTCAGGAAGGTCCGCCCGCGCGTGACGTTTTTGCACCAGGTGTCGTAGGTGAACGGCTCGTCGTCGGGGACGTGGGCGTAGGTGCGGTAGATGCCGATGGGCACGTCGCTGGACATCTTGTCCGTGCCGCCCACGAGGGGGAGGCGGTAGCCGCAGTTGAGGTAGCGGTAGTACTCGATGTGGTTGAAGGTCCCGTGCCGGAGCATCTCCACGCCGTCCACGCGGCCGGTGGCGATCAGGGCCGCAGGCTCGCCGTTCGGGCTGGGGAGGTGGGGGATGATGACCGTGCCGCCCTGCGCGTGGCACTGGTCGGCCCAGTCGGACATGGTGATCTCCAGGGTGCCGCCCAGCTCGGCCTCGCCGGGGCCGTCGGTGCACCAGGGCATGATGGGCCGCTTCACGCCCCAGAGGATGAGGTGCCCCAGGAAGTGCTGGCGGTTCTCCTGGGTGATGTAGACGATGTTGTTCCCGTCCTGCGAGACGCTGGGCCCGCCCGTGAACTCCTCGGTGTTCGTGAAGAGGCTGCCCCACTGCGACTGGAGGAGGTTGACGACGTTGAGGTCCTCGCCCTGGGACTCGGTGTGACTGCCCTGCGCGGAGAGGAAGTGGACGTGGGAGTCGCCGCTGAACCAGCGCCGGGCATTCATGTTCGTCCAGCGCCTGAGGCGGAGGGTGAGGTCGCGCTGGCCGGGCCGGATGGTGACCTTCGCGCGGAGGGGTTCGTACTCGAACCCGCGAGCCACGTCCACGAGGACCTCCCCGCGCGGGAGCCAGCCCTGGCAGGTCCCGTCGATGTAGGCGTAGGTGATCTGGCCGAGGCGCACGTCGCCGCCCACGTCGATGTGCCAGGTGCCGAGGTTGGAGTTGACCTGGTTGTGGTGGCCGTGGGGCTGGTAGGGGATGCCCTCGGGCGACCGGAAGTGGACGCGGCAGGGGACGGGTCTGCCGGTCTCGTCGTCGAGGACGGTCACGTGGACCCAGTTCCGGCCCCGGTCCATGAGTTCGACGCGCACGCGGGGCGCGCTGGCGACGCCTTTCTGCTCCACCTCGCCCCAGTTGACCCTGCCGATCTCCTCCGCGCCCTGCTTGACCGTGACCGTGGCGGACGGGACGGCGGCGATCTCGACGTAGGCGGGGCTGGACTTGGGGTTCTGCGGCTCGCCCCAGCCTCTGTGGGAATCGCCGAGGAAGGTCTCTGTCGGGGCCTCGGGCAGGGGATGGACGTAGGTGGCCACACCCCGGTCCACCTCCACGCTCAGGTCGAAACTCTTCTCCGCGTCCTCCGGGTTGGTCAGGGTGATGCGGGTCTCGCGCTTGCCGCGCCGGACGAAGGGGTGCTCGTCCAGATGCCCCAGGGTGACGGCGGCGAGGAGGAAGCGCGGGCCTTTCGGGACGATCTGAAGCGATTCGATCGTTCGGTCGGGGTGAGGGTTCTCCCAGACGTAGAGGTAGTAACCGCGCGCGCCGCCGCGCCCCGCCTCGGTCTGACGGCGGCCCGAGTCCCCCCAGCGGCCCTCGTAGCGGGGCTGGAGGGCGTCCTTCTGGTCGGCGATGGCGCGGAAGGGCGCGCCGCCGGCGTTCAGGGCGGCGATCTCGAACCGCTCCCGGATGGGGACGCGCGCCTCCTGGCCGCCGGAGAGGCGGAAGATGTAGTCGGCGACGGGCTTCCCCAGGGGGCCGCCCTCCATCAGGTCGGACTCGAGCAGGCGGTGCGCGAGGATGACGCGGCGGGCAGGGCGCTGGATCGGGATGGTGACGCCTTTTGCCGTTCCGTCGAAGGCCAGAAAGCAGGGGTGGCTTCCGTCACTCCCTTCTGAACCCACCAGGAAGGGGAGGCCGTGAAAGGTCTGCTGCCCGACCGGGGCGCGGGCATTCTCGCCCAGGACCGACAGGTCGGCGTTGCACAGGGATGACAGGTCGAGGGGTTCGTAGTCGGCCATGGTGTGGACCTCCTTTAAAAAAGTGAAATGGCAAACGACCCCCAACCCTCCCCCATCTCAAGCGGCAAAGCCCTTGAGACCCCCTCCCTCCCCCACCTGTGGAAGGGGGGCTGCACGTTTCACGTTTCAATTTCCCTTGAACTGCGGCAAATACTTCGCGTGCGCGGCGAGCAGGTCATCCGCGAGCCTGGCCGCCGTGTCGAGGGAGTCGACCGCGCCGTCCAGGACGAGGGCCTGGATGAATTTTTCTCGGCTCCCCTCCAGGGCCGCCTCCACGACGGTCTCGACCCACGCGAAGCGCGTGGCCAGCGTCCCCACGACCCCCACCGGGAGCGGGGGCTGGGTCAGCGGCCTCAGCCCCGACCCGTCCGCGATGGCCGGGCTTTCCACAATCGCCTCGTCGGGCAGGTTCGGGACCTGGCCCCGGTTCGGGAGGTTCGAGGAGTAGACGCGCCCGGCGTCGCGCCGGATGTCCTCAATAATATCCAGCACCTGCTCGTGCTCCCCGCTCCTTCGGGTCCCGTAGCCGTCGGGCAGGGGCCGGTCCGAGAGCGCGAACTCCTGCATCTGGGCGTACCCCCTGTCCCCCCCCGCGATGGTGCCCTCGAAGCTGTAGGCGTCCACGCCCAGGGTCTTGCCGTAGTACTTTCCGTCCGCGAAGAACTGCGGGAAGAACTCCGTGACGTGCCGGTCCAGCACCGCCGGGAACGCCCCGAACAGCTCGAACAGGCGCCAGGCGAAGACGTTCGCGGTCTCCGGGCTGTTGGTCGAGAGGCCCTGGGCGATCTTCTCCGCCGCGATCCGGCGCAGCCTGGGCATCGCGTCCTCGCCGTCCACGCGCACCTCCGTGAACCAGGTCAGGTGGTTGATGCCGACCGCGGTGTATTTCAGGCGGGGGGCGTCCACGCCGAGCGCCCCGGCGAGGTACTGCCCCACGTGATGCACCCCGTGGCACAGCCCCGTCACGTTTGCGCCGGTGGCCTTGTGGATGGCGCGGCAGACCGGGGCCATCGGGTTGCCGTAGTTGAAGAAGAGGGCGTCCGGGGCCAGGTCGAGGATGTCCTGAGCGACGGCCACCATGGCCGGGATCATGCGCAGGGCGCGCGAGGTCCCGCCCGGCATGACGGTGTCGCCTACGGGCTGATAGATGCCGTACGTGCGGGGGATGAAGACGTCCTGCTCCCACGCCCGCCGGCCCCCGACGCCGACGGTGCAGATGACGGCCGTGGCCCCTCTCAGGGCGTCCCGGCGGTCTTTGGAGGCGGTCAGCCGGATCGGGGCCTTCCTCGCCTCGATCATCTTCTGCGCCAGGCGCTCGGCGACCTTCAGGGCATCCGGGTCCACGTCGACCAGGGCCAGGTCCGCCGCCGCCTCGCGCCGGAGGAGGTCCGCCAGCAGGCCCCGTGTGAACGACGCACTCCCCGCGCCGATGAGGACCACTTTCTCTTTCATCATATCCTCCCTTCCACATCACTTCAAACCCGCAGGCGCATCCAGCGGATGTTCGTCGCGCCGTCTTCGAGACACCAGAAGGCGATCAGGACCTCGCCGTCCGGCATCTGGACCATCGAGGGATAGCCGAACTTCAGGCTGCTCAACTCCTCCGCCGAGGCGGCCTGCCCCGTCATGCCCGACGAGCCGAGATGGGTCCCCCACAGGGGCAGCTCCGCTTCGTTGATCCAGGCCTCCCCGTCCAGCCGGGAGAGGTTGGCCCAGAGCCCCGGCTGGTCGTCCCGGCGATAGGCGCAGAGGATGCGGCCGTCGCTGAGTCGCAGGGCCTTGCACGTCTGCCCGCGCAGGCCCGTCAACCTCGGAGGCGAGAAGGTCTCCCCGCCGTCCTCGCTCAGGACATAGGGCGTGGGCAGATTTTTCCCCGCTTGAGGATCGTGTGCCCAGGCCACGGCGAGGAGGCGCTGGCCGCCGAGGGGGACCACGGAGACCTCCCAGTGGATCACGCCCGACGCGCCCCCGTCGAAACAGACCCCGAAGCGCGGCCAGGTCCGGCCCCGGTCCTCGCTGATCAGCACGACGGTCTTCTCGCCCGACGGGCGCTCCCCGTTCCACCCCCGCCAGGTGGCCGTGGGCGCGAGCCAGCGCCCGCCCGGCAGCTCCACGACGCTGTGACAGATCTCGAAGGAGGGTCCGACCAGGGGCGGGTCGAGGACATCGGGACCATCCCACGTGCGCCCGCCGTCGGGGGACCGGAGCAGGATCAGGTCCATCGGCACATAGCCCAGCGTGGCCTTGTTCGTCACCCCCTCCTCCGGGTCGTCCCGGTAGAACCGTCCGCCGAACCCGACCAACGTTCCGTCGGAGGCGCGGCTCACCCGCACGCTCGACGAGGTCCGGCGTCCGCAGCGGTCCTCGAAGAGCGGCCCCTGAAACGTCCAGGCGCGACCGCCGTCCCCGGACCGCGACAGGCAGGTCCGATAGTCCAGGCTCTCGACGGCCTCGCCGATGTCGAACGCGCAGACCAGCTCGCCGTCCTCCAGGCGGACCAGGGAGGGGTGAAAGGCCTGCCGGCTCCGGAGGTAGGGTTTGGGGTTCCGGTAGACCAGGCCGGTGGAGAGGCGCTCAAGCATTTTCACCCCCACTCCACGCTGAACACCTCTGCGCACCGCATCTCGAAATGCAGGATCACGGGCTGTCCTTCGAGCGCTCCGATGTCCGCCTGCCCTCTCCACGTGACCGTCCGGGCGGGATCGTCCCCGTGCATGGGATCGCAGTCGTCCACGGACCTGCCCGCCACGCCTTCCAGCCCCACCCGCACCTCTCCGCCCCTCGGCGTCCGGAAGTTCAGCCGCAGACTCCGCCCCGCCGGGGCGAGCGGGAAGGTCCAGAACGACCCTTCGGCGTCCGCCCGGACCGCGCACAGCCTTCCCTCCGGCCACCACGCCCAGCCCATGCGCCACGCGTCGAACACCGCAGGCCAGCGCGGGTACTTGTGCGGGTAGGGGGTCCCGATGTAGGGGATGGCGACCCGACCCTCCCCGAAGGGCACCAGGTCCTTCCCCCCCGCGATGAACTCGCTGTCCCACGCCTCCCCCGGCGTCAGGACAGGCCCGCCCGGAACTTGGCTCCAGACGATGCCGTCCTCGCTCGAATAGAGGCGCACGTCCGAGCGCTCCGTGAAGCGGTGGTAGAACATCGGGAACATGAGCCGGTACTCCGGGAGGCCGGGATAGGTCGTGTAGCCGTTGAGGTAGACGTCCTGGTCCAGGGGGTCATCCAGCCGGGGCCAGATCATCGGCTCGATGGGACCCCAGCTCCGGAAGTCCTCCGACTCCGCCCGGCCCACCCAGCGGCGGTCCTGACGGTACATGCGCGTGTAGAGCACGTAGCGCTCGATGGCAGGATCGTAATAGAACGTGTTGTCCGTGTCGCCGGGGTGCAGCATCAGGGGCCGTTCGACGGCCGTCCACCGAATCCCGTCCGGGGAGACGGCTACAAAGAAGCAGGACACCCGGTTCTCCCGGACTCGCGTGTCCCGGTAGCGCGCAGGACGTCTCATGTATTCGGCAAGCAGCGCCTCCCCCATGGCCTCCGGCGGCCGGGAGCAGTAGATGAGCTTGTAGCGCTCCGGCGGAGGCGCAATGGGATCGATGAAAAAGGTCAGCCCATCGAAGCCCCTCTGGCCGGGCACGGAGATGGGGCATCGGCTCGCCTCCCGCCACGCGAACCCGTCCTGGGAGGTCACGGACACGACCTCGACGGTCTGCGGGTCGTCCTTCTGCGACCGGGAGCCGCTCCCCTGCAATGCGTGGCCGTCCACCGTCAGGTACCAGGAGCGATACATCCCCTGGTCGTGGATGATACGGCCCCACCCCCGCCAGCCCGTCACGGGATCCGTCTTGCGGGCAGGCTGCGCGGCCAGCCGCACCCCGCAGGGCACGTACCGCGGCCGGGCGTGCATCTCCACCTGCGGCTCCGGGGGGTGGGACACCCCGAAGCGCCTCCCGTCCGGCGTCCCCCACGAGAGGTGGCCGCACTGGATGTGGCGCAGGTCGGTGAAGAGGATTCGCCTGAAAGATTGGGCCTGTGTATTCATAAGCGTCTCACGCGTACTCCTTGACCACCCCGACGGACCTCCGGTCGGGCCGGCCGGAGGGGGCGGGCTCGGGCGTCATCTCCGAGACCTGACGGACCCACTCGCGCTCCGCGCGCTCCAGGGCCTCCGCGCCGTACTCTGCCTCGGCCCGGCGCACGGCCTCCATCAGGGGCGGGATCAGGCTCCCCCAGCAGACGTAGGTGAAGGAGGTCTCTTTCGCCACTTCCGGGAAGCGCTCGCGCAGGTAGTGGCGGCAGAAGGCGGCGTAGACAGGGTCCCCGGTCACCTCGTAGGCGTAGGCGATGAGCGAGACGTTGAAGTAGGGGTCCCTCCGGCGCACCTTCTCTGACCCCACCGTGAACGCACTGGAGGGGACCTCGTCCGGCCCCAGCACAAAGCGATGCGCCATGCCGATCAGGCCCTTCTTGAAGACCGGCTCCTGGTCGCCGAAGATGCGGACCGCGTCGTAGAGCATCTGCGGGGTCATCCCCCCGGCCTGGTCCAGGTGCCAGCCGACCTGCTCCACCTCGGCCTCGTCCCCGCGCCTCCCAGCAGTGTAGACGCTCACCGGGAAGCAGCCCGGCTCGGGCATGGACAGCAGGAGCCACTTGAGGCTGCGCCGGGCCAGGTCGCCGTATTTGTGCTCCCAGGTGGCCTGGTAGAACTCCAGCAGGTTGGCCACGGGCGTGGAGTACTCCCGGACCAGGGCGCCGTTTCGGTTGCTGTAGATGCCGCACGGCTCCTGGTGGGCCAGGACCCAATCGGCCACCTCGCGGCAGACGTCCAGGATGCGGCGGTTGCCGGTCAGGTAGTACTGGAGCATCAACCCCGCCGTGCAGGTGTGAGAGGGGGAGCCGTTGCCGGTCCAGTGGTGGCAGTTGTGGTAGTGCATCAGGCCACCCTTCGACCCGTCGGGGGAGGCGTGGGCGATGTCCACGTCGGCCATGTGTCTGCCGTAGGCGTCGGCGGCCAGGAAGTATTTTCGCTGGCCGGTGTGGGTGTAGAACCCCCAGACGGCGTAGACCTGGTCGTTGGCCTCGTTGTTGTAGGAGCGGGCGCAGTGCTTCATCTTCCGGATGACGTCGGGGTCGTCCTTGAAGTGCCCCCACATGGCCACGGGCGAGGCGCAGTGGGAGCACATCAGGTCGCCGTAGTCTATCATGCCGTAGGTGCGCAGGACGCGGCGAGGCCCGGCCACGATGCGCTCGAAGAGGCCGTCCAGGCCCCGCTCGGCCTCCGGGAAGCGGTCCGGGTCGAACGGCGCGATCACGCGCATCGCCCCGGTGGCGCAGGCGTAGGCCACGTCGGTCACGGCGATCAGAGGCTCCTGAACGCAGAGACCCAGGGCCTCCGAGGCGTCGTCCGAAGCTGACTCTGGCGACAGGCGCAGATAGAACTCCGTGGTCTTTGCCGCGCCGAAGCCGTTTCCCGTGCCCGTGTCGTTGTAGCTCGCGGTCCGTTCAGGGCCGTGCTTGGCGATCATCTCCTCCACCCAGAGGAGGTCCTTGCGGGAGGTGACGCCGCCCAGGCTCTTGAGGTTGAGGGGGGCCGTGGGGTTGAGTTCGAGGATGCGCTTGAAGCCCTCCTCGTCGCGCTCGGCGACGGAGACCTTCGGGTCCCCGTAGTAGCCGTTGAAGTAGGCGGCCCGCTCCTTCCAGGGGGTGGAGAATTTCAGGGTCTCGCCGCAGGCGGCGGGCCAGACCTGCACGCTGAGGCCCTCCCGGTCTACGACAATGCCTTTCGGAAACTCCTGCCAGGCGTCCCGCAGGACGACCAGGGCGGAGGCCTCGCGGCCGCTCAGGCTCCCCCAGCCGCGCGTCTTGCCCCCGGACCCGAACGGCTCGCCGTCCCGTTCGACCCGGTACTCGATGTCCGAGGTCTGAAGAAACTGACCGGACTCGAACCGCTGCGCCCAGTGAGGCTTTGGGTCCCCGCCAAACGCCATGCGCAGGCCGTCGCCCAGGGTGAAGGGGAACCGGACGCCCACCTCCGACAGTTCGATGCGCTCCACGTCCTGATCGAAGACAAAGATGTGCTGAAAGCGGAGGTCGGGCTTGCCTGCGAAGGCGTGAATGCGCAGGACGTAGGGGCAGAAGCGTCTCCCATCCTCCGAGGCGTGATACCCCCTGACGCAGACCGAGGCGCGCAGGGGGCCGGAGTCCTCCACGGCGATGGAGGGCGAGGGGGCTGCTCGCAGAGAGTCGTAGACTGTCCCTTTCTGGTCGGCCATGTAGAGATACGCACCGGACCGGAGGAGGTCTCTCCATCCTTCAGGGGTCTTCACCCGGCAGGCGGCGAAGAAGTCGGGGTCGTTGTGGCGAAGTTCCACCTGCATCGCGCCGGTGTCGATCCGGGTCTGACCTGAGACCCTTTCTACGCTTACGGGCTGCGCCGGGGATAGGGGCGTCACGCCGGGGCCGTATTCCAGGAAGACCTCTCGCGTCTGGTTCGCGGAGAGGTCGAGTTGAAAGTCGAGCAGGAGCCACTTGACGTGGCTCAGGTCCTCGCGCCAGGTGGTGAGACAGGTCGCCTGGACGGGCAGGGACTGGCCTTCAGGGGTGGCCAGGCGCACGGACGCGCCTCTCTCCAGGTCGCCGTCGGCGAACGGGATACTCTGCGTGATCGGCCAGGCCGCTCGGTCCACGCCGGACACGTTCTCGACGGTCAGTTTGATTCGCTTGATACGATTCGTCACGTCGAACCTCACAATCCCATCACGGCGTCCACCAGGGCCCCGGCCGTGATCCCGAAGTGCGCCCAGGTCTCCATGTGTCCGTCGGAGGGCGCGATGCGGGGGTCCGTGATGCCCAGGTGCGCGCAGGGGATGCCCTGCCCGCAGGCCGCGCTGGCCACCAGCCCCGCAAACCCCCGCACCCCGGTCTCCGGGGTCCCGATCTTCCCGTCCTCGATCGTCACCACGCCCTCGCGGTAGGGCGCGAGCAGGCCCTTGAGAGCGTCTTTGGGGAGCGGCAGGCCGTTCACGATGTGGACGTCCGTCGGGACGCCGCGCTCCCGCAGGGCCTCGGCCGCTTCGGCGCCCAGAAAGGCCGGGGCCCCGAAGGCGAGGATCGCCCGTTTGGCCCCGGCGCAGGTCCGGTAGCGGGTGACCGGCTCCCAGGGGTCGTCGGGCTCCCACAGGGGACCGGAGCCGTCCTGCTTGTCCAGGACCGGGAGGCTGTCTCTGGGCACGCCTATGATGTGCCCGCCGTAGTGGGCGGCCAGGTCCACCACGGCCAGGAAGGCGGCCCGCACGTCGGCGGGGGCGTAGAAGCGGTGGAGGTAGGGGAGGTAGGTGAGGCCCACGTTGACCCAGTCCAGGCCCCAGCCGGAGAAGTGGTCGCGGCCGGTGCAGGCCCCCACGTGGGAGAGGTGGAAGGTGACGTTCAGGCCCTCGTTGACGCCCGTGAGGTTGCGCTGGTACTGCCACATGTCCATCCCCTCGCGGGCGATGCCCTCGAAGAAGGCCGCAAAGGTGGAGACGACGTTCAACTGAGGTCCCCGCGCGCTGAGGGCCAGGCCATTGGCCATGAGCGCGGCGGCCTGCTCCTCGATGCTCATCTCGAACTGGTGGTCCGGCGACAGGAAGGTCCGCGCCTTGGCCAGACGGGTGGAGGCGTCCAGGTCGCAGCCCACCACGAACACCCGGTCCGGGAAGCGCTCGGCCATCAGGGCGTAGCCCGCCTGGGAGCCGTCGCGGGGGCTGGCCTTCTCGCCCGGCCCGGGGAGTTTGACCTTCCGAAGGGCCTCGGCAGGGACGGAGAGGTTGGGGCTTCCGCGGGCCGGGCGCGCCTCCGTCACCACCTGTCCGGGCGTTTGCGTGCGCAGGCGCTTCAGGGCCTCCGCCTGGGCCCCGGTCATCCGGAACATCGGGCTGGAGAGGACCTCGTCCGCGCTCCGGCCCTTCATGTGCCCGTCGTGGTGCCCCGCGCCGCCCGGCAGTCCGTTTACCAGGAAGAGGCACTCCAGCATCGGGCCCACGTCCCGGAAGCTCATCAGGGACCCCGGGACCCAGACCTCCCGGTCCAGGGGCACGTCGTGCTTGGCCGCGAACGTTGCCACGGCCTCCGGGATGCCGTGCATCTCCCCGAAGGCCCGCAGGTCCACCCGCCTGCCCTTCTCGGAGCGGTAGCCGGTGGGATAGATCAGGCTGGGGCGCCCCTGCTGGGCCAGGGTGTAGGCCTGGCGGTAGGCCCCGTAGAGGGAGGCGGTGTCGTGCAGGGAGGGGATCTCCAGGATTTCGACGCCCAGGGCGCGGGTAATGGGGCGGGGGTCTTTGTCCATGATGCTCCGCGTGCTGCCGGAGAGCTGGATGCCGTTGCGGTGCATCACGAATGTGATGGGCGCCCTGTGGAGGTGGGCGCCGTTGAAGCCGTTGAGGGCCTGGCCCGAGACCCAGCCCGCGTCCCCGCAGTGGGCGATCACCCAGCTCCCCTTTCCGTAGAGGGCCCGCTTGCCGAGGGCCTGGCCCACGGCCACGGGGATCATCACGCCGAGGCGGCCCCCGTTGAGCTGCGTGCCGCCCGGCACCCAGGAGACGTGGCCGGGGAGGTCCAGACCCCGCCGGAAGTCCTCCACCACCCGCTCCGGGTCGATGAAGCCGCAGGCCGACAGGGCCGCGTAATACCCCACACTGGTGTGGGCGTGTTCGATGGTGAACTCCCGGCGCTCATAGTCCACCACGGAAAGGGTCAGGAGGAAGGAGGGGATCAGGTCCAGCCCGCCGCCCAGGTGGTCCAACTCGCCGATTTTGGCCAGGGAGGCCAGGGAGCGGATCGCCGTGCGGGCCGCCTCGATCTGCAGGGCGGTGAACGCCTGGACCTGCGCCTCCTCCAGGGCCTCCGTGGTTTCGATGTCTATGTGCAGCGGGAGGACCTCGGAATGAATCTTCTGGCCCAGGCACCGGTTCTTAGCTGTCAGCGCGTCGTTTCTGGTCTCCTGCAGGGACGCGACCTTCTGCAAATCGAACATAAAGGGGACTCCTTTGGCGGGTGATCAGTCTTTCCTTCCCACGTCGCGGCGAAAGGCCGGGAAGTAGCGATAGTCTTTCAGCGATATCCGCTCCCCGCGCCTGGCCCAGGGGAGGCCGAGTTCGGAGAAGAGGGCGGCCTTTTCGTGCGCCTGCAGGACCGCCTCCGTCATGCCCCGGACGGCGGTGACGCCCGTGGCCGGGTCCTCGGAGCGCAGGTCCGGGGGGAGGTCGTGAATGGCGGAGGACTCGAAGGTCCCGCAGGCGCAGAGGGTCTGGGCGCGGGCCACGTCGAGGGGGCAGGAGAGCGACGCCCTTTGGCCCAGCAGGACCTCGGCGACGTCCTCGGCGACGCGGGGCGGACCGTCGGGCTTCTCGAAGGTCTGCTCTGACCCGTCGCTCCATTGGACCTTGATGTCCCCCTGGTAGGCCCACTCGACCCGGCCCCGCTCCCCCTCGATGAGGGTGATGGGCTGGACGGTCTGGTCGGTGCAGTGGCTCACGGCGAAGAAGACCTCCACGCCCTCGTCCGTGACGGCGCGGAAGGCCACGGTGTCGGCGGACTCGATGGGGTTGGCCCGGTAGAGCTCCGCCTGGATGGAGGCGGGGACGGCGGACTCCCCAGGACGGGCGCAGGCCAGGTAGCACATGGCGTTGACGGCGTGGGCTATGGCGTTGTTGTGGGGGCTGTCGAGGGCCCAGGCGTCCTCCAGGGCGAGGCGGCCGGCCCAGTCGTTGCGGGTGTAATAGGCCCGGCCCCGGGGCCAGCAGCCGAAGCTCCGGATGCGCCTGAGCCTCCCCAGCCGGCCCTCGCAGACCCAGGCCTTGAGGCGCTGGGTGTCGGCACGGTAGAGGTGCTGATAGCCCACGGCGCAGAGTCTGCCGGAGGCGTCCCGCGCCCGGAGCATCGCGTCTATGTCCTGGATGGACCCGGCCGCGGGCTTCTCCACCAGGACGTGCGTCCCGGCCTCCAGGGCGGCGACGGTCATGGGGCGATGGAGGGGGATGCCGGTGGGGATGCAGGTGACGTGGATGCGGTCGCGAGCGGCGGCGAGCATCTCGCGGAGGGAGGCGTAGACTTCGACGCCGCGCGCCTTCAGGTCGCCCACCTCGGCGGCGTAGCGCTCCCGGTCCGAGGGGATGGCCACCTGCGCGACGTGCCGGAGCAGGCCGGCCTCCTCGGCCCGGCGGACGTAGCTCAGGTGCGTTTTAGCGAAGCCGCCCATGCCGACGACGGCGAATGCCGGAGGGTTCACGGGATACTCCTGTTTACGAGCTTTTTTTGACCGTCGCGGCGATGCGCCGGGCCATCTCCTGCTCCTCCTGAGGGAGTTTCGCCAGGGTGGACTCGTCGCCGCCCTGGGCAAAGATAAGCCCTGGCTTCAAGAAAGCAAGTCTTTCTCGCAGGTCGGAGGGGGCCGTGTTCAGGAGCGTGTCGAGGAGCGCCGTCGCCGCGTCGAGCGAACAAGTTTGGGCCACGGTAAGGATGATCCCGATACGCGCCTCCAGGCGCTGCTCCGCTGGCGTTCCTTCCGGCTCCAGTTCGTCTATCCGGGCCATCCAGTCTTTCGCTTCGTCTATTCGGCCTTCTTTGCTTTCCTCCACCGTGAACCACGCCCGCAGGAACTCCACGAACATCTCCACCCGGCGGCGGGCCGGACGGAGGTAGCGCATCTGGTACCACGTGCGGAACATCTGGTTGCTAACGCGGCAGACCGCAGGTTTGCCCCGGCCTTCGCCCTGGACTTCGATCAGCCTCGCCCCCTTGAGCCGGCCCACCTGCGTCGTGACCGCGTTGAGGGGCAGCCGGGTGTGCGCTGCAATCTCGCTGGGCGATGCCACCCCATCTCGTCTCATCAGGGCGTCGAGAATTTTGCTCTGCTGTCTCGGCAGGTCTTCAAGCACGTCCTTGAACAGCGGTGTCAGGTTGTCGATGGTGGCCCGGAGCGCCTGGACGACGGGTAAAAACTGTCTCTGGCTCAAGATTTCGTAGAGCATCAGCACCAGGCGGGGGTTGCCGCCGGTGAGATAGGTGATCGCCCGCACCTTCTCCCTGTGCTTCTCGTAGTCTCGCAGGAAATCGTGGTTTTCGTCGCGCCTTGCACGGGCCTGGAGCAGGGCCTGGACCTCCGTGTCGTTCAGGTTCTCCACGGGAGCCGGGGAGAAGAAGTTGAAAAACGCCTCGTCGTAAGAGAAGATGTCTTCAAACAACAACGTCGAGGCGCCGATAACCATCAGGAAGGACTCTGTGCTGAGGAGCTTCCGAAAGACGCGCTGATCCAGGTCGTTTGCGGTGGGTTTGGAAAATATCCGATCGAAGTTGTCGATGAATAACAGGATGCGTTTTTTGTGAGAGGCGCAAACTTTTCGCAGCCCATCCAGGATCTTGGCCAGACTCTGCGCGTCGTCGGCCTCGTCCTCTGCCTGTCTCCGGATCACCCCGGCCTCGGAAAGACCTATCTCCGCATCTAGATACTCCAGGGCCAGAGACAACAAATCCCGAAGCGTGTAGACGTAGAACTCCTCCTCGCGATACCGCACGGGGAGCCATCTGGAGGCAAGTTCGGGGTCCGTCTGGACCTTGCGGTGGAGCACGCGCAGCAGGGTCGTCTTGCCGATCCCGCGCGGTCCCAGCAGAAGATAGTGCTGGATGGTTTCTGTGTCTGTCTGCTCCCGCACGGCGGTCACGAGACGATCCAGCAGATGCTGACGCCCGACGAAGATGGCTTCCAAATCCTCGTCGGGCATTTCCGATGGATTGTATTTGTATGGCACGAATACCGGCATCGGATCGACTCCTATCCGCGATTGGGCTTGAGACTGCGATAGAACCGCCTCCACCAATCTCTCATCACGTCCAGCAGGAAGAAATATTCGTTCGTGCTCGTGTCAAGCAAGAGGTACCAGTCGCACTCCAGGTCAGCCATGATTTCCCTGAACTCCCCGTCTGAAGCGCCCTTTCGGCGTGTCTTGCGATAGGTGTCGTACAGAGCGATTTCGGAGGCGCGACCATCCGGCGCATTGGCCACCTCCCGCAAAATGGCGATGGCCGCCTGTTTGCCAGCCGCGCCATAACGTATCAGGCGCTCGCGATAGGGTTCAAAGTAGTGTCGACAACCGGGGCCAAGAACACGTTGATCATAGACTGCCTTCATGTCCTCCGGCGTCAGACGCCTGCCCTTGAGTTCGGGGTTGAGGATGATCTGAGACACGAACAGATGGATGAAGTAGGGAACCGGGTGGCCGATCCGTTCAAAAATGGCGTCAACCGCCTCTTTCGGAAAAACGAGGCCGTATGTCTCAGCCAGTCCCTGTATGATCCGCTCCCATTGCTCGCGGGTCAGAGGTTCTACCGGAAGCCGACAAAAGTCGTTGAGCTTATCTGGGGCCTGGAGACGACGCAGGATGATGTCGATCCCCGTGGAACCTCCGATGACGAACCGAAACCGCCGGAGTTCTTCTTTCTGACGCATCCGGAGAGACCGAAACCAGGCGAGAAACGACCGGGCGGCCTCATCCCCTTGATTGCGAGAGATGTTATCGACGAGTTGGGGGAACTCGTCGAGGATGAACACCACCGCCTCATCCACCTTTTCCATTTCCAGCACGAGCCTTCTTGTGACGCTATTCCAGGATTCGCCGATCTCCTTTTTCAGTTTGATCCGAAACTCCTCGACCCCGAACTCTTCGACGTGACCCGTCACGAAGTCGATGATTTTTTTAGGCAGTCCCTTTGCGCCCACGATGAGATTTCTGAATCGGTCCTGCTCCAGAAGCACGCGCACCATCTCCACCGCGAACATCTCTGCTTCGGAGAACTCCTCCGCCTCGACGTAGACAGGCAGATAACCGTCGCGGGGACATTTGAGCACGTGTCGCATGACGCCGGTCTTGCCGAAGCGGCGGGGGGCCACGAGCAGGATGTTGTTCCCGGCCAGCTGGTTCCAGAGCACGTCGATCAGATGGTCGCGACCGATGAGTTCCTCCGGCTCAGGCACACCGCCGGGAAGGCTTCGGAGATTCATAAATTAAGTTCCTGTTTTAAAAGCGTCTTATAGAAAATTTAAAATAAAACAACAATATTGTTGTTTTCGTCGTTGAATTATAACAACAGTTTTGTTGTTTTTCAAGCAGTAAAATTTGAGATTTTGTCCACGTGGACAAAATCTTGCAACAAACCTTTTTCGCCCCTCGATACGCGGTCTACGACCGCTACTCGGGGCAGGCGGTAGGACTTACCGAGTTCCCGGGTAGCCCTGTAGGGGCGTATCGAGGGAACAGAATCAGATCGCAAAGCCCCGCGACTCCGCCGGAGTCAGCGAAACCTCCGTCCAGGCGGCTTTCGGGTCGCCGTGCTTTCGCCAGGAGAAGGTCGCGGTCGCTTCGCTGCCGTTGAAGAACAGGACCTCTCCCCGATTGCCGGCGAGCGGGGTGACCAGCGACAGGATTTCCTCCGGCAGCCGGAGCCTGCCCGCAGCGTCCCGGATTTCGATGAGAGGGACCACCTGGCTTTGGACCTCCCGCGTGCCCAAAAGCAGGGGGCCGTAACAGCCGGTGACCGTGCCGCACCCGTAGTTGCGCCCGTGCCCGGCCGCGACGGAGCAGACCGCGCCGCCCATATCCGTGTGCTCCCGGCCCCCGCGCAGGACGCGCCGGGCTATCCTGAGCTTCGTGGCCGCCTGTCTCAGGGCGCGCCGGGCAAAGGCGAGGTCGCCGGTCATCTGATAGGCGAGGGTCAGCGCGGCGGTGGAGGGCTCCCGGAGGGGTTGAACGGCGCTATTCTCCGACCAGACCCCCCAGTAGATCATGTCGCTGCGCCTCCCCACGCCGGGCTCTCTCCGGCGATGCTCTTGAGGGAAGACCATGGCGAGGTCCTCCTCCGATTCCGGGGGCATTTCTCGCAGCACGGTCTGAATGGATTCGTCCAGGGTGTCGTCGTCGAAGGTCTGGCGGTAGTAGCTCACGGCAGCGGCGGCGGGATCACCGCAGGGGTCGAGCAGCTCGTGGACCAGGGGCGCGACGATGCGGCGCGCGGCCTGCCGGAACAGGTCGTCGCCTGAGAGCAGGAAGAGGTCGCCGAGCGCGTAGATTGCGCCCGAGGCCAGCAGGTTTTTGATCCCGGCCAGGGGGTCCCCGCGGACGTGGTGCCCGCTGGCGGCCAGGCTTTTCTGCTCCTGCGTCGTCAGGTCGGACTCCCGCAGCCCGTTTCCGGCGAGGTCCCAGAGCAGGGGCATCGGGCCGTGGCCCGCGTCCAGGATGTGCTGGGCGCGCCGCCGGCCGTAGCGCAGGGACCACTCCAGATAGCGTCCGTCGCCCAGGACCCGGTGGGCGGCCAGCGCGATGTGGATGAACCGAAAATGCTCCGCCACTTCGTAGGCGAAGCGAGGGTCCTGGCCGACCGTGCGGGTTCCGAGGGAGTAGCTGTAGAAGCAGTCCCTTTCGTGGTCGTACCACTTCGGGATGCCCTCGACCCAGTTGCCGATGTGATGGGCGGCGTCTTCGAGCAGGGCTCGTGCGATCCTGTCCTCCGGGAAGAGGCCGAGGTAGCGGGGCAGAAAAAGCAGGAAAGGCTCGGTCCCGTGGTGCGCCTCGGCCTCCGGCTCGTAGCCGTGCAGGCAGTCCCGCCTGACCCAGTCGGACAGGCAACTCAGCAGGGTCCGGAAGTGCGCCGCGACCTTTTCGTCCGCGGTGACCAGGTGGTGGGGAAACCAGGCGAGGGCGTAGTTGGCCTCGTCCTCCCCGCCCTGATTCGGGCCGGGGCCGTCCATCCGGACGCTCTGAGACAGCCAGCGGGACATCTCCTCCCGGAGCTGGCGGTAGCAGGTGTAACACGCTTTCATGACGGGCCTACAGTCTGTAGAACGCGACGGCGTTGTCGCGAAACAGCTTTCGGCGCTCGGCCTCCGACGCGCCGGAGACGGCCCACGCGAGGGTCTCCACCCAGCGGGGGTACTCTGTCGCCTGATAGGCGACCGGCCAGTCGCCGCCGTAGACGACGCGGTCGAACCCGAAGCAGGCGATGACGTGGTCGATGTAGGGCTTGAGGTCCTCCTTCGTCCAGTTTTTGTGGTCCGCCTCCGTGACCAGGCCGGAGACCTTGCACCAGACGTTGGGCATCTCGGAGAGGGCTTTCATCTCCGCCTTCCAGGGGTCGAGGAGGCGGTTTTTGATGTCGGGCTTCCCGATGTGGTCCAGGATGAACCGCACGCCGGGGCACTGTTGCACGAACCGGACCGTGTTGGCCATCTGGACGTGCGAGATGCAGATGTCGAAGCTGAGGTTGTAGTCGGAGAGGATCTGAACGCCTCTGACGAAGTCCGGGCGCAGACAGAACGAGAGGTCCGGCTCGAACTGGATGATGCGGCGGACGCCTTTGATCAAAGGGTTCTGCGCGAGCCTCTCCAGGTCGGGGCGCGCGGCCTCCCCCTTTTCGAGGGGGGCCCAGGGGACGATGCCCTGGATCCGGGGGTCCTGCCGGGCGAGGGAGGTGATCCACTCGGCCTCCTGCAGGAACTGCTCCGGGAGGCACTCGCACTGGAGGAAGACCATCTTCTCCACCTGGACCGGGCCGCAGGCCTTCCTGTAGTCCTCCAGCAGGTAGGGTTTATTCAGCAGGGGGATGCTGTCGATCCACGGGTAGCGCAGGCGCCTGGGGTCCCAGAGGTGGAGGTGGGTGTCGATGATGGGGAAGTTGAGCATGGCGTTCTCCTTGACAGGACGATCAGGTCGGCATGGCGCGCTCGCCGTGCGCAGGGGGCGATTCCGGTCGCGCGGTCTTCTCCTCTCCCGGCCTCAGTTCCTCGACGCCTTCGAGGATCTGGCGGGCGTGGGCCAGGTCCACGATGACCCGGCCTGACGCGGGGGGCACACGGACGAGGGCCTGTCCGTCCTTTTCCGGCAGCCGTTGTCCTGAGTAGAGTTCGACGGGGCGCTGGACGCCGGGGGGCAGCGGAAGCCACGCCTCCGCCTCCCGCTCCAGGTCCGGGTTCACGATCACCGTGCCCCGGTCGTAGTGGCGGTACCAGAGGCCGTCCCGGCTCTCGATCTCGCCCCGGGGGACCACAAGCCAGGCCCGGTGGAGGAGGCGGACGAAGTCCGTTCGGGTGGCCTGCATGGTCGTCCACTTGAAATTCGAGAGCTGTGCGCAGGCGTACGAGTAGAAACAGTCCTCCTTGTCGGAGGGGGACTCGGACCCGATGTAGGAGAGGGCGGCCACGAACCGATTGCGCCCCGGCTCGTCGCGGAAGCGCTGCGCCCAGTTCAGGATGGTCTCCCAGTCGTGCCGGCGCTCCTGAGCGCCGGGGGCGACGACGTAGGATTCCAGCATCGCCCCGTCCCGGATCGGTTCGTAGACCTCCTCGATGCCGCTGTTGAGCAGGACGATCTTGTCGGGACCGTAGCCCTTGACGGTCCTGTAGATGCGCTCGGTGGTCTCGAAGTAGGTCCTGTCGGTGTTGTGCCCCGGCGCGCGGTGCCGGTGTTTGCCGAGTTCAGCGCCGTGGCACAGGAAGCTCAGCCGCTTCGTGTAGACGTTGTCCACGAACACGCCGTCGTAGCCCAGGTCCATCAGGGCCCGGACGCCCCGCTCCACGGCGTCCAGGAAGCCTTCGGCGCTGGAGCACATGTACCACGACCAGGGGTTCGGGTTGTCGGGGTTCCGGTACTTCTGCCCGTGTGCCTCCCAGACCCCCCACTCCACCTCCCACTCTCCCGCGTCATTTTTGACGTAGGAGCCGTAGCGGGGTTTGGGCCGGCCCAGCTCGTCGATGAGCATCCACTCCGGGTGCGCGCTGGGGTCCACGGCCTGGTAGTAGGGGAGCGAGCCGGCGGGGTTGTGCTGGTTGAACCGCTTCAGCCGCTCAGGCGTGTCCAGGAACCAGGCCTTCTCCACGGAGACGTAGGGGAGTACCCGGATGTCCAGGGCGTGGGCCTCTTCGATGGAGCGCTTCATCTCGTCCGCGTCCAGCGTCCAGGGAATGTGGCTCAGCAGGGTGACGCCGCAGTCCCGGAGGGTCTTCAGATCCATGCCGTTCGGGCTGCACGAATAGTTGACGACCTGGATGGGGTTTTCCTTCATATCAGTCTCTCAGGTATAGAACCACGAGATGGGAAGGCCGACGCAGACGGTGGTGTAGACGCCCTGTCTCGTGACCCACCCCGTGCTCTCGTCGAAGGTCATGTAGGATCGCTCCCGGCAGCCGTAGGTGATGATGGCGCGGTCCTGATAGAAGGCGAGGGTGGGATAGGTCGCCTCGATGTCGTCCGGGGGGAGGCGGGGGGAGCGCTCCGCAGACCTGTAACACCGGATGGGGGGAGGCTCCACACAGGTGACGTCGCCCTCTCTGGAGTTGAAGATGTTTCTGCCGTGTCTCCAGGTGGCGCCGCCGTCTTTGCTGACGGCAGAGGAGAGGCGGAGGCGCTGCCTCCCCCGCTGGATCTCCTCGGCGGAGGCCTGGTTCCAGAGGATCAGGAGGTCGTCCGTGCCGGGAATCCTGCCCAGGGCCGCCGGGGCCCTGGAGGAGGCCAGGGCCGCAGGCTCCGGCATGGTCCACGTGGTCCCGTCGTCCTGGGACCAGGCCTGGTAAAACCGGCCCAGGGGGGTCCGCAGGAGCATGAGGAGATGGCCGGGGCTGGTTTCGACCGCCACAGGCTCCTCGCAGGCGTGGTGGCCGGCGGCGGTGTAGTCGAGGTTCACGAGCATCTCGCTCCCTCCTCCTCCGGCCCGCTTCCCCACGTTTCGACGCCAGGTCTCTCCTTCATCGTCGGAGATGTGGGCCCAGCTAAAGCAGAGCATGCTCTCGTAGTCGTGATGTCCGACCACGGCCCATCGGTCGCCGAAGAGGGCCCGCCCTCTCTGCGGGTGCTGTTTTTCGACGGCGTGGTAGACCGGGTCCACGCCGCCGACGAAGCCGTAGACCGGGACGACGATGCGGCCGGCGCTGGTGACGACGGCCCCCTGGTAGAAGACGACGTTGTTGTAAGGCTCGGACACCCGGACGGGCCTGGACCAGGTCCTCCCCTCGTCGCCGGACCGGGTGAACCAGACGCTTCTCTCAAACTGGGCCTTTTCGCTCTGGTCGTAGACCATCCCGATGCCGCCGGACTTCAGGCGAAAGGGCCCCGGGTTGCCTGCCCCCACCCGGTTTCCCTCCCCGTCGAGGAGGGGCTCCGGCTCCGTCCAGGTCGCCCCGCCGTCGGAGGAGAGGCGCTTCTCCTGCGTGTGCAGGAGATTCAGCAGGGTTCCGTCCTTCAGCTCGATCATTCGTCCGAACTGATGGCCGAAGTGGAGGAAGAGCATCTCCTCCGGCGATTTCGAGCGGACGGTTTGTTCGAAATTTGAGTTCATGTTGTTTATCCCTTACACGACCTGCTCTGCGATTCGGCTTTCATCCAGGGCCGCGCCGTAGACGCGAAGGTCGGAGATCAGGCCGGACGGCCCGGCGTTGATCCAGCTCGCGACGGCCCCCACCTGCATCGTCTCCGGCAGGGGGCGGGAGGGGAGGCCCTCCGGGAGCGGGGCGCGGGCGTCGAGGCGTCCGTTCACGTAAATGACGCCGACCTCAGGGGTCCAGGAGACGGCCAGGTGCATCCATTGCCCCGCTTTGAAACTCTGCTGGGAGCCGAACACGGACTGCCGGGTGCGCGGGTCCCTGCGCGGCTCCGCTGTGCCGAGGACGTAGCGGTTGCGGTTCGTCTCCACGCAGAAGCGCCAGCACCCGAACGTGCTGTCGTCCCTGCCGCCGCCCCTTCGACGCTGCTCAGGGCATGCCCTCCCCTTTCCGCCGGGGTTCGTGTAGACCAGGGCCCACCGCTGGGACGGGTCGTCCGGCACGGCGCTGCCGTGCTCGATGCGGAGGTCCCACAAAATGCGGCCCAGGTCGTTCGCGAAATCGCTGTCCCAGTCCGGCCTGAAATAGAGCATGACTGTGCCGGCCTGCCGGTTGAAGTTGCCCTCGACGCGATAGAGGACGCACGTGTCCCTGCCGAAGCGCGCGCCCCTGCGGACGCCGTCGAACTCGAAAGATGGGTGAGTTCCTCTGGCGTCCACCGTCCCTTGCCCGTCGCCCACGGCAAACGCCGCGTCCAGGGAGTCGGCGAACGGGACGCGGAAGAGCAGGGCGTCAGCCGACATCGAGCCGGACCTCCCCCCCGGCCTCCACGGCCTCGGATGTGATCATGGAGACGAGGCCGTCCCGGAGGGTTGGCCAGTAGCCCTTTCCTTCCTGGATGTAACGGATGAAGGCCTTCGTCTCGTCCACGGCCCCGCACCTGAAGGCCTCTTCAGCGCCTTCAGGGGCCTGATAGGACAGGGCCTCTTTCCCTCCGTCGAAGACCCGGATGCGGCAGGCGATATGGTCGATCTGAATGCAGTACTCCGGCCCGTGGATCTCGAACGTCTCTTCATTTACCCCCACGTCCGATGAGAGGATGATGTCCGCCAGCCCCCCGGCCTGACAGCGTACGCTGGCGTCGTAGAAGTACCGGCCCTCCACTCCGGAAGGGACCTTCCGGGTGAAGACCGCTTCGGGCCGGCCCATGAACGACAGGATGGCGTCGATCAGGTGGATGCCCGTGCCCACGACGAACCCCTCCTCCCGGCGGGCGCGCCGGAGCATCCGTCCGATCATGAGCTTCGGGGGGCGACCCTTCCCCGGCCCGGCCAGCCACTCGCGGGCCTTTGTGATGACCGGGGCGAACCTCCTGTTGAAGGAGATCATGTGCGGGGCGCTGTGTCGCTCGGCTATCTGCAGTATCCGCCGGGTGGCCTCGGAGGTCTCCCCCGGAGGCTTTTCGATGACCAGGGGCAGGCCCTTCGTGAGCAGGTCGCCCGCGATCTTCTCCGTGAGGGGGAGGGGGGTGATGGCGATCAGGCCGTCCAGGCGCTCCGAGGCGAGCATCCTGTCGTAGTTGTCGTAGGTCCTGAGGAAGCCAAATTTTTCGGCGTAGACCCGGGCCTTCTTCAGGTCGAGATCGCAGACCGCCGCGAGTTCGACCTGGTCGGGCTGCGCGGCCTTGCAGGCCCTGAGCGCGGCCCCGTGGTTGCTCGTGGAGTGGCTTCCGGCGCCGATGACAGCGAGACGTACCATGGTTTTTCCCTTGTTGTGAATGAACTTCGCTCAGACTCACGCCCTCTCTACCCGCATCCGCAGGGCGAACACGGTGTCGCCCGCCGGGCCGTCCCCCGGCGGCTGGTAGTCGTAGACGTCGTAGATCATCACCAGCTCATGCGCCCCCGTGTCGATGACCCCGGCCATGTGCGAGCTGTTGCAGTTGATCCCGAACAGAGACTCCTCTGAGACCACCGGGAGGCGGTCGCGCCAGACCTCGCCCGTGCCCTCCTCGCTGAAGGTGATGTACACGCCGGGCCTTCCGTAGACCAGGGCCACGACGCCGCTGGGGAGCGTAGTCAGGTAGGGGGAGACGCCCGCGGCGTTCAGGTGCGTCTTGCCCTGGTTGACGATGGGCTGCAGGCGGCGCACCGGATAGTGTCGGGGCACGCCCGGACAGATGACCGGCCCGGTCCACGTTGCGCCTCCGTCAGAGGACCGGCACTGCATCATCACGCGGTCCGGCTGGTGGTATTCGATCCGGAAGGCCATCAGCAGGTCTCCGTTCGACAGCTCCGTCAGCGCCGGCTCCGTGAACCCTCGGTGGTCCTGCGGCGGCATCGCGCCTGTGGGCAGGCCCACGAAGTCAAACTGATGGCCTCCGTCCGTGCTCCGGAACAGCAGTTGCAGCCACCAGCGTCTGTCTCCGAGGATCATCTGCGCGGTCGCCGTGGTGACGATGGAGCCGTCCGACAGGGCCTTGAGCGTCCCACGGCTTTCAAAATTCATGAGGATTCTGGAGTCAGCGACCTGGCCTTCGGTCACGTGGAGGTTCAGGTCGGAAGGGAAACGGAAGAAAACATCGGGACGGTCCTTCCAGGTGCGGCCCCCGTCGCCGGACTCGCGGAAGGCGCCGACGGCCAGTCCTGGTTCGACCACATAGAGAGATCCGTAAGGAGAGAGGGTCTTATCGCCCGCCGGGACCGCAGACCCGCCCCACCCGTCCGTCATCTCCGGCGCGGACCAGGTCCGGCCCCCATCCTCCGACCGACAATAAGCGCCCAAGTGCGGCCAGCGGTAGTCCGGGTGCGCCTGCCGGGGGTGGAACTTGTAGATCGGGTGGTCGCTGCCGGGCAGGCGGACCGGAACCCAGACTGTGGGAGGGATGTGGATGTCCGGGTGCATGCCGTAGAAGGCGAGAATCGCCCCATCGGAGGCCCGGCCCACGGTGCAGTAGTGGTGTGTCTCCTTTACGGCTTTCGGGACGCTTTCGTCCCGGGCCAGAATGATCGGCTCGGCGATGTCGATTTTGAGCATGGTCAGTTCCTCACGATTCCCTGGCCGCGCAGGGCCTCGCGGCACTGGGTCAGGCTGTTGCCGGTGACGTTGTAGGCGAAGGTGTTCATCCGCCGGTCTCTGACGGAGGCGTTGGGCGCGGACCCGTGGACGATGAGGGAGTTGAAGAAGACGCCGTCGCCGGGCTCCATCTCCACGGCCACGGCGTCCTCCCGCTCGCGGTAGTGGCCGGGCAGGAACACGCCGAAGGTCTGCTGCTTTCGTTCGTGCTCCTGGAGGCCCCACCTGTGGCTGCCGGGCACGTACTGGATGCAGCCGTTCTCCAGCGTCGCCTCGTCGATGGCGAGCTGGCAGTTGATCATCAGGGGGAGGTTGTCGTCCCGCTTCCAGTAGGCGTAGTCCTGATGCCAGGGGATGGCCGTGCCGTCGTGCGCGGCCTTCAGGAGGAGTTTGCTGTGATAGAGGGAGATGTCCGGGCCGATCAGGGCCTCGACGATGTCCAGCACGGCCTCGCAGCGCAGGATGCGGTTGAGTGCCGGGCTGACAAGTTCGCTGTGCATGAGCTGCTTGATGCGTTTGGGCTTGGCCGGGTCGTCGTAGACCTCCCAGGAGACCGTGACGCCCTGGGCGGGTTGCGCGGCCATGCGCTCGTGGATGCCCTCGATCTCCTGTCGGACCTGTTCGATCCAGGAGAGGGGGATGAGGCGCTTCTTCAGGAGGTAGCCGTTTTCTTCGTAGAGGCGTTTTTCTTCGGGGGTGAGCATGGTGGGAATCTCCTTTGGGGGGAGGGTTCTATGTGAGCCGCACGCTTCCGGCTCGATCCGAGACCGTGACAGGGGTATCTCGCAAGTTCGCGGGCAGCGTCAGGGTGTAATCCAGACCGTGAGTCGTGCGCCGCCAGGCGATCTTCACCGGGCCGTGGGGCGTGGTGAGGGTCGCGGACAGGCGCTTGAGATGGCACGGGTGCGGGTCGATGCCGATCCGCCGGTAGCCCGGCTCCAGGGGATAGAGGCCCGCGAGGTAGCGCGCAAAGAGGTAGACCGGGGAGCTGGACGTGCCCTGGCACTGCGAGGCGTCGTCCTCCCAGACCTCATAGAAGGTGGTGGCCCCGGCGCTTAGCATCCGCCCGAAGCCCTGCTTCAGCCAGGCGAGGGCCAGGTCGTCGCATCCGGCCTCGAACAGGGCGGAGGCGGCCTGCCGGGAGAAGTGGGCGGACGCGGGCAGGATGCGGATGTCCCTCCGATCCGCAAAGACGCTGGTCATGATTTCTCGTTGCTTCGAGACGGGCGCTGCGCCGAACTTCACCAAGAGGGCGTTGGCGGTCTGGCTGTAGAGGCGCTCGGCCAGGGGGTTGTCCAGGCCGTCCCGGTACAGGCCCTGCCGCTCGTCGAAGAGGTGGGCGTTGATCGCTTTTTGAAGGTCGGCGGCGATGGCGCGGTACTCGCCCGCCTCGCGCTCGCGGCCCAGGAACGCGGCCATCTCCGAGGCCTTCGTCAGGGCGCCGTAGTAGTAGCCGTTCATGGTGGTCAGGACGCCGTTGGGCTGCCCGCGTGAGCGGCTGCCGTAGGAGTAGAGGTGCGATCCCCAGTCCACGAACAGGGTGTCCACGTTCGCGACGAGGCCGTCCCGCGTCCGATGGCGCTCCCAGTGCCCGATCATCCGGCCCACGGTGTCGAGGAGGTGATGGCCGAACGCCTCGTCGCCGGTGTGCATGAAGTGCCGCCAGGCCCCCACGACGAACAGGGCCATGTGGCATTGCAGGGGGACGCGGGGGAACCAGCGGCCCGGCGCGTAGCCCGCGAGCTGGCCGTCCGGCTGCCGGGTCAGGGTGAACTCGTGGAGGGCCCTGGCCGACTGGATGTAATCGCTGAAGGCGTAGTAGCCGCCCGCGACGTTCGCCACGGTGCAGTCCATCCACTGCGCGTGCTCCCGCTCCGGGTTATCTATATAAATCTCGCAGCAGTTCAGGACGGCGGTGCGGCGGGCGGTGTTCCAGATTCGATTCACGCGCTTGTCATCCGTCTTGAATGCGGCCTCCGGCGCGTCGAGGTAGACCTTCTCCTCCAGGGCGATGCCGGACAGGGTCACGGGCCCCTCAAACCCGTCGAAGATGAGTTCGAGGTAGCGGAAGGTGCGCGTCTCGAAGGCGCGGTAGAGGCAGGTTTCAAACCTGCCTCTACCGCCCGACGGGACCTCCAGGATGTCCACGGCGTTCAGGCTCATCTTGGAGCAGTTGAGGGACCCGTCCCGGTAGTCGAACCCGTAGGCCAGGAGGATGCGCCCGGCGGAGGGGGCCTCGACGCTCAGGCGCAGGGTCCCGGCGACCACGTCCCCGAAGTCCAGGACCGCGAAGGGCCTGCCCCATCGCCCTGCGACGGGGATTGTCACGGAATCGCCTTTGACCTCCGGGCCGTCGGCCCCTTCGAGACGGACCTGGGAGCTGACCTGTTCGGCCAGGGAGAGGGGCCGGACCTCCGGCGCCATCTCTGTGTTGTCCGCCGTCCATCCGCCGGTCTGCATCAGGCTGTCCGCGCCCCGGAAGCCGACGCGGAAGGGCCGCCACTCCGGTTCGAGGTAGATGTCCAGGCGGGGATGGACTGTGATCTCCAGCCGGTGGTGGCCCGCGGCGGCCCTCATGCGGCCGGCAGGGACCATGGGATTGGGGAGGGACATGCACTCCGGCTTCGTCACGATCTGATTCTCATAGACGGTCTCGCCGTTCAGGACGATCCGGTGCGCGATCCGGTAGGACGTGGAGATGTCCACCCACGTCTCCACCCCGCAGTCGAAGGTCTTCCTCAGGACGATGGGGTCGTTCGAGCCGCGGAGGTCCGCGATCTTCTTCAGGTCGAACGACAGGACTGTATCGTTGAGATAGCACCGCCCGGCGTCGGCGGCCCGGACGGGGACGTAGGTGTCGATCCGTTTGGGACGGTCAGGCCAGTCGTAGATCGTGAGCTTTTCGACCAGGGCGGTGTCCAGCGGCCCCGCCGGGCCGAAGCGGAGGTCGCGGGAGAGGCCGGAGAGGCAGGCTTCGGCCTGAGGGCAGAGCCGGACCTTTTCGAAGATGATGGTCCCGTTTCCGCCCACGGCGATCAGCTCCCGCCAGCCCTCCACGATAGCGACCTCCCACGTTGCGTCGGTGGCGACGGAGACGGTCCCCTGAGCGCAGGAGACCTCGGCCTCCAGGACCAGGCCGGGATGGAAGGGGCGGTAGTTCTTGTTCTGGAACGGGTCACTCCGGACGACGACCTCGAGGAGGTTGGGGCCGGGCCGGAACCAGGCCGCCGCGTCGTCACAGGTCTCCGAGAAGAGGTACTGGTCGCCGGAGAAAAATCCTCTTCGACGTTTCACGGCGGCGCCGTTGACGAAGAGGTCGTAGTGCCGATCCGCCGCGAGGCGCACGGTGGCTTTCTGGACTTCGCCGGGGAGGTCGATGGCCCTGCGAGCGACCCAGTAGGCCGGGGCCTTCGCAGTCGCCAGCCAGTCCGGAGGGAGGGGTGGGGCGATCCATTGACCGCGTGAGAAGGTTGACTTTTGAAGCATTTTTACTCCGAAGAATTTTCTTGACAACGATACGTTTGTTCAGTATATTTTAGCTAAATTGGATAGTTTGGATAATCTCTGTGAGGTTGTTGTCATGGCGACGAAGAGCATCAGCTCCACCGAGGCGCAGAACAACTTTGGCCGGGTCCTGGACGATGTCACGCACAACCGCGCGCGCTATATTATCGAAAGACGCGGCGTCTCGCAGGCCATCGTGCTCAGCTTTGAGGACTTCGCCCGCGTGCTGAACGACGAGCAGGAACGGCGAGCGATGGCGTCCCTTATCAAAGAGTGTCAGCCCGAATACAGCCTGGGGCAGGTCATCAAGCCTGCCGGGGGGACGAAATGAGAA
>CAYRZX010000016.1:0-34702 GCA_964428665.1 uncultured Gemmatimonas sp.
CTGAAGGCCGCAGCGTCGGACGCCCTGAAGAAGGCGGCAACCCTGTTCGGCGTCGGGCTGCATCTCTACGACAAGCCACAGGCAGGCCAGAGGCCGCCACAGCAGCGCCCGGCAGGGCAAGCCGACCGGAGGCCGGGGCCGGGGCAGACAGCGCAGCAGAGGCCCGGCAACGTGACCGGCAGGGCCTACGGGCAGAGGACAGCCCAATGAAGCTCTACACGGTCACGATCTCAGGCTGTCCGGCCTCCGGGCCGGTTGTCACCCCCATGCCGGTTGTCACCCCCATCGTCCGGGCGGTGAGAGCGTCCGGCCTGTCGGCAGCCGTGGGAAAGGCGCTGAGGGAGGTCAAGGGCCTGGACCGGCACACCAGGCGGGGATACGTCAACGTCCGCATCGGGCGGGCAGAGTAGGCAACCGAGGGGGAGCGCGAAGGCGAAAGGCACACAGGACGTGAGCAGCGCCGGCGCTCCCCCCATTTTAAAGAGGGGAGAAAGCGATGGAACAACGGGAGCTTACGCTTGCCAACGTGATCACGCTCACGAGAAGTGAGATATGCGGACTTCTGGCCATCGGAGAGCTGATGACGAGATACGACCCCCGACCGGACAGCGAGCTTGGGAACGTCGGAATCTTGATCCGTCACCTGGCATTCTGCCTCGAGTCGAAGTTGAGCATGAATTTGAAGTGGCCGGAAGAAGATGACGCCGAGGGCGAGGACGACGACCCGGGGTCGGAAGATGACGATGCCGAGGACGAAGGCGAGGAGTGGAAGAACTGAGCGCCACCGCCAGGCCAGGGACGGCCAGGGCGGACAAGCAGGGCCGGGCAAGCCAGGGACGGCAACCCCGGCCCTTTCACGTTCACGATGGAGGGCTGTCTATGCGCGGTAGCATCGTCAAGCGACAGGGGAAGGCCACGAAGGACGGCAAGCCCATCACCCTGTATTACATCGTCTACCAGGTGGGCAAGCGGCAGAAGTGGGAGGCCGTGCCGGAGAGGACCCGGAAGGCCGCTGAGAAGCTGCTTGCCAGGCGGCTGAACGAGATCGGGGACGGGGAGTATCGGGAACCGTCCAGGATGACATTTGCCGAGTTCAAGGACGTATGGTTCGAGAAGTGCGCCAGGGGGCAGATGAAGCCCACTTCCGTTTCCAAGTATCAGAACATGTTCGGGGCGAAGATCGTCCCGGCCATCGGGCAGAAGGAGCTATCCAGGATCGACGCCGAGGACATCCAGGGATTCAAGTCCGCGCTGCTGGCCGAGGGGCTGGCCCCCAAGACGGCGGGGCAATACCTTCAGATCGTCCGGCAGGTTCTTGGCTGCGCCGTCGATTGGGGATACATCCGGCACAACCCGGCCAAGCTGGTGAAGGACCCGCGCGTACCGAGGCGGGAGATGGACTGCCTGAACCCGGAGGAGTGCCGGGCCTTCCTCGATCACGCGCCGGAGCGATGGTATCCGTTCTTCCTGACGGCCCTCACCACGGGACTGAGGTTCAACGAACTGTTGGCCATGAAGTGGAAGAACCTGGATTGGGGCAGCATGAGGTATTTCGTCAAGGAGACACTCACCCGCAAGACCAAGACCACAGACAGGGGGTTCGATGCCCCCAAGACGGAATCCTCCGTCGCGCCGGTGGACCTGACGCCTCGGTGTCTGGACGCCCTGCAGGTACACCGGGCACGGCAGGCCCAGGAGAAGTTACGGGCCGGGGAGTCCTACAAGGACCTGGGCCTGATCTTCGCCACGCGGGACGGAGCGCCCGTCGATGAACACGCCGTCAGCCGAGCTTTCCTCCCCATCCTCAAGGCCGCAGGACTCCGGCGCATCCGGTTCCACGACCTGCGCCATACCTGCGCGTCCCTGCTGATCCACCAGGGGGAGAGTCCCAAGTACATTCAGAGACAGATGAGACATGCCAGCATCCAGATGACGTTCGACCGCTACGGACATCTGTTCCCGGAAGCCGGGAGAGAGGCAGCCCGCAGGCTGGACGCCACGCTGTTCGGCTCAGGCGGACGGGCTGAGGCTGGCAGCGCCGTCTAAGGAAAATCTAACGGGACAGGCCGAAACGGGCCGAAACAAGGCGAAGCAGACGAGAGAGGGGCTTGACGGATTCCCTTACAGGTTAAAACAAAAACGAGCAACCCGAAACACCCTAAAGACCCAAAAAGGAGAGGATCTCTCCGCGCCGCACAGAGTCTGACGCTCTCCTCGAACGCCTCACCCCTCCTTGACCGGATAGCCACGTTTCTTGTCCACCACGTTCATCAGCGGCTGCCCGGCCAGGTAGCGCCTCAGGTTCTCGCAGAAGAAGTCCATCAGGCGCTGGGGCCGCAGGGCCGAACTCCCGGCCGCGTGCGGGGTGATGATCACGTTGTCCAGGCCCCAGAGTTCGCTCTCCTTCGACAGGGGCTCCACCTCGAACACGTCCAGCCCCGCCCCGGCGATCTGCCCGGCCTTCAGCGCCGCGATCAGCGCCTTCTCGTCCACGATGGGGCCCCGCGCCGTGTTGACCAGGAACGCCGTCGGCTTCATCGTTGCCAGGCGCTCGGCGTTGATCAGCTTCTCCGTCTCCTTCGTGCAAGGCACGGCGATGAACACCACGTCGGAGGCCCGGATCAGGTCGTTCACCCGCTCCGGCCCCCACAGACTCTCGACATAGGCCGGCTTCGTCTTCGCGTGCGCATCCACGGTCAGAATCCGCATGTCGAACGCGTGCGCCCGCTTCGCGTATTCCTTCCCGATCCCGCCGAAGCCGATGATCCCCGCCGTGGCCCCGTACAGGTCCAGATACCCGGCCCCCTTCCAGACCCGCTCCGCCTGGTTGCGGACATACTGCGGGATCCTCCGGCAGAGCGCCAGCGTGAGCGCCCAGGCGTGCTCCGCCACCTGCGGGGCGTGCAGCCCGCTGGCGTTGCAGACGACGACGTCGCTGTCCGCCAGGGCCGGGGAGAGGAACTTGTCCATCCCCGCGCTGCCCGACTGGATCCACTTTAACTTCTTCGCCGCCTTGAAGATCTCGTCGTTATGATACCCGAAAAAGACCTCCGCGTCCTCCGCCTCCCGCACCGCCGCCTCCCGGCTGGCCATCACCACGTTCAGCGCCGGCGAAACGGCCTTCACCTGCTCGAACAGCTCCTGGCTCACCTCGGGACAGAGGAGCACTTTCATCGAGAACCTCCTTGCTTGTAGTTTAACGCCATCCCGATCCGCTCCATCACGGACGGGTGCGTGTAGAACAGGTAGTAAGTCCCCCACCAGGGCTCCACGTCGGCCAGGTTGGCGGCGGCCAGCTTCTTCTCCGCCTCCACGAAGGTGTCAGGCCGGTCGGTCAGCGTCAGCGACGCCACGTCCGCCTCCCGCTCGAACGAACGGGAGACGGCGTTCTGGGCCGGGAGACTCAGGAAGTTGAGGACCGTCACCAGCAGCAGGATCAGGACCAGGGCCAGCGGATCGTCCCCCCCGGCCAGCCCGAACCGCCCCCCGGCAGCCGCCCACGCGACGGCCCGGTGCGCGATCCACAGGACCACGAGGGTCCCGATGAGACTCAGGCCGATCCCCTTGTAGATGTGGTCATGCCTCCAGTGCCCCATCTCGTGCGCCAGGATCAGCTCCGCCTCCTCCGGCGTCGAGCCCCTCAGCAGGGTGTCGTAGATCACGATCCGCTTCGTGCGGCCCAGCCCGGTGAAGTAGGCGTTGACGTGCCGGGTCCGCCGGCTGGCGTCCATCTCCAGCACCTCGTTCACCGGGATGCCCGCCCGCCCGGCCAGACGAAGGGTCCGCTGGCGGAAGTCCTGGTCCTGAACCGGCCTGAACGAGTGGAAGATCGGGTCGATCAGAATGGGCGCGACAAACACGAGAACGACCGTTCCGACCCCCGACGCCCCCCACGCCGGCAGCCACCAGGCGTCCGGAAAGCGCCGGATGAGCGCCCAGAGGACCAGCCCCACGGGGACGAAGACCGCGAGCGTGACACACAGCGACTTCCCGTAGTCCAGAAACCAGCCGGACAGCCCCTGCGTGGACAGGCCGTAGGCGTGCTCGTGGAAATACCCGCTGTAGAGGGAGGTCGGCAGGGAGACAACTGCGAGCAGGATCAGGACGGAGGCGGACAAAAGCGTGGCGGAGAGCCACGGGCGGCCTCCGGCCATCTGCGAGACGAAGCCCCGGAGCGCCCCCCCGGCCCCCGTGGTCAGCAGCAGCGCCAGCGCCCCGACCCGGATGCCCAGCGAAATGAAGTAGACGACGCGGTTCTCAAACCGATACGCCTTCCCCCGCGCGATCTGCTCCGGGGAGAAGAAGTCCGAGGCCTTTGGAGTAGGGGCGATTCGCGAATCGCCCCTACAATCTGACAGAAACACAGATACACCGATTAAAACCGATACCCAGACGATGGACCGTATCCTCCACATTATTTTACCGAGAAGAACCGGCTGTCGCTCCCGTCGGGCGAGATCTCGACCCGGAGCGGCTTGCCGCAGCGCGGGCACCGGGCCGCGTAGGCCGTCCGGTCCCTGTTGATGTAGACCCGCGCGTAGACGTTGCAGCACTCGAACAGCACGCCGATGAAGTCTCGTTTTTGCATAGAATACCTCTGCAGGGGCGCGATTCATCGCGCCCCTGCATTGACCTTATGGCCTCCCCGTCATCCTCAGCAGCTCCTTCGCGAACTTCGGCACCGCCGTCATCGGGTCCTCGGCGGCCTCGTACTCGATGTCCAGGTAGCCCCGGTAGTCCACGGACTTCAGTGTCTCGATAATCTTAGCATAGTCCAGCGGCTCCTTCTTGCCGTCCGGCGTCCGCGTCTCCGTCTTCACGTGGGCCATGGCCGCGTAGGGCACGGTCTGGGCGATCTCCCGGTAGGGGTCCGTCCGGTAGTTCCCCGTGTCCAGGTTCACCCGCACCCACTCGGAGCCGACCGATTTGATCAGCGACAGGACCTGCTCGGCCCGCGTGGTGATGCCCCCGTGGTTCTCCAGCGCCAGGATCACCCCCTTCGGCGCGGCGTGGTCCGCGCACGCCTTGAGGCACTCCACCACCCAGCCCATGCACTCCTCGTCCGTGCGCCCCTGCGGGGCCGGCCCGGCGAACACCCTCAGACAGGGCGCGCCCAGCTTGTAGGCCACATCCGTCCACTTCTTCACGTCGGCCACCTGCTTCGCCCGCTCCGCCGGGTCCGCCTGGCAGAAGTTGTTCCCCACCGCCGCCCCGGAGATGTGCAGCCCCAGCTTGCAGGCCAGGGCCTTCAGCCGGTTGAGATAGGCGTCGTCCGTGGACGCAAAGTAATACGCCGTCAACTCCACCCCGTCCAGGTCCATGTCCGAGCACCGCTGCATGAAACTCTCCAGCGTCATCGTCCCCGGCTTGGGGTCCTTCGGGTCCCGATAGTTGCCCAGATACTGCCGATACGAGTAAGCACAGCACCCCACACGCATGGTACGTCCCTCCTCCCAAAGAAAACGATGAACTCAGAACGATGAACGATGAAAAAGCAACGCAGAACGATGAACGATGAACGATGAAGTGAAAGCGCCCCTGTTTTGCTTTTCGTTCATCGTTCTGACTTCATACTTCATCGTTGCCTTTTGTTCATCGTTCATACTTCATCGTTCATCACTGCTTTTCCGGAAACCACTCCGCGATCTTCGCCGCGATCTGCCTCGCCTGATTCTCGCTGGAGATCGTGAATTTGCTGCGCGGCATGTAGACCCCGTCCCGGCGCTGGTAGCGCCGGATCGTGACCTTGGGCGGGCCATATTCTCCCGACCTCCGGTCCAGGTCCTGGTGCAGGAACATGACCGTCGCCCACGCCCCCTTCGTCAGCACCTCCTTTCCGATCTCCTTCACCACCAGCACCCCGTCCTCCTCATAGTTTGCCGTCAGCTCTTCAACCGTCCCCGCCATGAACCCTCCAGAGAAATGCCCCCAATTTTCGCTTGCCAAACCCCGCCGAAAGTGCTACATTTGGCGCTGTAATTTCTACGACCGAACCAGGAGAGACCTGCGTATGGAAGTCCTGCTCTTCAAGACCGTCGCAAGGGGTCAGGGCCGAAAGATCCGCATCCTCACCGAGGATCGGACGGGCGTCGGGTGTTTCGACCCCGACGTGACGGACGGCGTGGCCAAAAACGTCCGCATCGCCCAGGTCCGGGACGTCAACGAGACCATGCCCATCGGGAGGCAGTACGAAATCATTGCCCTCACCCTCCGGGGCAGAAGCGTCCGCGAGATCGCCGCCCTGCTCAACATCTCCGAGAGCGCGGTCCGCGCCCACCTCAAACGGGGGGCGCAGAAGCTCCGGAGGGCCATCGGAGGGCGTTCCCCCGACGCACAGGCCGTCCTCCCCTCCCTCAACCCCACCTGACCTCATCCCTGCCCCTTTCATCTCCCGGCGCCGTTCATCCGCCTCAGCCGCTCCCGATCCTCCAGGCAGACCTCGATCTGAAGCAGACTCCCCTTCTGGTACGTGCAGAGCGCCGGGTCCGGCATCCCCTCCATGCAGAACATCCGACGGTAATGCCGCCCGTCCGTCTCGTCCGCCATGTCCACCAGCGCCCCCCGGGGACAGGCCACGCACATCTCCTCCTGCGACGCGAAGACCGTGCCCGTCGCCCGCGCCACGTGCGCCCGCGACTCCGTCCAGACCTCTCCATCCCCCCGTTCCACCACCTCGATCCGGTTCAACTTGGACAGCACCAGCCTCCCGCGGTCCAGGCCGAAGTCCCCCTCGAACTCCACGACATCCCCCCGGCGGAGCTGCCAGCGCCCCTGAAGGCCCCGGCTGACCGTGGCGTAGCAGAAGTCCTCGAAGTGATCCCTCCCGATGTAGCCCTCCTGGAACACCAGCAGAAACCCGTGGAAGGACAGCCTCTGAGCCTTTCCGTCGGAGACCCCCCTGAACCTCGGCTTCACCGAGTGGATGCGGCCATAGAAGGTCACCCGCTTGCCCGTGTGGTCGCGCACCCAGTCTTCAAAGGCCCGCAGCTCGGCCTCAAAATCCTCATAGACGCCGGGGTTCACCTCGACCTCCGGGCGGTTCATCTCCTTGTCCTCGGAATAATACCGGCAGCCGGGGCAATTTTTGCCGACGTAGTTGTAACCCCGGATGCACGGGTTCCCCTTGTCGAGCAGGCTGCACCGCCACCTGAAGTAGACGCACCCGTTCGGGAAGCACCGCTTGTTCTTCATCACGTGGTAGACCGAGACCACGTCCCCGAACCCGTTGTGTGAATCGTGATGACATCGGAAGATGTCCTGCCGCTTATATGGGTTGATCATGTGGCCCTCCGAGAAGGTAGGGACATGAACGTCAAGAGTCGCCAAGCGATTCTAAAGGATGAATTTACGGCCAAGTCTCGTCGAAATCAAGGGGAAAGCGAGGCGCGCATAAAAACGTCGCCCGGCCGGGAGACGACCGGGCGACGCGCGCAAAGGCAGGGATGCCGTCAGGGCTGCCTTTGAGGGAAAGATTTACCGCGCTTAAGGGTTTACCTACCGCCTCCGCCCAGCAGCGACAGGGCGTTCTGCGGGAGGGTGTTGGCCTGGGCCAGCAGGGCCACGCTGGACTGGGTCAGGATCTGAGCGCGGGTGAAGTTGGAGACCTCCTCCGGGAAGTCCGCGTCCCGGATCGCCGACTCCGACGCCTGGTTGTTCTCCACGGCGTTGTTGACATTCCGCAGGCTGAACTCCATCCGGTTCTGCGACGCGCCCAGGTCCCCCCGCTGCTGCGAGACCCTGTTGATCGCCAGGTCGATGGTGTTGATGGCGTTCTGCGCGGCGGACAGGGACGAGACCGTGAGGGACGCGGTGTTCAGCGCGCTCCCGCTCGCCCGCATGTCCCCGATGGAGATGGACAGCCGGTCGTTGGCCGTGTTCTTGGCCCCGACCTGGAACGCCCCCCCCACCCCGGTGTCCTCGATCAGGATCGTCTCCGTGTCCAGGTCGCCGTCCGTGTAGCCATCGCTCGCGGGGACCGTGGCCGTGGCCGGGTGGGAGCCTGTCAGCACGAGCTGGATGCCCAGGCGGTCGAAGTTGGCCACCACCGTCGTCCCGGTGGCCACCGTGTCCCCGTCCAGCGCGGCGCTCAGCCGGATGGTCTGCGTCACCGTCCCGTTGCCCAGCGTCAGCTCGCCGTCCGAGGCGGTGTCCGCGAACGTGTAGGTGCCCGACGTGGCCCCCGACATCCGCACCTCGATCACCCCCGTCGTGTCGGAGGCCAGGGCCGAGGAGACCCCCGTGTCCTGGCTGACGAGGTTCCCGAAGCCCATGAGGAGGGAGGAGTTGTTATAAGAGGTGACCGAGGCGATCCGGTCGATTTCGTTGTTGAGCTGGACGAATTCAGCGTTGATGGCCTGCCGGTTGCCGTCGGTGACCGTGGAGGAGGCCGACTGCACGGCCAGCTCCCGCATCCGGATCAGCATCGCGTTGACCTCGTTGAGCGCCCCCTCAGCGGTCTGGACCAGGTTGATCCCCTGCTCCGTGTTCATGACCCCCACTTTTAGCCCGCTGATCTCAGCCCGCATCCCCTCGGAGATGCTCAGGCCCGCCGCATCGTCCGCGGCGCGATTGACCCGCAGGCCCGATGAGAGGCGCTCCAGACGACGGCCCAGCTCGCGATTATTCATCCCCAGCATCCGCTGGACGTTGACGGAGGGGATGTTGTGAACGACTCGAAGCGGCATGTCGCAACCTCCTTGTTTTGAGCGTGCCTTCGAGACCTCTAATCATTAGCATCCCTGCTAATGATTGATACTAAGTTATACTTTTTATTATCTCATAATATCTTATATCTCCTTATTTTCTCGTGACTTACGCCCTAATTAATCGGCATCTCTTGAAACCCCTTTAGCGATATTCAGACCCGTTATTGACGCGGATGTGATACGGGTCACATTTTTATGTGGATTGGAAGTATATTTTTGGTTATTATATCTCCCCCCCTGTTCGCAGCAGCCTCCCCTAAGATTCCACGGGTTACCCCATGTCCGCTGAGGTCCAGCCGAAGAAAGTCCTGATCGCGCAGCAAGATGCCACGGACCGGGAATTTGTGCGGACCTTCCTGGAGGTCATCGGCGGTTATGAGGTCATCGAGGCCCTCAGCGGCGTCGACCTCATCCGGAAGCTCAGGCTGCAGCCCCACCTGATCCTGCTCGACACGCAGATGAAGGGGGATATCCTGCGGGCGCTCGAGCTGATGGCGCGGGCCCCCACGCTCGAACACACGGCCATCGCCGTCCTCTCCTACGAACAGACGAAGATCCGGGTCTGCCTGGAGAAGGGGGCCGACGGCTTCATCATCAAGCCGTTCTCGCCCGACGCCCTGATGGCCAAGATCTGGAAGGTGCTGGGCACCGAGCAGCCGGAGGCCACGGCGGAGGTGGCCTTCACCAGGAACTTCAAAAAACAGCTCACGAAGATCGAAAATCTCCCCACCCTCCCCTCCGTCTACGCCGAGGTGGATCGCATCTGCCAGAACCCCGACGTGGCCGCCGAGGAGTTGAGCCGGGCGATCGAGGCCGACCCCCCCATCACCCTCAAGCTCCTCAAGCTGGCCAACTCCGCCTTCTTCGGGTTTACCCGAAGGATTAAGACTGTCAAGGACGCCGTCTCGCTGCTCGGCAACCAGGCCGTGCGCAACGCCATCCTGAACATCGCCATTTACGAGGCCACAAAGGGCCTCGACGCCTCGGCGGGCCTCAACAAGAAACAGTTCTGGGCGCACTCCGCAGGCTGCGGGTCCATCGCCCGGTTCCTGAACCAGAGGCTCAAGCTGAATCGCGAGGACAGCTTCACCGCCGGCATCATCCACGACATGGGCAAGATCATCCTGGACGCCCTCTACGCGGACTACTACGGCGAAGTCCTCAGGGTCGTCGAGCAGAGGGGCCTCTCCGTGCGGGACGCGGAGGCCCAGGTCCTCGGCCTCGACCACGGGTCCATCGGCCTGGAGCTGGCCGCGCACTGGCGCCTGCCGGACGAACTGCTGGACGCCATCAGCCATCACCACGCCCCCTCCCGCGCCGAGAAGGACCCGCAGATCGCCGCCCTCATCCACGTCAGCGACGCCCTCTGCAGGAAATACAAGGTCGGCTCCGGCGGGGATGACGTCGTCCCCGAGATCGACCCGAAGGCGCTCGAACGCCTCGGCCTGACCCCGGAAAACCTGGCCGAGTGGCAGGCCGAAATCCTGGAGACCGTGTCGCGCGACAAGGCCATCATGGCCGTGCTGAACTGATAGTAAGGGCACGGCATGCCGTGCCCCTACGGCTTAACCTCTATCCTTTTCGGGGACACTTTATGCCTGAAGACACCTCTCCGAAGCCGATGGTCCTCCTGGTGGACCGGAAATTCACCGCCGACCAGCTCAAGGTCCGGCGCAACCAGGCCTATGCCGAGGACCTCCTCACCTGCCTCCGCATCTTCAAGAAGTGGGGCTACGACATCATCTGGGTGGACGAGGGGATCGACGCCATGCGGGCCGTCAAATCCTATTCCTCGAAGCTCTCCCTGATCCTGATGGAGGCCTCCATGCCCACCAGGGGCACGACCATGACCCGGATGATCCGCCTGAACCCGGAGGCCACGGGCATACCGGTCGCCCTCATGTCCGCGCAGTTTTCGACGGCCGACCTCGAAGAGGCGACGAAGGCCGGGGCGAACGAGTGTCTCCCCAAGCCGTTCTCTGACCCCAGCCAGGTCGAACTCAAACTGACGGCCGTGCGGGAGAACACCCGCCAGAAGTCCCCCCCGCCCCAGGACCGGGTGTCACACATCCTGAAGGAACTCAACCGGATCGACGACCTGCCCGTCATGGCCCCCGTCTTCAGCGAGATCGAGCGCCTGTCGCGGGACCCCAAGGCCACCACCGAGGACTACAGGGCCGTCATCGAACTCGACGTGGCCATCACCTCCCAGCTCCTCCGCCTGTCGAACTCCGCGGCCTTCTCGTTCACCCGCAAGATCACCTCCGTGACCGACGCCATCAACCTCCTCGGCCTCCGGACCGTCGTCAACTTCGTCCGCACCCTCTCCGTCATCGGGTCCTTCCGGAAGTACAGCCGCATCCCGTTCGCCGCGCAGGAGTTCTGGCTGCACGCCATCGCCTGCGGCGTGACGGCCAGGACCCTCGCCGCCCGGCCGGAGATCCAGGCCGCCCTCCGCTCGAACGACATCGACCCCTTCATGGCGGGCATGGTCCACGACATCGGCAAGATGGTCTTCGGCTACTTCTTCACGGACCTGTTTCAGCTCGTGATCGACACGGCGCAGGGCCAGGGGAGGTCCCTCTACGAGATCGAGACGGACGTCCTGGGCATCACCCACGCCGAGGTCGGCGCGGCCCTGGCCGCGCGGTGGCAGCTGCCCGAATCCCTCGCCGCCGTCATCGGCGGGCATCACGCCCCCCCGAACGACACCTCCCCGGCGACCGCCCTCGTCCACGTGGCCAATGCCGCCTGCAAGGCGATGGGCTTTGCGTTCAAGGAGAAGAACCCCGAACTCTTCGTCTCCGACGCCGTGCTGGGCCGTCTCGGCCTCAAGCTCCCCGACCTGACCTCCCTCCTCTCCGAGATCGAGTCCGGCGTGCGGGCCCAGATCACGGAGACCTTCGCGGCGATATTCAAATAAGTGTTGAGTGCTGAGTGCTGAGTGCTGAGTGCTGAGTGCTGAGTGCTGAGTGCTGAGTGCTGAGTAAAACCAAAGGGCTTTTGCCTTTACTCAGGACTCAGGACTTTCCACTCAGGACTATCTTGACCCCCGCTGCGATCAGGAGCGCCCCGCCGAAGGTGCAGACAATGGCCGCCCCGGTCGGAAGGTCCAGGGCGTAGGAGAGGAGGACGCCCGCCGCGCTCACCCCCGCCCCCATCGACCACCCGAGGATCAGGCGCGGGCCGACCCGCTCGGCGAACAGCATGCCGCAGACCGACGGCACGATCAGGTAGGAGAACACGAGCAGCACCCCCGCGATGGCCACCGACGACGTGACCACGACCCCGAAGGAGACGTAGAACAGAAAGTCCCACAGACGGACCGACAGTCCCTCCCGCCGCGCCCGTTCCGCATCCACAGAGATCATCAGAAACTGCTTCCTGAAGACCCAGTGGAACAGCCCCACCACCCCGTACAGGAGCGCCGTCCTGCCCACCTCCCCCCACGACACGACCAGGATGTTGCCCACGAGCATGTCCTTGAGGTGCTCCGCCCCCTCCGGCGCGCGGCTCATCGCCGCGATGGAGGCCGCCGCGCTCACGGCGTAAACGATGCCGATGATCGCCTCGTGCGGGATGCGGCTGCGGCGCATCCGGGTGAGCGAGAACAGCCCCGCCCCAACGAACGTGAAGCCGAGCGACCACCAGTAGGCCCCCCCGCCGTGCAACTCCGTCCCGGCCAGGAACCCCACCACCGTGCCCAGCGCGGCGATCTGCGCCAGGGCCAGGTCCACGAAGATGACCCCGCGCTCCACCACGTGAAGGCCGAGATAGGCGTGAATGCCGGTCAGAATCAGGCCGGCCGCAAAAGGCGCGGCCAGGAACTCCCAGGTCTCCATTACTGCGCCCCCCCCGTCTCCCTGAACACCGCCTCCAGCAGGGCTATGTTGTGTTCAAACAGCCGAAAATAGTCCTTCACCCCTTCGGCGCCTCCGACGGACGGGCAGAGGACGACCACCTTCGCCCCGGCCTCCCGGCTGACGGCATTGGGAGTCTGCGGGTCGAAATACGGCTCCACCAGGATGACCCTAACCCCCTGCGCCTTCATGGCCTGGATGAGTTTCAGCGTGTGCGACGGCGACGGGGGGACTCCTGGCCTCGGCTCCACGAACCCCACCACCTCCAGCCCGAACCGCCTGGCGAAATTCGGCCACGAGTTGTGATAGGTGACCACCTTTACCCCCCGGTGGGGCCGCATCCGATCCTCCCAGGACCGCGCGGCCTCGGCCAGCCGCTTCTGAAACGCCTCGAGGCGCGACCGGAAATAGGGCGCGTCCGCCGGGCTGAGCTCCGAGAGCCGGCCCGCGATGTTCGCTGCCATCACCCCCCCGTTGTCCGGGTCCAGCCAGTAGTGGGGGTTGCCGAACGGGTGGACATCCCCCTCGGCCCGGCTGACCGGCCCGGCCCTCCGCTCCAGGATGTCGCAGCCTGTGGAGGCGTCCAGATAGCCGGACCCCTTGCCCAGCAGCCTCGGGTTGCGGCTCTGCTGGACAAGCGCCGGGAGCCACCCCACCTCCAGCTCCAGCCCCACGGCGATCAGCAGGTCCGCGCCCCGCAGCCTGAGCAGATAGCTCGGCTTGGCCTCGACGAAGTGCGGGTCCTGGTAGCCCTTCGCGATGGATGAGACCTCGATCCGGTCCCCCCCCACCTCCCGCGCCAGGGCCGTCAGGTCCTCCGTCGTGGTCACGACCTTCAGCTTTGCCTCCGCCGGGGCGGCGGCCCATAGCGAAAGCAGTATGAACAGCGTCACAACACGTTTCATAATGATCTCCTTGTAGTAAAACGACCCAACCCCCCATCCCCCTTCCCCACAGGGGAAGGGGGAGCAAGCTGTTCTCTCCCCTCTCCCTGTGGGGGAGGGGACGGGGGAGGGGTCTCACGTTCTTCAAAACGGATGCGCCCCGTGCGGGCCGATGTTGAACGTCAGCTTGAGCAACCCGGCCCGCTCCCACGACCCATCCACCCGCCTCACCCCCCTGATCTGCGCGCTGATCAGGCTGAACTCCGACGGCGTGAAGGTGAGGAACCCCACCCATCCCCTCTCGCTGCCCGCCGCCTCCGGGAACTCGGTGTAGTCGAACCGCCCGCCCACGTGCCACCGCCGCGCGCACTGCCAGTCCACGTAGGAAAACACCCCGCGACGCGACACCCACCCGCCCCCTGCGACGCGACGCTGGCTGAACAGGGCCTCCGTCTGCCAGACCAGCGACCGGTAGATCGCCCGCCTCGGGTTCTTCCACCGGAAGGTCACGTCCGCGTTCTCCACGTGCGTCCTCTCCCTCCCCGCCGGGTCGTGGACGCCTGTGGCGTAAGATGCGCCGAGGGTGAGATTGGCGCTCTCGCTCAGGTCGAAATAGGCGCTCAGGCGGCCGAGATACCCGAGGTCCCGCTTCCGCCCGCCCGCCTGAACCTCGCCGTCAGGCCCCTCCTCCCCGAAGGCGGGCGCCTCCTCCCAGGGGGCGGTCACTTCCGCATCTAAGTTCATATAAAACCACTTATTGGGGACCAGAACGCCCACGGAAAGCCCGGTCCCGGCCAGCCCCTCCTCGCCCAGGAACGCCTCCGTCGAAAGGGGCCGGTCCGCAAACGGCGTCTCCGGCGGGTGCGTCCGGTTGAACTTCCCCAGGTTGGACCGGAACTTCCCCACCTTCGCCGAGACGCCCCCCGGCAGCGCCAGAAAGGTGAGATACCCCTCCTCCAGGTCGGCACCCTCCTCCGGGCTTACCGCGACGAAGAAATCGGCGCGGGCATAGGGGTCCACCGGGGCCTGGAGCCCCAGCTCCGCCTCCCGGAAGCTGAACGCCCGCTCTCCCCCGGAGAGGTCGTCCCCCACCCTCCCCTGAAAATGTCCGACCACGCTGACGTTGGGGTTCAGCAGGTTGGACGCCTGCTGCGGCGCGCCGCTGGACGCCGGGGACGGCCGCGGAGCGGGCAGGGGCCTGGCAAGCGCGGCCACGGTGTCGGCGGGGGCCGTCGTATCGGCGGAGGCCCTCAGCCTCTCCACCGCCGCCCTCAGCGCCCGGACCTCCTCCCTCAATCGGACGACGTCGGTCGAGTCCGCCTCTGCGCCGTCTGCCCGCGGTGGAAGCCATAGATCGACCAGAAGCATCGCCATCGTCCCCCCCAGCAGCCACACCCATTTCTTCTCCTTCATAAATAAGTCCCTCTTGTTCAAATGGGGACACCGCTTCGGTCAGGACGGGAGACGCTATGCGCAACATCTCCGCCCAATGGGCAAACCCGCCCACGCCGGTGCGATATCCGTCAGTTGAGGATGGTGTAAGACGCAGAATCAGGAAGTGGAATCAGGAGAAGGATACAGCAGGAGGAGAGCGACCGCAGGGGAGGTCGTGGCAGACACGAGAGGCAGGCGGGTCGGAGAGGATGGAGAGGAGCCCTGAGACCGGGAGAATCAGGAGACAGACGGAGCCGTCCACCGTGGGGGCGAAGGCCTCCACCCATTTGCAGAGGAGACACGCGTGTGCGTGGCTCCGGTCCTGCTCCGGGGCGTGGATGTGGCCCCATCCCGCGCAGAAAGCGCCCAGGAGCAGGCCAATGAGCAGGGCTTTGAGGAAAGCAGTTTTCATGGGGTAAAGGTTTATCTTCGGACTTCTGACTTCTGACTTCTGACTTCTACCTTTACTTAAACGCCTCCAGCGCCCGGACGATCCCATAAAAGAGCCCCACGCCCCCGAAGATCGCCCAGGTCGTCCCCCGGTCATCCTGCGCATTCACGAGCGGAATGAGGTCCGTGGCCGCGATGTAGAGAAAAGACCCCGCGGAGAGAGAAAGCACGGCCCCCACCAGGGCGGGGCCTCCGGCCCCGATCGCGAAGATGCTGCACGCCCCCACCAGGGTCGCCGCCCCGATCAACAGGGCGGACAGAACAGCCGTGCGCCCCGACCGCCCGGCGGCCAGCATCACGGACCCCATCGTGAACCCCGCCGGGATGCTGTGCAGGGCCACGCCCAGGAAGACCAGCGCGCCCAGGCGTGCGCCGGAGGACACCCCCCCGGCAATCGAAAGCCCGTCGATGAAGGAGTGGGCGACCAGCCCGCCCAGCGCCGCGGCCGAGGCCGTCGTGCCGATCATCGCCTCCGGGTGGACCTCCTCCCCAAAGTGGAAGTGCGGGATCAGGACGTGCTCGCAGAGGTGGATCAGACCGTAACCGAGGAGCGCAAACAGCGGGGCGTGGGGTGTCCTCTCCAGCCCCTCCGGGAGCATCTCCAGCAGGGCCACGGCCAGCATGAACCCCGCCCCGCCGGCCACCGTGCAGGCCATCCCCTTCTGCGACCGGGAGGCCCGCAAGGCGATCATCCCGCCCAGCACGTTGACCCCCAGACAGAGGACGCCGAAGAGGACCGCCAGCGCTGCCTGTGATCGCATACCCCTCTAAATGCACAAAAATGGCCGGACGGTCAAGGTTTATTTTAGGGGCCTCAAGCCTGCGCCGATAACAGGTCCGTGAACACGAACCCCTCACGAAAGAACCACGCACTATACAAGCCCCACGATCTTCGCGATCCGGGACCAATCCACCGCTGCCTCCACCGCGTCCGCCAGCCGGTCGTACGCCGCCTCCCGCAGGGCCGCAGTATCCTCGCCCGCTCCTTTCCATCCCAGACTTCGCAGCCACCGGTGTCGGAAGGCGTCATTCGCAAAGATATCGTGCAGGTAGGTCCCCCAGACGCCCTCCTCCCTCGCCCCGCTGATCTCTTCTGTCGGCCGCCCGCTCCGCTCGATCACGGTGCCCAGCGGTTCGGCCCCCGACATCAATCGGGTTTCCCCCGTATGGATCTCATAGCCCGACACCGTCTCTCCGTCCGGCAACCGAACCCGCACCCGGTCGGTCTGCTTCTGGGCGTTGAAGACCGTCTCCACGGGAAGCAGCCCCAGGCCAAAGGCCTCCGTTCCGGGCGGCGACTCGACGCCAGCGGGGTCTGAAAGCTTTTCCCCCAGCATCTGATACCCCCCGCAGACGCCCACGACCGCCGTCCCCTTCGCCCGAAGACGCATGAGGGTCTGATCCAGCCCTTGCGCGCGGAGCCATTGCAGATCGGACAGCGTCGCCTTAGTGCCCGGCAGGATGATGGCCTGTGGCTGGCCGACCTCCTCCGGACGGCGAACAAACCGCACCCGCACGCCTGGCTCCGCCGCCAGCGCGTCGAACTCGTCCAGGTTGGCGATGCGCGGCAAATAGACCACGACGATGTCCACGGCCCCGCTCGCCCTGCGCTTGTCCTCCAATCGTTCGAGCGCCACAGCGTCTTCGTCCGCGATCCAGAGGTCATTCAAGTAAGGAATCACCCCCAGCGTGGGCACGCCGAACGCCCGCTCCTGGAGCATCCGAAGGCCGTCGCCAAGGAGCGAGGGGTCGCCCCGGAACTTGTTCATCAGAAACCCCCGGACCTGCGCCCGCTCCTCCGGCTCCAGCAGCAGCATCGTCCCGGCCAGGGCCGCGAACACCCCGCCCCGGTCGATATCGCCCACCAGAAGGGCCGGGGCGTTGGCATAATGGGCCATGCGCAGGTTGACGATGTCCCCCGCCTTCAGGTTGATCTCCGCCGGACTCCCCGCGCCCTCCAGCACGATCACCTCGAACCGGGCTGCCAGCCGGTCATAGGCCGCCCGCACCTCATCCCAGAGCAACCGTTTGATATCCATCCAGTTCCGGGCGTCGATGTGCCCGTAGATCTTCCCGTTGAGCACGATCTGGCTGCGCCGATTGCCCTCCGGCTTGAGCAGGACCGGGTTCATGTCTGTGTGTGGGGCCACCCCCGCCGCCTCGGCCTGGACGATCTGGGCGCGGCCCATCTCACCACCCTCAGACGTAACACCGGCGTTATTACTCATATTCTGGGACTTGAAGGGCGCTACGCGGTAGCCCTTGCGAGCCAGTATCCGGCAAAATGCTGTTGCCAGCAAACTTTTTCCAGCGCTGGAGTGGGTGCCCAGCAGCATGAGGGAGCGGGTCATATGCACCGAGTCGTTTGGGGGTTGTAGGCAAGGCCCGATTGAAAAATCCACTTGTCATTCAGGTTCAACTTGTACGCCACCGCTAATCAGTTGCCGCAGGTGTACCCTGCATCCCGTCTGGACGGCCAGCGTCCGGGCCAGTTGGCTAAGGTCGGGACGGTCCGGCGGATAGAGCAGGGCGAAAACGGTGCCGCTATGAGCGCGGACGACACCCATGGCGTCACTCTGTCTGGCACAGTGTTCAGCCATCTCCAACAGGGGACTGAGACTGACGACCTGAAAACTTCGGGCGCTGAGCGTGGCAGCCTGAGCGATAAGTTTGCCATCCGCCTGTTGAACACCCTCCTGGAGCAGGGCCAGGGCTTCTCCGGTGGTGGACGCTATCTGACGCAAGGAGCGGAAATCCATATGAGCGTTGAAGGCCACCGTATCCACAGCGCCGCCCGGGTCCAGCACCAACATCGCCAGAGGAGGGGGAGACCCCAACAGCCTTATGCGGTTGCCGCTGCGATAGGTGAAGCAACTCAGGCCCGGCAAGAAAACACTGTCCGAAGGCTCAACCTGGCAGGCCAGCCTTCCGACCTCAGCCCATTTTAATGGCTCTCCCAAAACAGCGGCCGTCGCGAAGACAGCCGCCGTTATGTCGGCCGTGCTGGACGCCATCCCCCGTCCCTGTGGTAGGGGATTCTCCACCTGGACGCGGATGCCAAGTTCCGGTCGTCCGAGATAGCTCAGCGCCAGGCGAACGGCTTGTCCCGTCTTGGGTCGGAGGTCGGGTACGTGGACTCCGCAACCCTGCACTTCAACCCGGACCCGGCTTCCCCGGTTGATCGGGCAGGAGACCAGCACGGGCTCGTCCCATTCCGGATGCCATCCCTGAACCAGTTCCCCGCAGGACCCGGGAACCCAGGCGCTGCACCTTGCCGGGGCTGAAAAGTCTTTTTGCATGGTTTGCCAGGCTGGAGGGTGTCCTTTTATCAGATCCCCTTTCTGGATGCCTGTCCCATCGTAATGAAGCGATCTCCTCTAACACGCCTCAGGGTCGAAATCACCTCGTAGAGGGAACGATGTTCGCAGACCACCCTGCCAACCGTAGAGCGCCAGAACGTCCCGCCGTTTTCTGAAACGACCTCAATCCGTGGGTTCAGAAGATCTCCGCCCTGCGCCACGACCTGGAACCTCTCCCGTTCCAGCGCTCTAATTGTCCAGAAAGCAGGGAGCCCCTCTCCCACCAGCCCGACCGGGTTGTCTCCCGCGTCTTCAATCCTGAAGCCCCCCGTGCTGGCATCGAACGCCACCCCATCCCCCCGAAAGGCGGCCTCGAATGCCCCGGTCAAAACCAGGTCCTCGGGCGAACCCACCCGGAGAGGTCCTCCGGGGGGCAGCAGCCAGACCAGGTCCGCGCAGCGCAGGGCCAGGTCCAGGTCGTGCGTGGACAACAGAATCGCCCGCATGGTGGATCGGGCCAGGTGTTTCAGGAGACGCATCGTCTCCACCCGTCGTGGCAGGTCCAGAAATGCTGTGGGCTCGTCCAGAACCATCAGCCTTGGCTCCTGAGCCAGGGCGCGGGCGATCATCACCCTCTGGCGCTCCCCGTCGCTCAGGTCGGACACGTTCCGGTGCGCCAGACGCCCGGCCCCCACCGCCTCGATAGCCCCGCGTACCGCCGTCTCGTCCTCCGGCCTGAGCCTGCCCGTCCAATCGGTGTGAGGGTGTCGTCCCAGGGCCACCAGGGCATAGACTGACAGAATCCCCACGCTGATCCGATCCGTCAGGACGATGCTGATCGCCCTGGCCAGGTCCTTCGGTTTCAGGTTGTGGATGTCCACTCCATCCAGAAGGACATGCCCCTGAAGCGGGGGTTGGAGACCGACCAGGGTGCGCATCAGCGTGGACTTGCCAGCCCCATTGGGGCCGATCAGGCAGACCAGTTCACCGGCGCAAAGGGACGTGGTGATGTCTTCCGCCACGACGCGGGGGGAATGGCGGGGGGAGGCGTATCCGATGGACAGGTTGCAGGTCGTCAGAATGGGTTCTGTCACGGCGCAAGCGCCTCCCGATGAGTCCTGCCCCGGAGGATCACCCAGATGACCACCGGCGCTCCGATCAGCGAAGTGACGGCGTTCAGGGGCAGGATGGTTCTTCCGCCGGGCATCTGCGCCGCCAGGTCTGCCAGCAGGGCCAGGGCGCCGCCCATCAGGGCGACGGCGGGCATCAGGACGCGGTGGTCGGAGGTCTGAAACAGGCTTCGGCACAGATGCGGGACAGCCAGCCCCAGGAAGGCGATGGGGCCGCAAAAGGCGGTCGTCCCCCCCGCCAGGAGGGAGGCGCTGATCAGCGTCCAGAACCGGGCGCGCTTCACGCTGAGCCCCAGGCTGCGCGCGTAGGCCTCGCCCAGCAGCAGCGCGTTCATGGGCTTGATCAGCGCGTGGGCGATGACCAGCCCCGCTAGGAGCGCAGGGGCCATGACCTTCATCTGGCCCCACGTCACCCCCCCGAAGCTCCCAAAGGTCCAGACGAGATACGCCTGGACCTGTTCGGGGATGCTGAAGTAAATCAACAGACTCACAAGAGCGCCCGTGACGTAGCCGAACATCAGCCCCAGGATCAGGAGCGTGAGCGCGCTCTGAACTTTTCGCGAAACCCCCAGGACCACGGACAGGACCGTGGCCGACCCCAGGCTGGCGGCGGCCACCAGGCCCAGGTTGCCCAGCAGCCCCAGGCCCAAAAACACGGACCCCGTCGCGCTCACGCTCAACACGACCAGGGCGACCCCCAGGCTGGCCCCCGCGTTGATGCCCAGCACGGAGGAATCGGCGAGAGGATTTCGGAAGAGGGTCTGCATCTGCAACCCGGATGCGGAGAGCGCCGCGCCCGCCAGAACGGCGGTCAGGGCCTTGGGCAGACGGATCAGGTGGATGATGCGGGGCCAGACCGGGTTTGCAGACTCCCATCCGAACAGGGCAGCGACGACCTCCCGCAACGGAATCCGGACGGACCCCAGCGACAGGCTCAACGCGAAGGCGATCATGAGGACAAAAAACAGAAAGGGAAGCCCCCACCTGCGACGAAACGCGCCGGGGTCGGGATGGACGGATGCAGCCTGTCGGGGAGAAGGCGATACAGTCGTGGAAGTGACGGAGGGAATCTCCTTCTCAAAGGAGACCCGGTCCACCTTCCAGGGGTGGTGCTGCTTTAACATGCTTCCCCATCCTTTCCATCTGCCGGGCAGATGTGCGGAGCGCAACAGGGCGTCACGGAAGTTTCTGGAAGTACTTGAGGGAATGGTCCGGCAGCAGGTCGGGATGGAGGATCTTGATGATATCGGCCAGAAGGACGTCCGGCTCGACCATGCCTGCCTCCCAGTAGTCGTTGCTCCCCGTCGGGCTGAGCCGGGCGTTCCGGTTGTAGACCTTGCCCTGCTGAAACGCCTTGAAGCCGCTGTAGCGTTCGTCAGCGGCGAGCACGTCCCGGAGCGTGCGCCACTCGTTCCGCTCGGTCAGCCAGAAGTCCGCCTGGCTTGCCCTCTCGTAGACCTGCTCGAAGCTCAGCGGCAGACTCCGCTCGGTGTTGTCCTCCGCCCACAGGTAGTTGGCCCCGGCATCCCTCAGGAGTTGCGCCACCCAACTGTTCCCCCCCGCCATGTTCCACGTGCCCCGAAAAAGCGATCCGCCGAAGACCGTGGGCCTCCGGTCGGCCGGAAGGCTCTGGGTCAGGACCTTGTAGGTGTCGTACCGGGCGACGATATCGCCAAAGAGGCGCTCGGCCAGGCCCTCCTTGTTGAAAAATGCGGACGTGAACTTGATCCACTCGGTGCGACCCAGAAGGGTGGGCTCGACGTACTCGGAGTTGATGGCCACCCGGATGCCAGCCCTCAGAAGGGCCGGATGGGCGTTGCCCTGGGGGTTGGCCTGTCCCGTGGCCATGACCAGGTCCGGGGTCAACGCCAGCACCCGTTCGAGGTTGAGGGCGCCTCCCCTGCCGACCTCCGCCACCTTCCCGTCCGCAACTCTCTGTCGAACCACGGGGGAATAGGCCCGGTCCGGAGTCGCCATGGCAATCAGGCTGTTCAACACCCCCAGGCGTTCCAGGTGAGGCAGGTGCGTGGTGGACAGGACCGCGATGGTGCGGATGGGGACCTCGACGACCTGCGCGTTTCCGATGTCCCCGGGCGCGGGCATCCCGCGTGGCACGAGCACGTAACGAAACGTCTCCCGCGCCCCTGTCCACGGCGTAAGGACTTCCACCACCTTGTAGGTGTCGTGGTACTCGATGGTGAACCCTCTGGCGTAGTGGAGATGGGCCTTCTCCGGAAAACCATCCGCCGGGCCGCTTACGCGGGGCGTCTCTCCCGCCTCGACGCCCGTCCTCATGGCCAAAACCAGAAATGCCGCCAGCCATGCCCTCATGCGCTCCTCCTTACTGGACCTCCTGCCAGTGCTGGGTAAAGATGTCCTCCAGGATGCTCTTCAGGGTGGCCTCGGATGGCTCCACCTCGAACACCTCCAGCAGACCCCTCCCCTTCTCTTCCACGACCTTCGACACCGGCGATGTAGCGACAGACATCTTCTGACCTCCTTTTAAAAGTTGACCGCGTACCTGGCTGTAAACGCCCGGCCGTTCAAGTTGTAGCCCCGCTTCTCGTAGTAGTTCTCGTCCGTCAGATTGTCAACAGAGAGCGTGAACCCATAACGCTCTGCGAACTTCACGGAGGCCACCAGGTCCAGGACCATGAAAGCCGGGTAGTGTACCTCCGGGGACTTCGGGTCGGTAAAGTCGGTGTCCTTCCGGCGTCCGACGTAGCGCCCGCTCAGACGGGTCGAGAAGGACTTCAGGTTGTCGTACTCGACCCCATAATTCAGGGTGAGGACGGCCACGTTGTAAACGTCTTTTACCGTCCTAACGCCTGTCGTCGGGTTGTTGAGGACCTCCTGGGCCTTGAGGATGTGCGTGGCGTTGGCGAACAGACGGAGGACATAAGTGAATTTCCGAAGCGCCCCCAGGTCATAGGACACCTGCCACTCCAGACCCCGGATCTGCGACCGGTCCGCGTTGGCGTAGGTCATCCTCGACACGATGGTGTCGCCGATGGCCGTGAACTGCCCGACCGGGTTGGTGGTCCGCTGGGTGATCCGGTCCCTGACCGTCGTGCGGAAGAAGGTCCCGTCCGCGTCCAGGCCCCGTTCGGGCCTCGCAAGGCCCCCTCCCAGGTCCCACGTCACGCTGTGTTCGGGCCGGATGGCCGGATTCCCCTCCCGGATGACCACCTGGCGAGGCGCACGGACAACCTCCGAGTATCCGGCCACGTTGAAGGCGTCCGGCGTCACGAACGCCCGCCCCGCCGTGCCGTGGACCTTCACCCCGGAATCCTTGGCCCGGTACTGGATGCCAACGCTCGGATTGAACACCGGGTAGCTCTTCCGTCCCGGCTGGTAAGTCGTCAACAACGGCGTTCGCTTCACGTCGAAGGTGATATAGTCCAGACGCCCCCCGGCCGTGGTCGTGACCCGCTCGTCCAGAAAGCTCAGGTTGCCCTCCAAGAACAGGGCCTTTGAAGTGATACCGTAATTCGGACTGGACGGTGCTCTCTCGGTGGTCGCGTTCTGCCAGTTCCGGATGGCGGTGTTCGACGAGTTATAGTCCAGGCCCCCCGTGAAGGTGTGGCTCTTCACCCGGTACGCGTCCTGGACCTGGAGGCCGTACCAGAAGTTCTTCCCGTCGGAGGAGACGAAGGGGACCGCCTGAAGGTCGAAGGCGATGTTCCGCTCCTGGGCGGCGTAGCCGCTCAGCGAGACGGTGTGCTGGTGAAGGCGCCCCGCCAGCCGGAGGTCCCCTGACGTCTTCTCCACATTTTTCCGCCACCGCTGCGCCGTCCCGTAGAAGATGTCCCCCGGAACCTCCACGTTCCGGGCCACGAACCGTTCGACTTTTACGTTCGTCCGCCAGGCGTTATCCAGCCGGAACCCCAGCCGGAGGTTCCCCAGATACTTGCCGTATTTCGTGTTGGGCCGGACCTGTCCGTCCCCCTGGTCCGTCGCCATCCGGGTCGTCCCGTCGGCGTAGACCTCCTTCGCCTGGGCGCTCCCCACCCACCCCCGGAAGAGGTTCCCCTTGCCGATCTTGTAGTCCTTGTTCCGGTCCAGGAAGTTGATCCCCATGTCGAAGTCCACCCGGTCCGAGATGTTCCCCCCGGCTGCCAGGTTCCCCTGAAAGGTCTCATAGCTCCCGTAGGCCGCCGACAGGGATGTCTTCGGCGTCCCCCGCGATTTCCGGGTGATGACGTTGATCACCCCGCCCATCGCCTGCGATCCGTAGAGGGCAGAGGCCGGCCCCTTGAGCACCTCCACCCGCTCCACGTTGGACAGGTCCATCGTGGCTAAGTTCGCCGCCCCGGCGGGTCTCCCGTCCACCAGCAGCAGGCTCCGCTGGTTGAGGCCCGAAAACTGCGGACGGAACCCCCGGATGCCCACCCCGGACAGGAGGCCGGGGTACTGGATCACATCGACCCCGGACTGCTTCTTCAGGATGTCTGTGAGGTCGGAGGCTACCAAACGTTCGATGTCTTTCCGGGAGATGACGTCGATCTTTTGTGGCACGAGGTCTTTCTTGAATTCCCCCCGCTTCGCGGTCACGACGACCTCCTCGAATTTAAAAGGCGTTGGCGTCAACGCGACCGTCAGTTCAAGGGTGGCGTCCGTTACGTCAACCGTTCGGGTCGTGTATCCGGTGTGCGAAACGCTGATCTTTTCGATCTTCACATCGGATCTCAGCACGAACTGTCCCCTGGCATCCGTCGCCTCCACCCTGCCGCCAGGAATCGTGACATTCGCGCCCGCAAGGGGCTCCTGCGTATGCGCGTCGAGAATCCTCCCCCTGATTACGGACTGCCCGGACGCGCTTGAGGACTGTATCAAGAGATATATGAACGATACAAAAAGATGTTCCAGCGTCTTCACTCGCCTCAACATATTTTACCTCCGGATTCGCGCATGTTCCATACAGAATCTGCTATCAGTATGTCTTTGTCCAAAGACTCGTTCCGCGCCACACGCAGCGGATTACCCGAAACCCGAAACTTCGGCTAACGACGAACTGTAACCCTAACAGGACTGTTCATAATGACGCTGCTCCTGTTGAATGGCATCGTGGAGTTCCGGCCAGGTTGTCTTGCATGTGGCCCCCCATCGGTCGCACGAAACGAGGTCAGCGAGAGGCAAACGAGGCAACCAGCCGGCCGTTTCGAGTTCCGGTTTCTCGGGGAAGTGAGTGACGTACCCAATGCAGAGATAGGCGACAGGAACCACATGAGGGGCGAGGCTAAGAATCCGGCAAAGATCGCCATTGTGAATAATGCTGACCCAGCCGACTCCCAAGCCCTCGGCGCAGGCCGCAAGCCACAGGTTTTGGACGGCGCACACGCAACTGAAAAGATCCATCACGGGATTTGCAGTCCGCCCGATGACAACGGGACCAAATCGATCCCGGTCGCACGTTACGCACATGTTCAATGGGGAATCCAAGATCCCCTCCAGTTTGAAGGCACGGTACTTTTCCCGCTTTCCGTCCGGAAACATGAGCGCAGCCTCGGTGTTCGCACGTTCGAACGCTGCACGAACGGTTGTCCGGACCTCTCTGTCGCGAACGATTATAAAATCCCACGGCTGGCTGAAACCAACTGATGGCGCGTGGTGCGCGGCAAAAAGGATGCGTGCCAGAACTTCTTCTGGTATCGGGTCTGGGCGAAACTGGCGTCGAATATCCCGGCGCGAGTGTATCGCTCGGTAGAGAGCTTCTTTCACGGTCGGCTCAAATTCAGACGCTTGAACAGCGGGTATCTCGGCCATTTCAACCTCCCCGGTATCGCGATCCTTGGTCATCAAGGAAACTCTGGCGCACCGCCTGCGACACACGCTCTGCTGCCACCTCTTTTAACCGGATATAACGACCACCCAAGGCGTTGGAGATCTCGCGGGCCAGTCCAAGACGAAGATGACCCTCCTCGGCGTCGACGACCACGGCGGGAATCCCCCGACTGCGGATCGCGCGGGCGGCGGCCAGGGCGGTTTCCACGGGGTCCCCTCCCTCAGGGGCCACGTTCGCCCGGCCGTCGGACACGAGAACCAGGAGGGGCAACAGGTCCCGGTCCCGGTTGATCTCCCTCGCCAGCGCCTCGTGGGCCATCTGGAGGCCGCTGGTCAGCGGTGTCCGTCCCCCTGTGGGCAGGACCCTCAGATGCCGCTCCGCCATCTCCACGCTGTTCGTCGGGGGCAACAAGAGGGAGGCATCGCTCCCCCGGAAGGCGATCAGCCCGACCCGATCCCTCCGCTGGTAGGCGTCCAGAAGCAGGGCGAGTACAGCGCCTTTGACTGCCGACATACGCTGTCTGGCCCCCATCGAGCCGCTGGCGTCCACCAGAAACAGGATGAGGTTGCCGGCGCGTGTCTCTCGGACCTTCACCTGAAGGTCTTCAGGTCTCACCTGTAACGCCAGGCCAGACGCCCCTTCCCGTTGACGGGCCTTTTGAAACGGGGCTGCTGCCCGGAGGGTCGCATCGAAGGCCACATCCCGGGGTCGCTGCCCGGCAGGCCCGCTGCCCACGTAATGGCCTCGATGGTCCTGGCTGACCACCCTGCTGCGTCGCCCCTCGCCTTTGCGGGGCCGGCGGTCCGGCGGGTCGGAGGCCAGCGGCGGCGCCCAGCCCGTGGGGCCGGGAGGAACCACCTGCTCCGGCGCGTGACCATCGTTCCCTTCTCTCTCCGATCCGGAAGGGGGGTTGCTGTCCTCTTTCCGGCCTGGGCCGTCCTCACCCCCCGTGTCCGGAGGGCGCTCCGGGGGGGCTGGTCCCTTTTTTTCTCCCCCCGGTCCCTGGCGGGAGACCACCTCGTCCAGTCGCCGGTCATCGAAATCGGGCTTCTCGAAAGGGCCCCGGCGACAGCGGTGCGGAAGCGCCAGCGCCGCCGCGTCCCGCACCTCCTGTTCTCCGACTCGCCCGTATCCCCGGTAGGCGGCCAGGGTCTGCGCCGTCTTGTAGATCACCAGGTCCGCCCTCAGACCATCCACCTCGAACTCGGCGCAGATGGCCGCGATCAGGCCCAGCATCCGGTCGTCCAGACAGACCTCCGGTAGGCGTTTCCTGGCCTGCTCGATCCGCGCCCGCTCGGCGTCCTGGGCCGCGCGCCAGGCCTCCAGAAACGCCTCCGGGTCGGCCTCAAACGCGATGCGGCGTCGAACCGCCTCGATGCGTTGCGCAGGGTCCCGCAGGGATTCCACCTCCACGGCCAGGCCAAATCGGTCCAGGAGCTGGGGCCGGAGGTCCCCCTCCTCGGGGTTCATCGTGCCGACCAGGATGAAGCGCGCGGGATGCGCGAAACTGACGCCCTCTCGCTCCACGCGGTTGACCCCCGACGTGGCCACGTCGAGGAGGACATCCACGAGGTGATCTCCCAGGAGGTTCACCTCGTCCACGTACAGGATGCCCCGGTCGGCCCGGGCCAGGAGTCCCGGCTCGAAGCGCCGTCTCCCCTCCCGGATCGCGTGCTCCACGTCGAGCGAGCCGAGCAGCCGGTCCTCTGTCGCCCCGATCGGCAGGTCCACCACCCGCACCCGGCGGCGCTCCGCGCACGGAGGGTTCCCGGAACCGCACAGCAGTTCCCGGCCATCGCACAGGAGGTTGGCGGAGGGGGCGCAGGCAAAGGAGCAGCCTGCCACCGCGTCGATCTCCGGGAGGAGGTCGGCCAGGCCCCTGGCCGCGGTCGACTTGGCCGTCCCCTTTCCCCCCCGGATCAGCACGCCCCCGATGCGCGGATTGATCGCGTTGAGGAGGAGTCCCAGCTTCATCTTCTCCTGGCCCACCAGGGCGGTGAGCGGAAACTGGGGAGGCTGTATGCGCCCATCGTCTTTCAAGGCGTCCCCTCCTGCCTGGCCTCGATGTCGCCTTCTGCCCGGAGGAGGACCCGCTCCAGCCCGCGGCGCATCGCCTCCGGCGGGTTCTCCCACAGCCCCCGGTCCATCGCCTCCAGCAGCCGCCCGGCGATATCCCTGAGCGCCCACGGGTTCTTTTCCTCAAGGAAACGTCGTACCGCCTCGTCGAACACGTAGGCGTCGGACAGTTGCTCGTACATCCAGTCATCGACCACCCGGGCGGTGGCGTCGTAGCCGAACAGGTACTCCACGGTGGCCGCCATCTCCGACGCGCCTTTGTATCCGTGCCGCATGATGGAGTCGATCCACTTCGGGTTGACGACCCGGGTGCGAAACACGCGGCGCGCCTCGTCCGCCAGGTCCCGGACCCGGACGCGGGAGGGGTCGGAGGTATCGCCGAAGAACTGGCGCGGGCTGCGACCCATGAGCGCCCGGATGGTGGCGATCATCCCCCCATGGTACTGGAGGTAGTCGTCGCTGTCGAAGATGTCGTGCTCCCGGTTGTCCTGATTCTTCGCGGCGACCACGATCTCCCGGAAGCGATCCACGAACTCCTCCATCGCCCGGTCGCCGTAACGCGTGCGCGTGTAGGCGTACGATCCCCAGGTGATGTAGATGTCCGCCAGGTTCTGGTCGCTCTCCCAGTTCCCGGATTGAATCACCGGGAGGATGCCAGCCCCGTAAGTTCCGGGTTTGCTCCCGAAAACCCGGTAGAGAGACCGCGCCCACGCCTCGTCGCCGGAAAGTCCCTCGGCCTCCTTCTTCGAGGCGCTGGCCAGGGTATGCTTGCGCACGTAGTTCATCTCCTCCGGCTCGTCGAGGGAGGCCACGGATGCCACGGCCTCGTCGATCAGCCCCACGAGGTTGGGGAACGCGTCCCGGAAAAACCCGCTGATCCGGGCCGTGACATCGATCCGGGGCCGCCCCAGTTCACTCAGGGGGATGACCTCGACGCCACGCACCCGCCGGCTCTCCGCCTGCCACACGGGCCGCACACCCAGCAGGTAAAGGATCTCAGCGACGTCATCTCCGTGGGTCCGCATCGCCGATGTCCCCCAGACGACCAGTCCCACCGATTCGGGGTAGGACCTCTCCTCCGCGAAGTATTTTTTGAGCAGGGCGTCTCCCGCCTGGCATCCCACCTCCCAGGCCGCAGGGGAAGGAAGACTTCGAGGATCGACGGAATAGAAATTGCGCCCCGTGGGCAGGACGTTGGCCATCCCGCGCGTGGGAGACCCGCTCGGGCCTGCGGGCACGTGCCCTCCGCTCAGACCCCGTAGCGTGTTTTCAATCTCGTTCGGCGTCTGCATCAGCGCCGGGTAGACAATCTCCGCCACGAACCGGAGCGCCGCTTCCACGTCGGGCGCGCCCTCTCCGAAGGCGGCCATAACGACATCAGGGACTACCTCCGGGTCGAAAGCGCGGCACCGGAGTTCCACCAGCAGCCCCTTCCCGAACGTCTCGACTGCCTCCAGGGTCTCCCCCCGCACACGGATCTCCCGGCCTGGAAGGGCCTGCGCCAGCCGATCGGAGACAGGCCGGTCGAGCAGCGTCCCCTGCTCCTCTGAGAGTTCGGCCAGGCCAAACCCGAACGCCTCGCAGACCGCGCGCCGCAGGCTCGGCACATCCCCGTTGTCCAGCCGAACGATGGCGGACAGCAGGCCGATCAGTTGCTCGTTCTCCGGGGCCTGGCCCAGCGTGTGCAGCCCGTCCCGGATCTGCGCGTCCTTGAGTTCGCACAGGTACCCGTCCATGTCCTTGAGGAAGGCGTCGAAATCCTCGGGCGTCGTCTCGACCTCCAGGTCCACATTGAGCCGGGCCTCGGCCGTCACCTCCCAGATCTGTCGCTGGAGGATGGGTAACTTCCGGGGGTCCATGGTCTGCACCCGGTAATATTCGTCCAGCAACTGTTCCAGGCGGGCGATGTGGTCGTAAGTCTCCGCCGTCGTCATCGCGGGGATCAGGTGATCGATGAGGGTCGCGTGGCTACGGCGTTTGGCCTGGGTCCCCTCCCCGGGGTTGTTGACGATGTAGGGATAGAAGTGCGGCAGGTCGTTCAGCACGACCTCCGGGTAACACGCCTCCGAGAGGCCGATCCCTTTGCCGGGGAGCCATTCCAGGGTTCCGTGCTTCCCGACGTGGATCACGGCGTCCGCCCGGAACACGTCCCGAATCCACCGGTAATAGGCCAGGTAGTGATGGGCGGGGACCAGGTCCGGGCTGTGGTAGATCGCCATGGGGTTGTCCCCGTAGCCCCTGGGCGGCTGCAGGCCGACGAAGACGTTCCCCAGGAGGATGCCGGGGATCACCAGGGAGCCTTCCAGAAGAAACACCTCTCCGGGCGGCGCTCCCCACGCCTCACGCATCTCTTTCCGCACACGGGCGGGGAGGGGATCAAACCACTGCCTGTAGGTCTCCTCAGAGACGTGTCCAACCGCGCCCCGCATCTGTTCCTCGGTCAGGAACTCCCGATCGTTGCTGCACCGCGCGATGATGGCCTCAATCAGCGCATCCCCGGAGTCCGGGACTTCCCCGACCTCATAGCCGCTCTTTTCCATCGCCCGCAGGAGGTTGACCACGGAGGCGGGCGTGTCCAGCCCCACGGCGTTCCCGATGCGGGCGTTTTTCGAGGGGTAGTTCGTCAGCAGGATGGCGATCTTTTTCTCCTCGTTCTGCTTCCGACGCAGGGCGGCCCACCGGAGGGCCAGGCGCGCCGCGAAATCGACCCGGTCCGGGCGAGGAACGTACTGCCGCAGGGGAGCGCCCAGGTCCTGGTCGCCCCGGACTTCCTCCTTGAACGACACGGGGACCGTGATAATCCGCCCGTCGAACTCCGGCATCGTCACGCTGATCGCCGTATCCAGCGGCGACAGCCCCATCTCCTGCTCCTCCCAGGCATCGAAGGGACCGGTCGAGATGATCGCCTGGAGGATCGGCACGTTGAACCGTGCCAGGAAGTCCCCCGGCCAACCTTCCGCCTGCGTGACGGACGTCTCCTCGTTCACCCGGCTCATCGCAAAGCTCAGGGTTGAAAGGATCACGTCCGTTCGGGGACGCCCTTTCGCGTCGGCGAAATACTGCGCGAAAACCCCCGGCGCCCCTTCGCTCTCACGCCCCTCATCCTTGAGGCTGTAACAAAAAACGGGCAGGACGTTGGCGCCACCGGCCTCGATCCGTTCGATCAGGGCGTCCACGAAAGCGAGGTTGTGGCTGAGCCAGTGCGCGCGGTAGAACAGGAGGCCGATGGTGGGACGGTCGGGACGCACCCTCTCCGCCAGGTACGCCTCCAGGAGAATGCCATCCGGGAAGTCGGGATGATAGACCCCCTCCAGGGGAAGCGCTTCCGGAAGCTCATAGCCGTAAGCCGTGCCGAGCGCCTCGTCGCTCAAAAAACGGAGCATGTGGTGAAAGTTCCGGCCCCCTCCGTGCCCGAGGTAGTCCATCGTCCTCTGCAGAAGACGCTCGCCCACCGTGGAGACCGTGAACAGCTCCAGGTCGACCTCCTGAGTACCCGGCAGAGGGATCAGAGGGATGCCGCGCGCCTGGCAGACGGCGACGACCTTTTCGAAGCCCCCCTCGAACGCGCGTTTACCGCTCAGCAGCCGCATAACCACCAGGCGCGCCTGCGACAGGAGGTCGTCGAGATGCGCATCCAGGTCGCTCAGGCCTATCAGGTCCGATGGGTTTGCAGCCCTGACTGGCCAGAACCCTTCGGGCAGCCGGGTGAGCGTGTGGTGCAGGGTGAGGATGTCGGTATCTGCCGTGGACAGGAATACGATCATGGGGTATGTCCTTAGAATTCAATTCCGGGTTGTGCCCGGATGCCCTGTTCGCGCAGCGGGTGTTTGATCTCCCGCATCTCCGTCACCAGGTCGGCATGGTCGATCAAGGCCTGGGGAGCGTAACGTCCCGTGATGATCAGGTGCAGCATGGGTGGCTTGTGGGCGCGCAGCCAGGCGATGACCGCTTCCGTATCCAGCCAGCCATAATGCAAAGGGTAGGTGAACTCGTCCAGGACGAGCACGTCGTATCCCCCGTTCACAATCCGTTCCTGGGCGATCTCCCAGCCCCGGCGCGCGCGGGCCTCGGTCTCATCCGTATCCCGGCTGGTCCAGGTCCAGCCGTCGCCGGTACCCAGCCAGTCCACCTCCATCCGCTCGGCAGCCCGGATCTCGCCGAAACGGGCATTCTCATGCTTGAGAAACTGCAACACCCCCACCCGCATCTTGCGTCCCCAGGCCCGGGTCATCACGCCCAAGGCGGCGGTTGTCTTGCCTTTGCCGGCGCCCGTGTTGACGATCACCAGCCCCTTTTTCCTGTGCGCGCGACGGGCGGCCACGCGAACGGCCTCGGCGGAAAGGGCCTCCTGCCCGGGCACAAAAGCCCCGACGCCGGGGTCTTCTTCCCCCGGTCCCACTCCTTCCCCCTGGTCTGCCCGCTCCTGGTCCCCCCTCACCTCCGGCGCGTAGGCCGGTTCCTGTCCGGGGGGATACAGCCGGTGAAACGCCAGATCCACAACAGGCTGACCGCCCAGGATGTGCTCCCGGAAGATGCGCTCCAGGGCGGCCTCGTCCACCCGGTGATACCAGATCCCCTCCGGATACACGACCAGGATCGGCCCGCCGGCGCAGACCCCCAGGCAGCCGCTCAGGGCGCACTTCACCCGGTGCGGGCTCCGGAGGCTGGTCAGTCCGTGCGCCCGCGCCAGTTCCATAAACCGCCCCTGCAATCGCTTCCCTACCTCCGGCGCGGCGCAGTCGCCGTCCACGCAGATGAAAACCTGCCTTCCATAGGGACGCATGGAGGGAGGAGTGTTTTCAGACCCGGCCATCTTGCTTCTCCAATGATGAACTCTCTCGCATTCGGTTCTTCCTTACCTGAGTATTTCCCGAAAATAGAGGGTTAGATGCCGCAGACCCACGCAGGTCGCCAGAAACAGCCCGGACGACACGAACATCAGCGCGTTGACTGCCGGGATATGTTCCTTCCGCAACGCCTCGATCGCATCTCCCATCGTCGGCCTGGCGGAAGGCTTGCCGAAGTAGAAATTGATCCCCCCAAGCCGCACCCTCAGCGCCCCGGCCACGGCGGCCTCGGCGAAGCCTGCATTCGGACTGGGATGATTTCGGGCGTCCCGGAGGAGCACCTGGAAGGAAGTCCTGCCCTGTCGATAGAGCAACGCCGCCGCAAGGCAGATCAGCGGCGCGGTCAGACGCGCGGGGAGATAATTGGCGAGATCGTCGATCCGCGCCGATGCCCACCCGAACTTGAGATACCGCTCGTTTTTATACCCGAACGTGGAATCCAGCGTGTTGATCGCGCGATAGACCATCGCCCCGACCGGACCCGCGAGGACGGCGAACAGCAGGGGAGCCGTCACCCCATCCACGATATTCTCTGCCACGCTTTCCACCGTAGCCCGCGACACCCCGGCCTCGTCCAGGGCGTCCGTGTCCCGCCCCACCATCATGGCCACGCGACGCTGCGCCTCCGGAAGGTCGCCCGCAGCGAGGCCGCGATAGACCGACAGGCTGTGCCGGGCCAGGTCCCGCGATGCCACGGTCGTGTAGATCAGCACGACGGAGACCGCGTCCCCAATGATCGGATGCGCCCACGTGGCCAGCGCGATGAGACCGAACGTCCCCAGGCCCGCCGCACCGATTACAGCGGAAGCGGTGAGGACGCCTGCGACGCGGGGCCTGGAAAACACCGCCCGCGTCGGGCGTTCAAGCCGCTGCGCCAGCCATCCGATCCCCCGGACCGGATGGGGAAGCCAGCGGGGGTCCCCTAGTAGGAGGTCCAGCCCCACCGCAGCCAGAATCTGGTATTCCAGCCTCATTGCGACAGGGCCGATGTAAGCGCCCGGCATAAACGACCGTTCTCCACCTCCGTCCGGACGGCCACCCGGAAGAATCGTTTGTCGAGCCTTTCAAAATTCTCGCACACCCGGATGGCGATCCCCTCCCCCAGCAGACGCCGCCCGAGCTCCGGAGCATCCACGCCGGCGCTTTCGAGACGCACCAGCAGATAGTTGGCCTGGCCGGGATAGACCCAGAGACCCGGAATGTCCGCCAGCCGGCTTGCAAGCCTTTCACGCTGGCACGCCACGAACGCCCTTGTGCGGCGGGCGTAGTCTTCATCATCCAGCGCCGCCACCCCCACGGCCTGCGCGAAGACATTCACGGACCAGGGAGACAGCAGGGCGCGCAGACGCCTTGCGAACAGGGGGTCCGCCACCGCAAACCCCAGGCGAAGGCCGGGAATGGCGTAGAACTTGGTCATGGATCGAAGCACGACCACGTTGTGCGGACGGTCCCGAATCAGCGTGTCATACCCCTCCACAAAATCGGCGAAGGCCTCATCCACCACGAACGTCACCGACGAGTGTCTTTCCGCCAGACGACAAAACGCGGTCCGGTCAAACAGCAGGCCGGTCGGGTTGTTGGGCTGTCCCAGAAGCACCAGAGCGCCGCGCTCCAGGCGAGAACCCAGACTGTCTATATTCAGCCCGAACCCATCTCCCTCTCGCATCTCAAACCGTTCTGGCGAAAGCTCCGCAAGCCGCACAGAGGTGGCGTAGTCGATGTAGGAGGGAACCGGGATCACCACGCGCGAGATGCTGAACGCCCTGGGCAGGGCATACAGAATGTCACTCGACCCGTTTCCTACCACCACGTCCTCCGGGGACACAGCGTATCGCCGGGCCAGCGCCCCCACGAGCGCGGTGGCGTCGGGGTCGGGGTAGTGCGCGACGGCTTTGATCTGTTCGTGGATCACCCGTCCCAACCACTCCGGTGGCCCCAAAGGGTTGATATTGGCGCTGAAATCCAGGATTTCCTCCGTCGACAGTCCGGCCGAGTGCGCCAGTTTATGCAGGTTTCCACCATGTCCGGACATCATGTTTTCACGCGAGAAGGAGGTGTCTAAATGAATGCTTCGAGGGCTTCAGAGAGGGCTGGTCATTCCGCCCGGTCAGGCGACCCTCTCTGCCGCGCCAGGGGGGATCAGGCCGGAGAAAAGCTCCGGGTGGAAAACCTCAGCCAGGATCTCCAAACCGTTTACGATCCGGGGTCCCGGTCGGTTGAAATAGGCAGAAC
>CAYRZX010000017.1:0-34019 GCA_964428665.1 uncultured Gemmatimonas sp.
TAGTTAGGGGCGCGGTAACCGCGCCCTTAGGAGAGGTCTTCCCATGCACGTGTCCATTCCCGCACGAGCCTTTTTCTCATTCGCCTTTCCGTGCCGTTTCCGGGAGGAGGCGCCGAAGGTCGACGGGGTCCTGAAGGATTGGGACGAACGGTTCCGGGTCCCGGACCTGATGGAGATGGAGGGGGGCAGGCCCTTCGGGGAGGTCTTCATGGCCTGGAACCGGGAGGGGCTCTACTTCGCTGTGCGGGTGGAGGGGAAGGGGCGGTTTCACGCCGACCCGCACAGGCCAGCGACAGGCGACTGCCTGGAGGTCTGGGTCGACACGCGGGACGTGCGGGACGCCAGGCGGGCGGGCCGCTACTGCCACCACTTCCGGTTTCTGCCGGAGGGCGGAGGGCCGAAGGGGACCCGGCCCGTGGTTGCGCAGGAGCGGATCGCCCTGGCGCGGGAGCACGCGGCGGCGGCGGACCTGAAGTCCATACGGGCCGCGTCGCGCATCGAACGGGGCCGGCGGCGCTACGCGATGGAGGTCGCGCTGCCGGCGGAGGCCCTGACGGGGTACGATCCGGGGGTCTGCTCCCGCATCGGGTTCACCTACCTGCTCCACGACGCGGCGCTGGGGACGCAGTCCTGGTCCGCCGGGCCGGACCTGCCGGTGGCCTACGACCCGAGCCTGTGGGGGACGGCGGAGTTGGTCGTGTAGGGGCGACCGGCCGGTCGCCCCTACGATTCCAGATATTCCACCGCCATTTCGATGGCCCGCTGCGCGATCTGTCGCTGGATGTCGGCCCGCTCTCCCCGGAAGAGGCGCTCCTCGGAGCGGGTCCCGGAGGGGGCGCTCAGGGCGATGTGGCACGCGCCGACGGGCTTGGGGGACCGGCCCAGGATGGGCCCGGCGATGCCGGTCTCGGCGACGCCGACCTCGGCGCCGCCGAGCCGGCGGACGCCTTCGGCGAGGGCGAGGGCGACCTCCTGGCTGACGGCCCCGAAGCGGTCGATCAGGTCCGCCGAGACGCCGGGCAGGTCGAGTTTGGAGGCCCGGCTGTAGGCGACGACGCCCCGCTCAAAGTACTTTGAGCTGCCGGGGATGGCGACCAGTCGGTGGCAGATCAGCCCTCCGGCGGTGGTCTCGGCCACGGCGATGCGCCAGCCCCTCTGGATGAGGAGGTGGCCCAGTCTCTCTTCGGGGGTCATAAGTTCTCCTTGAAATCGGCGTAGGGGCACGGCATGCCGTGCCCCTACGAAAACCTATTCTCACGCCTCTGTCAAGGGATTTGATGGTTGACCTGGACCAGCGCCGGCTGAACCGATACCTCGGGGGGGCGACCTTCCTGATCGCATTCGGGGTCTATCTGAAGACGATGGCCCCGACGGTGTCGTTCTGGGACTGCGGGGAGTTCATCGCGTGCGCCCACACGCTGGGGGTCCCGCACCCGCCCGGCTCGCCGCTGTTCGTGCTGATCGGGAGGCTCTTCGGGCTGCTCCCGGTGAGCGCGGACGCGGCCTTCCGCGTGAACCTGGTCTCCGCCCTGACGAGCGCCGCCGCCGTGGGGCTGGTCTACCTGATCACGGCCAGGCTGATCGGGCTGTGGCGGGGGGAGGGGGATCGGCTGGCGACCTGCGTGGGCGGGGTCGCCGCCGCCCTGGCCCTGGCCTTCTCGGACACGTTCTGGTTCAACGCCACGGAGGCGGAGGTCTACGGGTTCTCCGCGCTGTTTGTGGCGCTGGCCCTGTACCTGGCGCTGGTCTGGGCGGAGACGCACGAGGCGTTGGAGAGCGACCGGCTGCTGCTGTTCATCGCCTACCTCTTCGGGCTGGGGGGGGGCGTGCACCTGCTCTGTCTGCTGACGGCCCCGACGATTCTGCTGCTCATCCTGTACACCGACCCGGGGCGGCTGAGGCGGCCCCGGCTGTGGGGGGCTGCCCTGGCCCTGTTCCTGCTGGGCTACTCCACCTACCTGTCTCTGTTCATCCGGTCGGGCCTGCAGCCGGCCATCGACCAGAACGACCCGGAGACGCTGGCCAACTTCTGGGGCTTTCTGATGCGGAAACAGTACGGGGAGGAGAGCATGCTGCTGGGCGTCTTCCACCGGAAGGCGGACTTCTGGGGCTACCAGGTCTGGGACGTGGGGGTCAAATACCTGCTCCGGCAGTTCCCGCTGCCGATTCTGAGCGTGGTCTCCGACGCCTTCCGGAAGGCCACGGGGCCGGAGGTGGACCGGGTCCTCTTCTCGCCCATCCCCTGCGCCCTGAGTCTCTGGGGGATGGGGGTCCACTTTCAGCGGGACCGGAGGCGGTTCGCGGCGATGCTGGCCCTGTTCGTCGTCATGGGCCTGGGGCTGGTCGTCTATCTGAACATGCCGGACCCGCAGCCGAGGGAGCGGGACTACGTCTTTGTCGGGGCGTTCGCGGCGGTGGCGATCTGGATGGGGATGGGGACGGCGGACCTGGTGGGGTCCATCGGGAAGGGCCGGTGGGCGCGGGTCGCGGCGTCGGCGGCGCTCCTGCTGGTCCCGGTGGGCGCGGCCGCGGCGGGGTTCCGGACGCACGACCGGACCGGGGACACCATCGCCCACGATTATGCCTACAACATCCTCCAGACGTGCGACCGGGACGCGGTCCTGTTCACGAACGGGGACAACGACACCTTTCCGCTCTGGTACCTGCAGGAGGTGGAGGGCGTCCGCAGGGACGTGCGCGTCGTCAATCTGAGCCTGCTGAACACGCCCTGGTACATCCGGCAGCTCCGGGACTTCCCGCCGAGGCTGCCGATTCCGCTGTCAGACGCGGAGGTCGAGGCGCTCTGCGCCAACACCGTCGAGGCAATCGAGAAGACGGGCCGCTACTGGCCGGAGGCGAAGGCGGTGACCGCCGGGGGGATCACGTGGACGATCCCCAAGAATCCCTATCTCTACCTGCGCACCCAGGACGTGATGGTCTGGAGGCTGATCGAGTGGATCGACCGGAGGCGGCCCGTGTACTTCGCCGTCACGGTCCCGGACGAGAACACGGTCGGTCTGGAGTCGTTCCTGGCGACGGAGGGGATGGCCCTGAGGGTGGGGGACCGGGAGGGGGCGCAGGTTGACGCAGACCGGGCCTGGCGCAACCTGCGGGAGGTCTACCGGCTGCGGGGGGTCAACGACCCGGCGGTCTACAGGGAGCCTGACACCGCCTCCCTGCTGTCGAACTACCAGGCGGTCTATCTGCAGGTGGCCGAGGCCTACGGCAGGCGAGGGGAGGGGGAGAGGGTGCGCGAGGTCCTCCGGCGGTGCGAGGCCGAGGCGGTCCGGCCGGACGACTGGCGGGCCTTTCTGTTGATGGGCCACACGGCGGCGCGGGCCGGGGAGGGGGCGGAGGCGCTGAGGCTGCTGGAGCGATGCCGGGCCGTCTCCGACCCGAGGGACCCGCGCCAGCGGCTCCCGCTGGCGGACGCGCTGGCCGGGGCCGGGGCGCTGGACCGGGCCGTGGCGCTCTACCGGGAGGTCCTCGCCCGGGTCCGCGCGGGGGACGGGATGCCCCCGGAGGAGCGCCGGCGCGTTTTCGAGGCGGCGACGTTCAACCTGGCGGTGGCCCTGGACAGGAAGGGGGAGACGCAGGAGGCGATCCTCGCCCTGGAGGGGCTGGCGCAGGTAAACCCCAACGACAGGGGCGTGCAGCAGGCGCTGAGGCTCTTGAGGGAGAAGGGAAAATAGCTATCAGCCGTCAGCTATCAGCCATCAGCGAAACCGGGTATGCCTTTGCTGATAGCTGATAGCTGATAGCTGACCGCTTTTATTATGTCCGACCCGCTCGTCACCGTCGTGATCCCCCACTACACCGGGGACATCCTTCTGGAATGCCTGGGGTACCTGTTCTCGCGAACGGGGATGCCGATGCGCGTGCTGGTGGTGGACGACTACCCGGATCACGAGAGCATCGCGCGGGCCAGGTCCCGGTTTCCGCAGATCGAGGTCCTGAGAAACGAGCGCAACCTCGGGTTTGTGGGGGCGTGCAACCGGGGGCTGAGGGAGGCCCGGAGCCGCTACGTGATGCTTCTGAACAACGACGTGGAGGTGGCGGGGGGGTGGCTGGGGGCGCTGGTGGAGTTCATGGAGGCGCACCCGGCGTGCGCGGCGTGTCAGCCCAAGCTCCTCTCGTTTCAGGACCGGGGCCGGTTCGACTACTCGGGGGCCGGCGGGGGGCTGATGGACCTGTTCGGGTATCCGTTCTGTCTGGGGCGCATCTTCGACGAGATGGAGGAGGATCTGGGTCAGTACGACGCGCCGAGGCCGATCTTCTGGGCCTCCGGCAGCGCGATCCTGATCCGGCGGGAGGTCCTCGAAAGGACGGGGCTGCTGGATGAGTCGCTCTGGATGCACTGGGAGGAGATCGACCTCTGCTGGCGAATCCATCTGGCGGGGGGGGAGATCTCGTCGGTCCCCGCGTCTGTCATCTATCACCACTCCGGGTGGACGCTCTCCGCGTCGCGCTTCAAGAAGCTCTACCTGAATCACCGCAACAGCCTGTTTGTGACGATCGAGCACAGCGCCTGGCGTCGTCTGCTCTGGATGCTGCCGCTGCGCGCGGGGATGGAGATGTTGACGATCCTGTATGGCCTTGTCCGTCTCGAATGGAAGCGACCCGCGGCGGTCGCAGGGGCCCTGGTCTGGGTGGCGACGCACCCGCTGACCCTCTGGCGCGGACGCCGGGCGTCGAGGCGCATCCGACGGGTCCCGTGCCGGGAGGTGGAGCGCCGGATGTACGCGGGATCGGTGGTGTATCAACACTTCGTGAGGGGTGTCAGGAGGGCGAGTGAGCTGGTCGGGTGAGGGGGAATAGAGGGCGGTCGTTTTCGGGGCGGGAGGGCTCTTGAAACGCATCCTTTTGGTTCTTCTGAAGGCCGGCGTCAGCATCGGGTTGATGGCGATCTTCTTCGTCGAGATCGACTGGCCGGATGTCAGGGCGGCCGTGGAGGTGGCGGACGTCCGGCTGCTGTGGGGAGCGGCTGGCCTTTTTCTGGCCAGCAACCTCCTGGGGGCCGTGCAGTGGGACCTTCTGCTGCGGGCGCAGGGGATCGTCCTGCCCCACCTGCACGTTCAGGGGCTCTACGTGGTCGGGGTCTTTTTCAACAATTTTCTGATCAGCAACATCGGGGGGGACGCCGTCCGGGTGTACGACCTCCGGCGGATGACCGGAGAGGGGTCGCCCGCCTTCGCCGCCACGTTCGTGGACCGGTTCGTGGGCCTGTTCACGATGACCGCCTTCTCCCTGGTGGCCTACCTGGCCTCCCCGTGGAGGTGGGGGTTCGGCCTGCTGATCCCCATCGTGGGGCTCTGCGCGGTCCTGGCGGGCGTCCTGGCCGTGGGGTTCAGCAGGCGGCTCAGCGGTCTGCTGGAGCACGTCGGACGCCGGCTGCTGCCCCTGCCGCTGGGGGACCGGATCGGCAAGGTCAGGGGGAGTTTCATCCTCTACCGGTCCCGGATGGGGACGCTGGCCGCGGTCCTGTGCCTGTCCGTCCTGGTCCAGGTCCTCCGCGTGGCCGTCTACTATTCCGTCAGCGAGGCGATGAGGCTCGGCGTCTCCTTCCGCCATTTTCTGGTGTTCATCCCGATGATCGCGGTGGTGGCCGCCGTCCCGATCTCCTTCGGGGGGATCGGCGTGCGGGAGAACTTCGGGGCCTTGCTGTTTCAGCGGGTGGGGGTGGGGCTGGCCCCGGCGCTGGCGCTCATGTTTCTGGGCTATCTGGCCGGGATCGTCGCCAGCCTGGTGGGGGGCGTGGTGTTCGTGGCGAGAAGGGTCAAAAAAACAGAGGAATAAGGGGTCAGGAGTGAGGGTTCAGGTTCAAAATTCAAGGTTTAAAGTTATAACCTTGAACCTTCAAACCTTGAACTTTGAACCATTTGAGGGAACCATGCGGGCTGAGATGTCGTCCAATGCGGTGTCAGAAGACGCGGAACTGATCCGGCGCTGCCGGGAGGGGGACCCGGGGGCGTTCCGAACGCTGGTCGTCCGGTATCATCCCCGCATTTTCAACCTGATTCACAGCCTGGTCAGAGACCGGGACGAGGCCGACGACCTCGCCCAGGAGGTGTTCATCAAGGCGTTTCGGTCGCTGTCCGGGTTCAAAGGGCAGGCCCAGGTCTACACCTGGCTGTATCGCATCGCGGTCAATCGCTGTCTGGACTGGCTGAAAAGCCGGAGGCGGCATCCCGAGACGTCTCTGGATCGCGTGGAGGTCTACAGGGCTGACGGGGCTGTCCTCCGGGGTTCCGGGGCGACGGACGCTGAACTGGAGCAGCGAGAGCTGGGCCGGGCGCTGGAGGGGGCCCTGCAGGCGCTCCCCCCGGACTATCGGGTGGCCCTGGTCCTTCGGGAGGTGGACGGCCTCTCTTACGAGGAGGTCGCCGACGCCATGGGTTGTTCCGTGGGCACTGTGAAGTCCCGCCTCTTCCGCGCGCGCGCGCAGCTGCAGAGGATGCTGGCGGACGTTCACGAAGACTGGAAAGGGGCGTGATCGAGCGTGCGTTGCAGAACCTGCCGCAAAGAGCTGTCCTGCTACGTGGATGACGAGCTGTTCGGCCTGGGCCGCCGCACCGTGGAGACGCACCTGGCGTCGTGCGCGGGGTGCCGGGGGGAGGTGGAACGCCTCAGGGCTATCCGGAGGGCCTTTGCGACCCTGTCCGACGCCTCTCCGAAACCGCTCTTCTACGAGCGCCTGATGTCCCGCCTGGAGGCGGAGGAGGCCCCTGTCCCTGCGCGGGAGGGGGGGTGGACCCTCGGCCGGCTGGCCGCCGCCGCCGTGCTCCTGATCGCCGTCTTCGGCCTCTCCTTCTACTGGGTGGACCGGCATTTCGAGGCGCAGATGAACGGCATTGTGGCCCGCTATCTGGAGCAGTCTTCGGAGGAGGACGCCACGGAGGTGGCCGCGATCTACCGGTCGTCGGACGTGTCGCGGGACGCGGTGTTGAAGATGGTGATTCAGAAGAAGTGAGACGGCAAACGGCAAACGGCAAACGTGGAAAAAGGGTTTTGCCTTTACGTCTGCCGTCTGCCGTCTGCCGTCTGCCTTATATTCTTTTGGAGGGAGGATCTGACATGCGATCACGAGTTCCTGTGGTGGTCTCGATGATCGTCGGGTTCATCGTGGGCGCAGGGGGCGGCATCCTGGCCGCCAAGATCGGAAATTACGGGGGGGAGGGCGCGTCCCGGCCCCGGCTGACGAAGGGGGCGACGCTCGACAAGTTGACGCAGCAGCTTCATCTGTCGCCCTCTCAGCGGGACAGCCTGGACGCCATTCTGGACGAGGGGGGAAAGCGCATGAAGGAGTTGAGCCAGGTGGTCAGGCCGCAGTTCCAGGTGATCAAGAAGCAGACGCGGGATCACATCCGGGGCATCCTCAACCCGGAGCAGCGGGAGGCGTTCGAGAAGATCGTCGAGGAGGAGGACCGGAAGCGGGAGGCGCAGAGGAAGTCGGGTTCGGTCCAGAGCGGAAAAGGGTCCGAGTGCGGGTGAGAAAGGTGGAACACAAATTGCAGAATGAACATCGCAGAATGAACATTGCAAAATGGATCGGGTTGGTCGCCCTGGCGCTGGCGTGCAGCAGGGGGGACCAGGCGGCGGGGAGGCAGGCCGCCGCGCAGCAGGGCCCGGGGCAGCGGCCCGGCGGCCCGGGGGGGGGCGCCGGCGCTGCTGCTGCCGTTCCGGTGAAGGTGGAGGGGGTGCGGCGGGAGGACATCTCGGCCTACATCCAGACGAACACGACCCTGGAGGCGGAGCACGCGGTGGACATCCGGTCGCGCGTGGCCGGGCAGGTGATGGGGGTGCTGGTGGAGGAGGGGGACCGGGTTCAGGGGGGGATGGTCCTGGTCCGGCTGGACGGGCGCGCCGCGGACTACCAGGCGAGGCAGATGCAGGTGGCCTACGAGGACGCGAAGCGCACCTTCGAGCGGCTGGAGAAGATGCACGACCGGAACCTGACCAGCTCGGAGCAGTACGAGGCGGCGCGGGCGCAGGTGGAGCGGACGAAGGCGCAGTACGAGGCGGCGCGGCTGACTCTGGAGTATACGGAGATCGTCTCCCCGATCTCCGGCGTGGTGACGGCGCGGACGGTGGAGATGGGGAACACGGTCACGGCCAACCAGTCGCTTTTCGCCGTGGCCGACTTTGATCCGCTCGTGGCGAGGATTCGGGTGACCGAGAAAGAGATCCGGAACATCCGGGTCGGCCAGGGGGCGCGGATCGCGGCAGAGGCCGTGCCGGACCGGTCTTTCAGGGGCGCGGTGAAGATGATCAGTCCGGTGGTGGATCCCGAGAGCGGCACGGTGAAGGTGACGGTGGAGGTCCCGGAGGGGCAGGACGTGTTGAGGCCGGGCATGTTCGTGTCGGTCTACATCATCACGGCCACGCATCAGAACGCCCTGATCATCCCGAAGCGGGCGCTGGTCCTGGAGGGGGGGGAGACGGACCAGGTCTACGTGTTTGACGAAGGGAAGGCCAGGCAGGTGAAGATCGAGATGGGGTTCGTGGACAACGAGCGGGTGGAGGTCCTGGCGGGCCTGAAGGAGGGGGAGCAGGTGATCACGGTGGGGAGCGAGGGGCTCCGGCCGGGTTCGGCGGTGCGGCTGGTGGGGGAGGGGGGGGAGAAGGCGAAGGGCGAAAGGCGAAAGGCGGAAGGCAAAGCGTCAGAGCCGGGAGCGTCAGCGACCGGAAAGCAGAAGGCGGAAGGGGAGAAGCAGCAGGGCGAAGGGCGGAAGGCGGAAGGGGAAACGCGGAAGTAAAAACATAATCCTGTTTTCGTTCATCGTTCATCGTTCATCGTTCATCGTTAATACATGAAAATCGTCGACTTTTCCATCCAGCGGCGCGTGACCGTGACCATGTTCATGGTCGCGGCCATCATCTTCGGGTACGTGGGGTTCACGCGGCTGCCGATCAATCTGCTGCCGGACATCACCTATCCGACGCTGACCGTGCGGACGGAATACCCCGGCGCGGCCCCGGTGGAGGTGGAGCGTCTGATCTCGGAGCCGGTGGAGGGGGTCGTGGGGGTGGTCCCGAATGTGGTGAAGGTCAGCTCGATCTCGCGGCCCGGCGTCTCGGACGTGGTGGTGGAGTTCGGCTGGGGCACGAACATGGACTTCGCGGCCTTAGACGTGCGAGAGAAGCTGGACCTGGTCAACCTGCCGCAGGACGCCCGGAAGCCGGTGCTGTTGAGGTTCGACCCGTCTCTGGACCCGATCATGCGGGTCGGGGTCTCAGGGGACGTGAGCCTGACGGCGCTGCGCCTGATGGCCGAGGAGGACATCAAACAGGAGCTGGAGAGCCTGGACGGCGTGGCGGCGGTGAAGGTGAGCGGGGGGATGGAGGAGGAGATCCACGTCGACATCCAGGAGGCGAAGCTGGCCAGCCTGGGCATCCCGATCAATCAGGTCACGGCGCGTCTGGAGCAGGAGAACGTCAACCTGACGGGGGGGGCGCTCAAGGACGGGGAGGCGGAGTACCTGGTCCGGACCATGAACGAGTTCAAGGCGGTGGACGAGATCCAGGACATCGTGGTGGGGGAGCGCAACGGCGCGGTGGTGACCCTGGGGGACGTGGGGAGCGTGCGCCGGGGGAGCAAGGAGCGGGACGTCATCACGCGGATCAACGGCCGGGAGGCGGTGGAGATCGCCGTGTACAAGGAGGGGGACGCCAACGCCGTGGGCGTGGCCCGTCACGTCCGGGAGAGGCTGGACCGGCTGCGGGTCTCCGGGGAGGCGGGGGCGGCCAGGCTGGAGGTGGTGTTCGACCAGTCGAAGTTCATCCAGCAGGCCGTGGACGAGGTCAAGAGCGCGGCCTGGGAGGGGGGCATCCTGGCCCTGGCCATCCTGTATTTCTTCCTGAAGGACGTGAAGAGCACGTTCATCATCAGCACCTCCATCCCAATCTCGGTCATGATGACCTTCTTCGTCATGTACATCTCCGGCATCTCCCTGAACACGATGTCTCTGGGGGGGCTGGCGCTGGGGGTGGGCATGGTGGTGGACGACGCCATCGTGGTGCTGGAGAGCATCCAGCGCTACCGGGACCAGGGCTATTCGGCGATGGAGGCGGCCAGCGTCGGGACGGGCGAGGTGGGGCTGGCGGTGTCGGCGACGACGCTGACGACGGTCTGCGTGTTCGTGCCCATCGTGTTCGTGGAGGGGGTGGCGGGGCAACTCTTCCGGGACCAGGCGCTGACGATCACCTACTCTCTGCTGGCGTCCTGGGTGGGGGCTATCACGCTGATTCCGATGCTGTCGTCCCTCCAGATCGAGGGGCGAAACGGAGAAGCGGAGAAACGGAGAAGCGGGGAGGGGGGTGTCCCCGTTTCTCCGGCTCCCCGTTTCTCCGGCTCTGCTTTCACCCGGGGCCTGATGGCGGCCCTGCGGGGCGTGGGGGCTGCGGCGATGGGGGTCGGCTGGCTGTTGAACCTGATCCTGTCGCCGTTCATCAAGGGCTTTGACAGGGGCTTCGGGGTCATCCAGGAGGGGTATCCGAGGCTCCTCCGGTGGGCGATCGGGCACCGCCTGCGCCTGATTGCCGGGGCGGCGGGGGTGCTCGCCCTGGCGGTGCTGGGGCTGCTGTCCTCGGGGACGGAGCTGATGCCGGAGGTGAGCCAGGGGGAGTTCTTCATCGACGTGAAGATGCCGGTGGGGACGCCGCTGGCCGTGACGGACCGGGCGGTCCAGGCGATGGCCGAGGTCGTGCAGGGGCTGCCGGAGACGCGCATGGTCTACAGCATGGCCGGGGCCGGGGGGGCGTCGAGCGGCGCGGCCGGGGAGGAGCGGGAGAACATCGGGCAGGTCCACGTGATGCTGAAGAGGGGCGTGGGAAGGGCGCAGGAGGAGGCGATCATGGACCGCCTGCGGTCGGATTTCGCCAGGATTCCGAGCGTGGATTACAACTTCTCGCGGCTGTCCTACTTCAGCTTCAAGACGCCGATCGAGGTGCAGGTGTCGGGCTACAACCTCCGGCAGCTTCAGGACCTGTCGCACGAGGTGACGGACCGGCTGTCGCACATCGCCGGGCTGACGGACGTGAAGTCGTCGGCAGAGGGGGGCAACCCGGAGGTCCAGATCACCTTCAACCGGAAGAAGGTGGCGTCGATGGGGACGACGATCAGCGCCATCGCCACGCTCCTGCGGAACAAGATCCAGGGGGAGGTGGCCACGGAGTTCATGCAGAAGGACCGGCGGATCGACGTGCTGGTGCGGGCCAGCGAGGGGGAGCGGACGGGCGTGGAGAGTATCCGACGCCTGTCGGTGAGCCCGCCCAACGCCTCGACGCAGGTGCCGCTGGCGTCGGTGGCGGACGTGCGCGTGGAGCCCGGCCCGGCGGAGATCCGGCGGATCGACCAGCAGCGGGTGGCGCTGGTGACGGCCAACCTGGTGGGGCGGGACCTGGGGAGCGCGGTGGAGGACATCCGGGGGGCGGTGGCGCAGGTCCCCCTCCCCGCCGACTTCTCGATCACGGTGGGGGGGCAGAGCGAGGAGATGGCCACGTCGTTCGAAAGCATGCGGTTTGCCATCATCCTGGCCATTTTCCTGGTCTATCTGGTGATGGCGTCGCAGTTCGAGTCCCTGCTCCACCCCCTCGTGATCATGTTCTCGATCCCGTTCGGGCTGGTGGGGGTGGCGCTGGCCCTGCTGCTGACCGGGGGGACGGTGAGCGTGATGGTGCTGATCGGGCTGATCATGCTGGCGGGCATCGTGGTGAAGAACGCCATATTGCTGATCGACTACACGAACCACGCGCGCCGGCAGGGGGTCCCGAAGGAGGAGGCGGTGGTGCAGGCGGGGCAGGTGCGGCTCCGGCCCATCCTGATGACCACGGGGGCGACCGTGCTGGGGCTGCTCCCGATGGCCCTGGGCCTGGGGGAGGGGGCCGAGCTCCGGCAGCCGATGGCCGTCACGGTGATCGGGGGGCTGACGATCTCGACGATGCTGACGCTGGTGCTGATCCCGGTGATCTACGTGATGCTGGACCGGAAGAAGTAGGGGCGGGTGTAAGGGCGGGTTTTGTAAGGGCGGGTGTAAGGGCGGGTTTCAAACCCGCCCTTACATAAATCTGTGGGGTGCGCCATGAAGCTGTCCGAGTTCTGCATCCGCAAGCCGATCACGACGATGATGGTGGCGCTGAGCGCCGTGGTGCTGGGGCTGATCTCGCTGACGAAGCTCCCGCTCAACTCGACGCCCAACGTGGCCTGGCCGTCCATGTGGATCTTTGTGCCCTACTCCTCGTCCTCGCCGGAGGAGGTGGACCGGCTGATCACCAGGCCCATCGAGGGGATGATGGGGACGCTGACGCGCGTCAAGCGGATCAGCTCCACCTCGACGTCGTCCAGCGCGCAGGTCCGCCTGGAGTTCAACTACGGGACGGACATGGACATGATGTCCGTGGACGTGCGGGACCGGCTGGACCAGGTGAAGCGGATGCTGCCGGCGGACGTGGAGCGGATCAACGTGCGGCGGTGGCAGTCGGACGACTGGCCGATCATGGAGGTGAGCGTGACCTGGAAGGGGGACCGGGAGGAGTTCCGCCGGGTCGTGGAGAAGGTGATCCAGCCCCGCCTGGAGCGGATCAACGGGGTGGCCAACGTGTCGGTCAACGGCCTGGAGAAGAAGCAGCTCTTAGTGAAGGTGGACCAGGGGCTGATGCAGGCGCACAACGTGGACATCCGTACGCTCAACTGGAACCTCCGGTCGAACAACGTCACGCTGTCGGCCGGGACGGTGGACGACGGCGGAAAGCGTTACGCCGTGCGGTCGGTGGGGGAGTTCCGGTCGGTGGAGGAGCTGGCGTCCATGCCGATCATCCGCCGGGACGTCATCTTGAGCGACGTGGCGAAGGTGGTCTACGACTACCCGGAGAAGCGGCAGTACGAGCGGCTGGATGGGGCGGACGCGGTGGTCGTCGAGGTGCGGAAGTCCTCCACGGCCAACCTGGTGGACGTGTCCGGGCGGGTGTGGAAGGCGCTGGACGAACTGCGGGAGGAGGTCGGGTCGGAGCGCCTGACCCTCTACGTGGTGCGGGACCGGTCGAGGGACGTGATCAAGGGGCTGAACAGCCTGAAGGACGCGGGGCTGCTGGGCGGGACGCTGGCCATCGCGATCATCTTCGCGTTCATGAGGAGCCTGCGGAGCACGGTGATCATCGGGGCGGCCATCCCGCTGTCGGTGGTCTGCGTGTTCATGGGGATGTACCTCGCTCGCGTCCTGCTCCACTCCGAGATCACGCTCAACATGGTGTCCATGATGGGCCTCATGATCGCCATCGGTATGCTCGTGGACCCGGCGGTGGTGGTCCTGGAGAACATCTTCCGGAAGCGGGAGGAGGGGATGGCGCCGGTGGAGGCGGCCACTGCCGGGACCTCGGAGGTGGCGCTGCCGATCCTGGCCGGGACGCTGACGACGTGCTGCGTGTTCGTGCCGCTGGTGTTCGTGACGGACAGTCAGACGGCGCTCTGGATGAAGGACTTCTGCGTGACGATGGTGATCGCCATGATCACGGCGATGGTCGTGTCGGTCACGCTGGTGCCGCTGGCGGCGTCCCGGCTGTTCGAGGACCGCTACGCCCACATCGGGAAGTGGATCGGGGTCCCGCTGATCGGGGCGTCCACGCTCTATATAGGGCTGGTGTTGAGGGCCGTCGGATGGGCCGGGATCGTCAAGTGGGTCAAGGGGACTGTGGCCGGGATCGTGGCCACCCTCCAGGGGATGACGTGGGGGGGGTGGGTCGCGGCGGGGGTCTGCCTGGCCCTGGCGGCGGTCCTCGTCCATGAGTTCCGGCGCTACGGGCTGAAGGGGTTCTACGCGCGGGCGGTGGGCAAGACGCTCCGCTACCGGATGCTCACCCTGGTCTTCTCGCTCCTGGTCGGCGGGTACAGCGTCTACTACATCGCCTTCGTGGTGGAGAAGCAGGGCCGGCGGTGGGAGCGGGAGCGCCGGGTGGACGTCTCCGTGGAGTTGTCGCGCAGCTTCGACATCCCGCAGGTCACGAAGGTCTTCGAGGAGGCGGAGCGCGCCCTGATCGCCAGGAAGAAGGACCTGGACATCGAGCGGGTGTCCTCGCGGTTCGGGCTGCGGAACGGGCGCATCACGCTCTACCTGGTGGACGCGAACAAGGGGAAGTACACCTCCACAGAAGTGACGAACATGGTCAAGAAGCTCCTGCCGCAGGACAGGCCCGGCGTGCGGTTCAAGATGGGGGGGTCCTACCGTTCGGAGAGCATCGGGGTGGGGGTGGAGGTCAAGGGGAAGGACCCGGACGTGCTGGCGCTGCTGGCGGAGGATGTCAAGCTCCGGATGGAGGGGATATCGGGGGTGCTGGACCTGGACACGAGCTTAGAGTCCGGGACGGAGGAGATCCGGGTGTCGGTGGACCGGCGGAGGGCGTCGCGCTACGGGATGTCCCCCTGGGAGGTGGCCTCCTCGGTCTCCTCGGCGCTGGGCACGCGGGGGAGCTCCAAGTTCAAGACGGGGGACGAGGAGATCGACATCGTGGTGCAGCTGAGGGAGGAGGACCGGGCCAACTTAGAGCAACTCAAGAACGCCGTGTTCGAGGGGCAGGCGGGCAACCGGGTGGCGTTCGGGACGCTGGCGGACTTCCGGCTGCAGAAGGGGCCGCAGGCGCTCCGGCGGGAGGACCGGCGCTCGACGGTGACGGTGTTCGCCAGCACGGACCAGGCGGCGATCGCCTCGGTGGGGAGGGAGATGGCCGGGCGCATGGGGCAGGTGGCCCTCCCGTCGGGCTACACCTGGCAGATGTCGTCCAGCTTCCGGTACATCCAGGAGGCTCAGGGGGAGTCGTCCTTCACGATGCTCTTTGCGGCGATCCTGATCTACCTGATCATGGCCTCGCTGTTCGAGTCGTTCGTGCAGCCGTTCGCGATGATGATCTCCATCCCGTTCGCCTACACGGGCGTGGCCCTGGCGATGTACTGGATGCAGATTCCGATGGACAGCAACGGGCAGATCGGCCTGCTGGTCCTGTTCGGGGTGGTGGTGTGCAACGGGATCGTCCTGATCAATCACATCAACGACTACCGGAGGGAGGGGCTGGACCGGGGGGAGGCCATCGTCCGGGGGGGGCAGGACCGGGTGAGGCCCATCCTGATCACGGCCAGCACGACCGTCCTGAGCCTGATGCCGCTGGTCCTTCCGATGATCTTCGGCGCGGCGGAGGGCTACGCCAAGCAGTGGGGGCAGATCGCTCTGGTGGTGGTGTCCGGGCTGATCACCTCCACGCCGCTGACGCTCGTGATCGCGCCGACGATCTACTCCCTCCTGGACGATCTGGCGGCGTACGCCAGACGGGTGTTCGTGGCTGTGGCGCAGGGGGAGGGGGCGGTTTAAGGGGTGAATATCTGGTTCGCAGGGGCGACCCACCGGGTCGCCCCTGCGATTTATGGTTGCTTTTTTTTCGTATCTTCATTATAATATGCACGGTTCAATCCGTTGTCTCCCCAACGGCGAGTAGGGGCGACCGGCCGGTCGCCCCTACTTCAGATCATCTCCCCACCCTGTCAGCGGCCCGACAAGGGGCGCTTTCTGGCCCGGTCTTTCGCCGGGATTTCCTTTATATTCCAGACCTTACTATGAAACATTTCCAGGCAGTTGTGTGTCTAACGAAGGTGAAACGTGAGACGTGAAAGGAGCCTGCGATGCGATTTCCGGGCGGCAGAGCCATATCCGCATTCCTGGCCCTGCTCCTGCTGACAGCCGGGTTGACGCCCCCCTTTGCCGAGGCGAAGGCCTTTTTTACGGTGCGGAGGACGTTCTCCGCGCTGTTTTTGGGGGGGAGCGGCTATCTGGGCTACAGGGCGTGGGACTACCGGCAGGACGCCAACAGACTCTACAAGGAGTATAAGGCGGCCACGACCGCCGACCAGGCCACGGCGCTGTTCAGGCGGACGAGCGACCGGGACACGAAGAGCCAGATCAGCGTGGCGCTGTCGGCGGCGCTGCTCGTGGCCGGGCTGCGCCTCATCCTGTCGGGGGGGTCTGAGAAGCAGGGGGAGGAGCCGGCCAAGCTCGTCCGCAAATTCGACCTGGAGCTGACGGGGGGGCCGGAGCAGAAGGCCCTGCGGGTGGGGATCAAGAGGAACTTTTAGAGGGAGTCTTCTATGCGTCTTGCGCGATGGATGGGGTCGGGGCTGGGGCTTGCCGTTTTGACCGGACTGCTCGTTGTTCAGTGCGGCCGGGACCGGGTCAACCCGCTTGACCCGAACAATCCCCAACTGAGCAAACCGCTTCCGCCGATGACCGTCAGTGCGACGGGGTCCTTCGGGCGCATCACGGTCAACTGGGTCGCGCCGACCGGGGCCACGGAGGTTTTGGGCTACGGCGTCTACCGGGCCGCCGGGTCTCCCACGGCGACTTACACGTTTTTGAAGGGGGACGCCAAGGGGGACACGCTGGTCTCCACCGGCGGGACCTCGTTCATCGACAGCACCTTTACGGGTGAGACCACGGTCTACTACTACAGCATCACCACGGTGAACAAGACCCGGGTGGCCAGCATCCTGTCCAACCCGGCCCGGGGGGAGTTGATCAAGGACACCTCCCCGCCTGCGCCCCCGCAGAACGTGTCGGTGCAGTCGGACTCGATCTCGGGAGCGGTCACGCTGAGCTGGTCGCCTCCCACCACGGACCCGGGGGGGCGGGAGTTGACGGGGCTGTCCCGGTTCAAGGTCTACCGCGCGGAGGGGACGGCGGATGCCTTCGTGCAGTTGACGGAGTTGCCGGCGGACGCGAAGAGCTTCGTGGACAGGAACGTGAAGGGGGGCACCCGCTACTTCTACCAGGTGAGCGCCCTGGACCCGGCGGGCAACGAGAGCGCCCGCTCGACCGCGGTGCAGCTGGTCACGGCGGGGGTCTCGGTCCCCACCGGCCTGCGGGCGACGGGGGATGTGGGGCGGATCGCGCTGGCGTGGAACGCGAGCGTGGACGACGGGCTGAAGGGCTACAACGTCTACCGATCGTCTCAGTCTGACGCAGGCTATGTGCGGCTCGGCCCGGCGGGGGCGGACTTCACGACGGGGCAGACGGCGTACACCGACTCCAACCTGGTGGGAGGGGCCACCTTTTTCTACAAGATCAGCGCTGTGACGACGCGGGGGACGGGGGCGCAGACGCCGTTCGTGTCGGCCACGGCGCAGGCGGACAACGTCCCGCCCGCGGCGCCGAGCAACCTGTCGGCGCAGCTCGACGAGCGCTCGGTGGGGCGCGTGACGCTGACCTGGAGCGCCCCGACGACGGACAACACCGGGCGGGAGCTGACGGGGCTGTCGGGCTACAGGGTCTTCCGGTCAAAGGGGGGTACCACGTCCTTCGTGCAGGTCGCTTCCACGGCCCAGAACACCTACGTGGACACGGGCCTGGAGCCGCTGACCACCTACTTCTACGCGGTGAGCGCCTACGACCCGTCGAACAATGAGAGCGCCCGGACCGCGCCGGCCCAGGTCGTGACCAGGGGGATCGCCACGCCCTCCGGCGTGCGGGCGACGGGGGATATCGGCAAGATCACGGTCGCCTGGAACCCGAACACGGAGACGGAGCTGCTGGGCTACAACGTCTACCGCTCGACCCGGTCGGACACGAACTACGTCCGGCTGTCGGGGAACGAAGGGACGCCCTATACCACGGGGCAGACGAGCTACATCGACTCGAACCTGGTGGCCAACAGCCGGTTCTACTACCGGGTGAGCGCGGTGGGGGCGGGGGCCCTGGGCGAGGGGCAGAGGTCGGTGCCTGTCGCGGCCACGGTCCTGGTGGACGACCAGCCGCCGGCAGCGCCCTCCAACCTGCTGGCCGAGCTGGACGCGAATGTCATCACGCGGGTCACGCTCCGCTGGACCGCGCCCAGCCGGGACGCCAACGGGCGGGAGTTGACGGGGCTGTCGGGCTACCGGGTGTTCCGGAACAACGTGCAGATCGCCACGACTGCCGCCACGGTGACGAGCTACGTGGACAACACGGTGGAGCCGCTGACGGCCTACACTTACTCCGTCAGCGCGGTGGACCCCACCGGCAACGTGAGCGCCCTGTCGAACACGATTCCGGTGACGACGAGGGGGGTGGGGGTGCCGGCCAACGTGACGGCTACGGGGGACGTCTACCTGATCAAGGTGACGTGGACGGCCAACCAGGAGCGGGACCTGCTGGGCTACCGGGTCTATCGCTCCACCACCTCTTCGGCGGGGCCGTACAGCGCGATCCCGAGGACGACCGGGACGGACACGACGATCACGACGGCGGAGGTGTCCTTTGCCGACTCCAACCTGACGGCCGGGACGCAGCGGTTCTACAAGGTGCGGGCCGTGGCGTCTTCGGGCGTGAGCGACCTGTCGCGGTTCGCGGTGGCCACGGCGCTGGACGACAACCGGCCGCCGGCCACGCCGGACGTCAACTTCTTCTCCGTGGTGCCGAACGCGGCGGACACGCGCATCCTGGACCTGAAGTGGCGGGCGCCGACCACGGACTTCGGGGGCGCGAGTCTGACCGGGTTGAAGGGCTACCGGGTCTATCGCGCGGGGACCACGGGGTCGTTCGCGCAGATCGCGGAGGTGCAGCACCCGACGGTGACCTACACGGACAGCGACCCGACGCTCGAATTCACGACGACCTATCAGTACAAGGTCAGCGCCTTCGACGAGAAGGGGAACGAGAGCGCGCCCACGGCGGCGGTGTCGCAGCAGACGGGCGGGGTGCCACCTCCGACGAACCTGGTCGTGACGGCCGCCGCGGTGGACGCCACCACCGGGCAGGCGGTCCTCACCTGGAGCGCGCCCACGAAGCCGGGGGCCGCGGACTACGTGGTGGAGCGCCAGTTGATTGGGACGTCTTCCTCCTCGACGTTCACGGTGGTCACGTTCACGCCGAACACCACGATCACGGACACCGGGCTCACGCGGGGACAGACCTATGCCTACCGGATTCGCAGCCGCAACACGGCGCGGACGCTCCAGAGCGACCCGACGGAGGTGAAGTCGGTCCGGGTTCCGTAGGACCGCAGGGGAGCCGGTCGCCCTTACCTTGCAAAACAAAAAAGCCTGTCCTCTTCGCCACACAACGGCGAGGGGCAGGCTTTTCTTTTGGCCGCTACACGGGACGCTCAGGACAAAAAGAGGCCCGTTCGATGCTCTCAGGCCAGGGGAGGGAGCTTACATCGAGCGGGCCAGGCGCTGGCTGGGAGGGAGGCGCCAACGCCTTATTTCAAGAGCACCTATTTCATTAAACGCCCTGACGGGGGATCGGGTTCCAGAAGAGGACGCGGTCCCCGCGACTTAGCCATTGAGACGGGCCGGGCGCTGGTCAGGAGGATGAAGAGCCAGCGCCCGGCCAGGAAAGGAGCTTCTCCCCTTTTAACGCCCCCGCGCCAGGAAAGTTCCCCTGTCTCATTTTCAGGATAAGTCATTGCAGCCGTGTTGCTTGCATTTTCATGTTTCAAGCGGAAGATGCACGGCCTGTTTCGTCTCAGAGGACCTGTAGGCCGCCAGGGCGATCTCCACCGCCGCCCGGCCGTCCTCCCCGGTCACCGGAGGGGGGGTGTCGTCCACGATGCAGCGGATAAAGTCCCGCACCTCATCCGAAAAGGCCTTCTGGCGGGGGTCCTTCACCTGTGCGATGTCGTAGACGGTCTCCCACGCGCCCCCCTCCCGCGCGACCCTGACCTGGTGGTAGGGGTCCACATCCATTAACCCCCTTTCTCCCACGAGTTGCGCCCCGCACGCAAACCCCTTCCAGCCCGGCGGAGGGAGGGCCTCGGAGTACCAGAGGTGCGCGCACCCGCCGTTTTTGAAGGTGATCGTCACCATGTTGGATGTGATGTCCCCGGGGATGTCCGTGCGGAGGGAGAAGGAGCGGGCGAAGACGGTCTCGGCCTCGCTCTCGAACCACCAGCGCAGCCGGTCGATGTTGTGGACCCCCCAGGCGATCAGGCCGCCCGGCCCGTAGAGGCTCAGGTCGGTGAACCAGGCCCGCTCCGGGTTGAACCGCCGGTAGCCGGGCGTGGCGAGCGTGTCCCGGCACATGATCAGGTTTCCGATGGCCCCCTCTTTCAGCAACCTTTTGGAGACGGCGTCCCCCTCCCAGTAGCGGTGGCTCTGCGCGACCATGAGCTTTTTGCCCGCCCGCCGGGCTGCATCGAGGATGGCGTCGCACTTTTCCAGCGTTAGCTCCAGGGGCTTTTCGACCAGGACGTGCTTTCCGTGCCGGAGGGCCAGGATGGCGTGCGCCGCGTGGAGGGCGTGGGGGGTGGTCACGATGACGGCGTCGAGGTCCTTCCGGGCGACCAGGGACTCGACGCCTTCCTCATAGTCCAGGCCATACTCCCTGGCCAGGTTGGGGCCCGCGTCCGGGAGGCGGGCCGGGTCCGTCACGGCCGCTGCGACTCCATCCTCCACGTCCCGCAGGGCGTCGATGTGCGTGCGGCCCATCTTGCCCACGCCGATGATGCCGACTCGGATTTTTTTCATGGTAACCTACTTCCTCCAATAGAGCTCCACTTCGGTCTCCATCTCCTCGGACCGGAACCCTGCGCGTTCGCCTGCGCCGGGGGCCGGGGCTGAGGCTATGGGGAGTCTCTTCATCATCATCTCCAGGGTTTCGCGCAGGCCAGGATCGGCGGGATCGAAGTCAACGGCCCTTCGGTAGCGGGTCACAGCCGAGGGGAGATCCCCCTCCAGGAAGCAGATGTTTCCCAGAAAGTTCTCGATCCGCGCGATGTCTTTGGTGAGGGTGGCCGCCTTGTAGATAGCGGACTTTGCGTCGCTGAGCAGGTTCAGGGATGCGTAGTCGTAGGCCATTTCAAAATGCAGCTCCGGATCCCCCTTACCCCTTGCCAGGGTCGGGGCATACTCCTGGGCGACGAACGCCCTCTTGAGGCGATTCAGGACCTCCATCTGGGGGAGGACCGCCGCGCTGTCGCAGGCCTGCGCGATCAGGGAGTGGTCAACCAGGAAGTCAAATGGCGGATCGGCCGGCGGGTACTTCAGCCACGCCTCGGAGATGGGCTGGATGCGCTTCTGCCAGTCTGTCCGGCCTCTGAGTTGCCGAAGGCCGGCCTCCCACGCCTCTTCAAACGATTTTCCCAGAAGAGTGGTCTCCACAGGGACCCAGAGCCGCCCCTGAAATGCAAGCAGCCTATCCTCTGAGATGCCGAGCTGATAGAGTTGAGATCTATCGACCCCCGTGTCGAAGACGGCGAAGATATGGCCGGGCACGTCTACCGCGCCGGTGGGGATGCCCAGGTTCTCCAGGAAGGCGCAGTAGAGCACGGTGCAGTCGTCGCAATCCCCGGTCCTCTGTCGCAGCAACTCTCGCGGATACTGGATGTTGTCGAAGGGCCATTCCGCGCTGACCACCTTTGCGTAAGGGCTGTTGGCATCCACCTGATAGCGAACGCCAAACCTGCCGAGGGCCTCGAACACGGTGGCGGCCTGCAAGACGTTCTTCTCGATGCGGCGCACCCTGGCGGCTGTGGCGCACGCGTGGGAGACGGTGCGGGCGAACGCAGCGACCTCCAGGTCGCGGCTGGTCACAAAGGCGGCGGCCCGGCCGATCTGGTCCCAGAGGAGCGCCCCCCGGCCGTAGAGCACGATCTTTCCGGTCCGCTTGTCGGACCGGGCGCGGGTCGCCGTCGCGTATTCGACCTTGACCTCCACAGCTACGGCCACGTCCTTCGACACCTTCAGGACGCTTTCGGACAGCGAAAGACGGAGGGGTATGGCTTGAGGGGTGTCCCCCTTCCTGACGATCAGGGTCTCCTGATACGGCGCGTCTTCGTAGCCGGAGATGGATACGGTCAGCCGGCACTCCAGGGATCTGTCCGATTTGTTCTGGATCATGAGGCGGCCCACAGGGGCCTTCTCATAGGTCTTGTAGTAGGAAGCAAACAGGTCCTGGCCCTCGATGCCGACGATCCGGACGGCGGACGCCGCCGGGTCAAACGAGGTCGTGAAGGCATAGCGCTGGGTCTGGCCCAGACCCCTTCTGCCGGGGGCGTGTGACAAGTCCACCCGGAAGGCCTTGTAGCGCACGCCCAGCCCGAACGTCAGCTCAAGCGGGTCGGAGGTCTTCAGGTCCTTCTGAGAGCCGAGGCGCAGGGCCAGCAGGTTCTTGAGCAGGTATTCTCCGCCGAGGTGGAGCTTGCGGTCCACGTCCAGGGCCAGGAGGAGATTTTTTCTGGCCTCGTAAGCCACGCCCGGACGGATCGTGCGGGGCAGAATCGTCTCGGAGGTCCGGCCGTCATACCGGACGCGGGTGCCGGTCAGGTCGTGAAGGTTGACGCCGAGCCGGAGGCGGGGAATGAGGGTGAAAAGGAACCCCAGGTCGAAGCCCAGTCCCGACGCCTTGCCGACAGACTTGCTGTCCAGGGACAGGTTCGTCAGGAGATATTTGACGCTCACGCCGGTGGATAGTCTGGGATGCCATTGGCGGGAGAAGGCCAGCTTGACCAGGTCTCTGTTATAGCCGAGTTCTCCGTCGCCGAACCCGATGTGCTGCCAGTCCAGGCCCATGGCCTGCCGGGCGCTGATCGGGAGGGCATAGCAGGCGTAGGCCGTGCGGATGCCGGTCCCAAAGAGGTTCGCGTTCATGAAGGTAGCCTGGTGCTGCCTGAGGAACTGGAGGCCTGCCGGGTTGTAGAACAGGGCGTTCGCGTCATCCGCCACGGCGGTGAAGGCCCCTCCCATGCCGGTGGGCCGGGAGCCGACCAGGACGTTCTCGTTGGACTGCGCTGAGGCAGGGAGGCTCCAGGTAAGGCCAGCGCATAGACAGATCACGATGTAGGCGCAACGCCGCATTGGGATATCCTCCTCGACAATCTGTAGGGGCGGTTCGCGAACCGCCCCTACTTGTTCAACACCGCCACCGTCTTATTTGCCGCCTTCCCATCCGCCTGAATGACCACGATGTAGATGCCGCTTGTGACTACTCTGCCGTCGCTATCTCTGCCGTCCCACCGAACTGTGTTTAACCCCTCGTTCAAGGACTGCCTCTGAGTCACTGTGCGGATCAGGTTGCCGGAGACACTGTAGACCCGCACGTCCACGGATGCGCGTGCGCCCAGCCGGAAGGAGATGTCTGTCGTGGGGGGATAGACCCCACCGGCAGGGGAGATGATCCGGGGCTGGCAGGCCACCTCGGACACGCCCGCCGTACCACCGATGGAAGGGGCCTCGAACAGCGCATAGATGCCTGGCGACTGGATGGCGACAGAGACCTTGTGCGATGTGGCATCGACGGTGCCTCCCAGGCGGGTCCAGGTGGCGCCGGAGAGGGTGAAGATGGCAAGGTTCGACTCAGATAGCTTTGCGATGTCTGCGGGTTGATACCCGATGGTCAGGGTGCTGCGCTTCTTGGGGTTGAAGCTGAGGCCAGACGGCCCGATTTCGTAGGCGATGCCGGCGGGCTTGACGCCGGGCAGGGGAGGGGGCAGGTCCTTTTCGGGCTTGAAGACGACCTGGACTTGCTGGTCTTTGTCCAGGCCGTTGGGAGGGACCATCAGGTCCACCGTGCCTCTAACCGAGAGCACGTGTCCGCCGGACTCCTTCTCAAGCTGGCTCAGGGCGGAGACGAGGGTAACGGTGATCGTATGCTCGCTGGTGTGGCCGAGCCGGTCGCTCGCCGAAATCCTCAGCACGTAGCTGCCGTCGGGGAGGCCCTCGGTGTCCCACGTCCCCAGGACGCCGCTCTCCACCGGGACGGTTTGCGGCTGGCCGATGGAGGTCCAGTTTTTAACCTCCCTGGCCTCCTTGCCCTGACCATATTCCAGGACAAAGCGATCGAGGTCCGGTGAATCTGAAAGATCAAATGCCGAGCCGGTGAGGGGCACATTTCCGCTAACCGCATCTCCGCTACGCGGGCCGGCGATGACCACCGTGGGGGCTGTCAGGTCCACGGTGAAGGTGACGGTCGCCGGAGTCGGGTCGATGTTGCCGTGCCGGTCTTTTGCGCGTACATGGAAGGTCCACTTTCCATTGTTCAACAGGTTCTCTCTCAACTCAAACCCGTTAACGAAGGCAAATGGGGACCAGTCGCCCTCCTTCGGCTCATCCGCGCTACGGATGAGCGCGTAGGACAGAGGAGGCAGACCGTCATAGCCGATCTCATATCCCTGGCACTCAACATAGAAACGGTTGACACCAAGAAGGAGAGGGATATTGCTCAGAATCACCGTCTGGGCAAGGGAATGCGTTGGCCTTCGGAAATAGCTCACGCCGTTATTCGTCCCGAACCACATGGCTCTATCACGATCCTGAAAAATGGAACGCACCTCGTTGTCGGCCAGGCCGTCCGCCTCCGTGTACGCTCGCCAGGTCCCGTCATACCGACCTATTCCACTACCTGTCCCGAACCATATCACTCCATCTTGCGACTGGAAAACGGAAAACACAAAGCTGCCGGCCAGGCCGTCAGCCTTCGTGAATGTCTTCCAATGCGTCCCATCATATCGACTCACACCACTGGTCGTTCCGAACCACATCGCTCCATCCCGAGACTGGAAAACAGAACGCACAACGTTTCTGGCCAGGCCGTCTGTCTCTGTGAATGTCTTCCAACTCGTCCCATCATACCGACTTACTCCGCCGCCTGTCCCGAACCACATCGCTCCATCCCGAGACTGGAAAATAGAATTCACACCTGCGTGGGCCAGGCCGTCTTTCGTGGTGAACGTTTTCCAGTTCGTCCCATCATATCGACTTGCGCCATTATTCGTCCCGAACCACATGGCTCCATCCCGATCTTGGAGAATAGAACGCACAACGTTACCTGTCAGGCCGTCTTTCGTGGTGAACGTTTTCCAGTTCGTCCCATCATACCGACTTACTCTACTTCCCCCTCCGCCTGTAACGATACCAGGACCGGTGCCTATCCCGAACCCAAACCACATGGCTCCATCGCTGGACTGGAGAACAGAAAGCACCGCGTTGTCGGCCAGGCCGTCAGCTGTATTCTCCTTTGTGAATGTTTTCCAATTCGTCCCATCATACCGACTCACACCCTGCCCCATCCCAAACCACATGGCCCCGTCACGTGACTGGAAGATGGAAAACACAGTGCTACCCGCCAGGCCCTCCTTAGTCGTGTACGTTTGCCAGCTCCTGTCATAACGACTCACACCCTGCCCTGTCCCGAACCACATAGCCCCGTCACGTGACTGAAAAACAGACGATACACTGTTGCTGGACAGGCCATCTGTCTCCGTGAACGTCTTCCAAGTCGTCCCATCATACTGACTCACACCCTGCCCTGTCCCGAACCACATCACCCCATCACTGTTTTGGAAAATAGAAGTCACACTGTTGCTGGCCAGGCCGTCTGCCTTTGTGAATGTCTTCCAGTTCGTCCCGTCATATCGGGTTATTCCGCCACTGCCCTTTACAGGATCATCTGACGCCGCCAATAACGCCGCAAACCACATAGTTCCGTCACGTGACTGAAAAATGGAAGATACAAGGTGGCCAGCCAGGCCGTCCGCCTTCGTGAACGTCTTCCAAGTCCTCCCATCATATCGGCTTACACCCCCATTCGTTCCGAACCACATGGCTCCATCCTGAGACTGGAAAACAGAGTTTACAGAATTATCAAGCAGACCGTCCTTGACGGTGAACGTCTTCCAACTCGTCCCATCATATCGGCTTACACCACCCCCATGGGTTCCGAACCACATGGCTCCATCACGAGCCTGGAAAACAGGATACACCAAATTACTGGCCAGGCCGTCTGCTTTCGTGAATGTCCTCCATTTCGTACCATCATACCGACTCACGCCGAAAAATGTCCCGAACCACATAGCTCCGTCGCGGTCCTGGAAAACAGAATGTACAATATTGTGGGACAGGCCATCCTTCTCCGTATACGTTCGCCAGGTCCCGTCATACCGACTCACACCACCCCCAAGCGTTCCGAACCACATAGCTCCGTCGCGGTCCTGGAAAACGGAACTCACACCGTTACTGGCCAGGCCGTCTACCTCCGTGTAGGTCTTCCATTGTTGCGCGTGTATTTTTTCGCACCACGGCTCCACCGCGAACAACAGGCCCAGGAGGACCCACGCGCACAGGCGTTTTCCTGAGGGGGATCGGTGTGACGTTATAGATGGCTTCATAGCCGTTGCCTTTGCCGCAGGATCACGAAGGGCGCGAAAGCTCATCCACCCACCACATCCCCACACGAAAGACACGAAACCCAACCACTCCACCATGGCAGGGGAAGTAGTTTCGCGCTTTTCGAGCCATTTCGTATTTTCGTGTTTCGGTTTGCGTGACCCTTCGCGCTTCTTCGTGTCCTTGCAGGCATCGCGTTTTCTCGGACACGGAATGGTCCGTGTCCGCCCCGGAGGAATGAAAACAGGCTCAGAAGGACCCACGCGATCAGATGCTTTCCTGGTGGGCATTGGTATCGTAGTGCAAATTAGAATACAGAACCTGGTCTCACCGACGCGAAGCCTCCAAGACTGTAACCCCCACCAGGGCATTGCCCCTGTAGTCGAGAATGACGCCGTTCTCCTGCATCTCGCTGTGGGTTGAGGCCACCTTGTCCCTGAAGTGGACGTAAAGCACATCAGCCTCCTCGTCATAGTCCAGCCGCATCCGACGCTTGGGCAACCGTATCAGATGGGAGACCGCTTTGAGCAGATGTTCCAGACTCTTTTTTTCTAGGACTTCTTTGGCCATATGATTGAACTCCTGTTCACCCTTCGAGCGATAAACGCTGTGATCACAAATCCGTCCCTTCGGCTGACTTCTCGATAAATCACGTGAAGATAGTTCTGCCTCCCAAGCGTCAGGACCGCTACAAGCGCCCCAGCATAACCTCTCAGAATCCAGGTGGGGCATTCGATAGCAACAAGCACTTTCTGAGAATAGGGTTCCATATAGGGTTTATTGCTGACAATGTGTTCCCATCTCTCTTCCGTGAGGCGGATGGGCACGCCGTTGATTGAATGTACAACGTCCACAAATGTCCTCCAAGATCAATTTTTGATAACAGGAACAGGTCAGTTTGCCCATTCCTGTAGGGGCGGTTCGCGAACCGCCCCTACTTGTTCAACACGGCCACAGTCTTGTTCGCCGCCTTCCCATCCGCCTGAATGACCACGATGTAGATGCCGCTTGTGACTACTCTGCCGTCGCTATCTCTCCCGTCCCAACGAACCGTGTTCAACCCTTCGTTCAGGGACTGGCCCTGCACCACCGTGCGGATTAGATTTCCGGAGACGCTGTAGATCCTCACGTCTACAGACGCGCGTGTGTCCAACCGAAAGGAGATGTCCGTCGTGGGGGGATAGACCCCGCCCGCAGGGGAGATGATCCGAGGCTGGCAGGCCACGTCGGACACACCTGCTGCACCACCGACTGAAGGGGCCTCGAACAGGGCATAGACGCCCGGCGCGTTGACGGCCACTGAAACTTTGTGCGCTGCCGCATCGACGGTTCCCCCCAGGCGGGTCCAGGTGGCGCCGGAGAGGGTGAAGATGGCCAGGTCAGACTCAGACAGCTTTGCGATGTCCGAGGGCTGATAGCCGAGGGTCAGGGTGCTGCGCTTCTTGGGGTTGAAGCTGAGGGCGGATGGACCGATCTCAAAAACGATGCCGGTGGGTTTGATCCCGGGTGGGGAAGGGGGCAGGTCTTTTTCGGGCTTGAAGACGACCTGGACCTCCTGGTCTCTGTCCAGGCCGTTGGGGGGGACCATCAGGTCCACCGTGCCTCTAACCGAGAGCACGTGTCCGCCGGACTCCTTCTCAAGCTGGCTCAGGGCGGAGACGAGGGTAACGGTGATCGTATGCTCGCTGGTGTGATCGAGCCGGTCGCTGGCGGAGATCCTCAGGACGTAGCTGCCGTCGGGGAGGCCCTCGGTGTTCCAGGTTCCCAGGACGCCGCTCTCTATGGGGGTGGACTGGGGTTGGCCGATGCGCGTCCATCTCTTCACCTCGCCGACCCGCATGCCCTGACCGTACTCCAGCGTAAATCGCTCCAGGTCCGGCACGGCAGAGGGATCAAAGGCCACGCCTGAGAGAGGGACATTGCCGCTGACCGCATCGCCGCTGCGCGGGCTGGAGATCGCCACCGTGGGAGGGGTCAAGTCCACAGTGAAGGCGCTTGTGGCTGGGGTCGCGTCGATATTGCCATATCGGTCCCTGGCGCGCACGTGAAAGGTCCACTTTCCGTTGGTCAGCTCCCTTTCCGTCAACTCAAACCCGCTGACAAAGGCGAAGGGGGACCAATCCCGCTCTTCCGGCTGGTCCGTGTCACGAGTGAGGACGTAGGACAGAGGCGGTACGCCGTCATATCCGATCTCATATCCCCGGCACTCGAAGAAGAAGCGGCTAGAGCCGAGCGTGGAGGGGGGGGAGCGGAGGATCACGGTCTGGGTGAGCGGATTCGTCGGTCTCCGGAAGTGGCTCACGCCGTCGTTCGTCCCGAACCATATCCCCCCATCCCGGTCCTGAAAAACAGACCACACAAAGCTGTCGGACAGGCCATCTGACGTCGTATACCGACGCCAGGCCCCGTCAAACCGGCTCACACCACCTCCGGCCGTCCCGAACCACATCGCCCCCTCGCGATCCTGAGAGATCGAAAAGACAACGTTTTCGGCCAAGCCGCTCGCCGTGTTCGCCCGGGTGAACCTTTGCCAGGTCTTCCCGTCGTAGCGGCTGACACCGCCCCCCAGCAGCTCGGCCCTGATCCCGCTGAGGTCGATCACCAGACGCAGGTTCCCCGTCCCGAACCATATCGCCCCATCCCGGGATTGGAAGATCGAGGTCACGGCGTTATCGACCAGACCGCCTCCGGTGCTGGCCCGGGTGAACCTTTGCCAGGTCTTCCCGTCATAGCGACTCACCCCCCCTCCCCCCAGCAGGTCGCCCATCCCGAACCACATCGCCCCATCCCGGGACTGGAAGACAGAGAATACCACGCTCTGGTCCAGGCCGCCTCCAGTGCTGGCCCGGGTGAACTTCTGCCAGGTTTTCCCGTCAAACCTGCTCACGCCACCGCCTCCCAGCAGGTCGCCCACCCCGAACCACATCGCCCCATCTTGAGACTGAAAGATCGAGACGACCACACTGCCGGCCAGGCCGTCCGCCGTGGTGTAGGTCTGCCAGGTCTTTCCGTCGTAGCGGCTGACACCGCCCACGATCCCGAACCACATCGCCCCATCCCGGGACTGAAACACCGAAAGCACCGTATTATCAGCCAGGCCACCTCCCGTGTTCGCCCGGGTGTAGGTCTGCCAGGTTTTTCCGTCATAGCGGTTGACGCCGCCGCCGCCGGTCACCAGGTTCCCCGTCCCGAACCACATCGCGCCATCCCGGTCCTGGAAGACCGACCAGACAGAGTTGTCGGCCAGGCCGTCTGTCTTGGTGAAGGTTCTCCATGTCCCGTCGTAGCGACTGACGCCGCCGGTCGTTCCAAACCAGATCGTCCCGTCGCGATCCTGAAAGGCCGACGTCACAAGAGACTCGCCCAGTCCGTCCGCCTTCACGAAGGTTTTCCAGTTCTTGCCGTCGTAGCGGCTGACGCCGCCACCGCCTGTTAGAAAGTCCCCCGCCGTGCCGAACCACATGGCCCCATCCCGAGACTGGAGGACGGCGTGTACGATGTTGCCGACCAGGCCGTCTGCTCTGGCGAATGTCTTCCACGTCGCCCCATCGTAGCGGCTGACTCCGCCGCCACCCGCCGCAAATCCCAGGGTCTCCGACTTGCTCGCCCTTCCCGTGCCGAACCAAATAGCCCCGTCCTGATCCTGGAAGACGGAACTCACCACGCTGTGGGCAAGGCCGTCTGCCTTTGTGTAGGACTTCCAGTTCGTTCCGTCAAACCGGCTGACCCCGTCGCCTGTCCCAAACCAGATCGCCTGATCTTGAGCCTGGAAGATCGCAAACACGGCATTATCGGCCAGGCCGTCTGTTTTGGTGAGGGTCTTCCAGTTTGTTCCGTCGAATCGGGTCGCTCCGCCGTTGGTCCCGAACCAGATCGCTCCGTCCTGAGCCTGGAACACAGTGTTCACAGTATTATCGGCCAGGCCATCTGCCCTGGTGAACGATCTCCATCTCGTCCCGTCAAGTCGGGTCGCTCCGCCGCTGGTCCCGAACCAGATCGCTCCGTCCTGAGTCTGGAACACAGCGTTCACGGCGTTGCTGGCCAGGCCGTCCGCCGTCGTGTAGGCCCTCCAGGTTCCGTCAAATCGACTCACGCCATTGTCCGTTCCGAACCACATGACGCCGTCGTGGGACTGGAAGACAGCGTTCACGGTGTTGCTGGCCAGGCCGTCCGCCTCCGTGTAGGTCTTCCATTGTTGCGCATGTACCCCCTTTTTCCACGGATTCCCCACGAACAACAGGCCCAGGAGAACCCACGCGCACAACCGGCATCGTGGTATATGGGATTTCATGGTCGTTACCTTGATCCGGCCTTTTCTGCGTCCTCTCCGCGCTCTACAGCTTCTTGGTCAGCACGGGGCAGAACTCTCCCACGGACTCATATCCCATGTTCAGGTAGATGGATTTTGCAGGAAGGTTGTTGACCCCTACGGAGATGAAACTCTCCTCCGCGCCAAGCTGCTTGACCGCTTCGGCCCAGAGATGGACCAGGGCTTTTCCGATGCCCCTTTTTCTGTACTCCGGGTCCACCCCCGGGCTGAAACCGGCCCGTCTGTTTCTGTCCACGGCGACGAAGCCGATGAAACCCACCACCCTGTCCTGGCTCACGGCAATCAGGACGGGCCGTGGGCTGGCGCTTTCGAGGTTCGGTTTGTAGCTGTAATGCCACCATCCCTGAAAATGGCCCTCCATCAGTCTGGAAAAAGAGTCCCTGTAGCGGTCCTCGTAATATCGGATCTCGATCCCCTCCCGGCCCAGCCGCGCCCTTGTCTCTGCGATCTCGTCGCTCAGGGAAAAGCGCTCGAAGGTCAGTTTCAGCCGCATCTCGCGGGAGGACACCTGATACCCCCTGTTGAGCAGGAACCGGTATTCCGGCGTGTCCGGCAGGATAAATGCGCCGGCGATGGCCGAGCGATACCGGGTCATGGTGATGGATGCCTTTCCATTGGACCGGATATAAGACTCGATCTCCTGGAGAAGCCGGCCCCCTATGCCTCTTCCCCGAAAGGCCGGGTTCACCACAAGCCCCTCCAGATAGCCGGGCAGGCCCTTCAGGTCTTCCCCCTCGTAAGAGGCGGCCTTTTTCACGACCCCTCTGCCGAAGCCGACGATCTGTGACCCATCTCTGGCGACGTACGCGCCTGCGGGGTCAAAGTTCGGGCTGGACACGATGCCTCCGAGCCTGTCTTCGCTCAACAACATGCCTTCGAGGTACCACGGGATTCCGGTCTTGTCCTCTCTCAGGGAGGCGTTCCACAGGTTGACGACTTCCCCTGCATCTTCCCCCTCAAATGTCCTGATCTCCATTTTTGCCCCTCCGGAGGATTCCCATTCCTCCTGATCTCCTCCGTTTTTCTCTGTGTTCTCTGTGCCCTCTGCGGTGAATGGTTCTTTCACGCCAGCAACTTCACCCCGAACCCCGGCGCGTCGGGCATGCGCAGCAGGCCCTCTTTCAACTCGTAGGCGCTCCAGTCGTGGTCCAGGGGGCGGGCGGGGATGCCCTCCACGGTGACGGTGTTGCCGAGTCCGGCGGCGAGCTGCGCGGTGTAGAGGGTCTTGAGGGGCTCGCCCCAGGTGTGGGGGGCGGCCTTCGCGCCGGTCTCCGCGACGAGGGGCATCAGGCGACGCCAGTTCGTGAAGCCGACGGAGGCGATGTCCATGATCAGGGCGTCCAGGAGCTTCTCGCGGGCCAGGCCGAGGAGGAGGTCGATGTGCTCCGGGGCGAAGCCGCCGTAAGGCCCTCCGGGCTGGCCCTGGCCGATGCGGGCCTCGCCGTCCACGACGAGGGTGCGGGGGCTGCGGCGGGTCAGAAACTCGCGCAGGCGGCGGAGGTCGTCCCGGTTCTCCTGGAACGGCTCCTCGATCCAGAAGAGGCCGCAGTCGGCCACGCCGTCCATGTAGCGGAGGAAGCCGTCGCAGGTGTAGCCGTCGTTGGCGTCCACCAGGATGTCGCAGTCGGGGTAGAGCTCCCGCACGGCGCGGGTGAGGTCGATGTCGCGCTGGAGGCCCTCTTCGGGGGGCATCCACTTGAAGCCCCGGCCGATCTTGAGCTTGAAGGCGCGGTAGCCCAGGCCGTAGTCGTGCCGGCAGTTGTCCAGGACCACGCCGAGGCCGGCGGGCTTCTCCTCCGGCTCCACGTCGTCCATGTAGATCGCGCCGTCGTAGCAGGGGACGTCGCGGGGGCCTTTGCCGCCGAGCATCCGGTGGACGGGCCGGTTCAGGATGACGCCCGCCAGGTCGTGGAGGGGGAAGTCGAGGGGCAGGGCCTCCGGGGCGATCGCGCCCCGGTCGGGGTCGAAGAGGGAGCCGACGGTCCGGCCTGCCAGGTCGGGCGTGTCCTCCGGCTTCGTCCAGGAGATGCCCCAGCCGGACGCGCCCCTGTCCGTGCGGAGGAGGCGGACCTGGGTGGTGGGGCCCTCGCCGTGGTTCAGGAGCTTGGAGTTCCGGCTGATGCGCCGGGGGTAGCGGCAGCGGACGGAGAGCGCCCGGACTTCTGTGATGCGATGCTCATCAAGGATGGCGCGGGACATGGCGGAGGTTCCTTTCCGACGTAAAAGAGGTTATACTGCGACTTTTTGGAGGTGCTTCGAAATCTTTCGCACCTCCGAAAGCAAGGTCTTTTTATCCATCTCCTTCTCAATGTGCTCACGTAGAGTCTCCAGCATCATTTCCAGACGCACCTTTTCACGCGCAAGGGCATATCTGGCGCGAAATTCAGGGTCTTCAAGCTGCCTGGCGAGATATTGCTCGTGCAGGGTAGGTTTCATCTCACTTTTCACAGCTTCACCTCCGGTTCAGGACAGGTTGTATTGCGAACGATAGCGCAGAGCTTTCTCAATTTCCTGAGGTGGCGCTTTCCGGGTCTTCTTGACAAATCCGTGCGTGAAAACAATCATTGCCCCGGCGGAATAAAAATACAGACTGCGCGTGATACGGTTCGCGTGCCGAACCTTCAACTCGAATATCCCGTCACGCAGATGACTTGAGATGGATGATGGGGGTATCATGTCTCGTTCACGCCACTCCCTCAACTCCTCGATAGCCGCCAACACTTCCGCACGTTCAGCGTCCGACAGATCATCCAGAAAACGTATAAAAGGGACCCGGCCGCTTGCCAGACGAACATAATCAATGCGGTATTTCATCCCTTACCTTTTCCGGTTCCACGTCCCGGCCGATTTGCCTGAGACGTGGCCTCCTCCACGATGGCGATCTCCTTTGCCGTCAACCCGTAAAGCCGATACACCTGTTCGTCAATCTTCCGCTCCAGGGCGGACACGTCGGCGTCGGGATCGGCGCGCTTGGCGGTGAGGATTTGATCCACCAGTTTGACAATCGGGGCTTGTTGTGCGAGTGAGATATCGGGAATGGGGAGTTTCTTCCAGTCATCGGGATAAAGATGAATATTGCTCCGACGGTTTGCCCGCAGAAAATCGCGGGCGGCTGAGGAATTCATCACCGCCAGCAGAAACTTAACAGCAAAACGGCGACTGGTCTTTTCCAATTCTTCACGACGCGGCAAATCCGGGCGTGGAGGTTTTTCCCCCCGATAACGGGCGGCTTTTTTAAGAGAATTATTACGAACGTCGGACAAACTGTACCAGGGGATGAATCCGACACTACTTTCCGTAAAATGCAACTTTTTATCATCATAACAAGCTTTAGGATCTGGACCTGGGCTTCTCTGGACTAATATTTTTTCATCAACCTCATAAATCTCAGGAAATGTAGGCCGACGAAACATGACAGGAGCACGGTACGTTCCCCATTCAAGCCATTTGTGGGTGGAAGGTAGCCAACGATCCAAGTGTTTTCCTTCTACAAAAGGCTTGGGATGAAGTTTATCTTTTTTATCTGAAACGTTTGATGTGAAATTAGGCATTGACGGTATAGGTCAGGACGTTGATGCC
>CAYRZX010000018.1:0-33939 GCA_964428665.1 uncultured Gemmatimonas sp.
GGGGGCGCGCCGACCTTCCGGGACGCGGCGCTGAAGTTCGCGGCATTGCAGACGGCCCCGGTGAGGATCCAGTCGTTCTCGCCGTCCTCTGCACAGCTCTCCGTCGCCGTGGGGGACACCCTGCGCTTCAGCGTGACGGCCACGCCCCCGCCCGGCGCAACGCTGACCTATCGCTGGCGGGTGGATGGGAGGGTGGACTCCGTAGCCACGACGAGCCAGTTCGTCTTCGTGGTGAAATCCTCGACTTCGGCCACCGCCTCCGTGTCGGCCTCCGTGTCAGACGGACAGTCGACGGCAGAGCAGGCGTGGTCCGTTTCCGTAAGGGGGGTGAGTCTGGCCTCGGACTTTGACGGGAATGGGGCGGTGGATTTCGACGACTTTTTCGCCTTCGCCGTCGCCTTCGGGAAGAAGCAGGGCGAGGCGGCGTATGAGGCAAAGTATGACCTGAGCAAGAACGGGGCTATCGATTTCGACGACTTCTTCATCTTCGCCGACGACTTCGGCAAGAAGACGAGGTAGGTAAGGCGATCATCCTCCAGCTCAGGTCTTCGATGAAAATTCTCTCCTGGCTCACCCCGGCGCTGATCGCCCTCCTCGCCTGCCGCGCGGAGGCGGTCAGCGTCTCGGGCCGCTTCACGACGGCGGCCTACACCTTCGAACGGGAAGCGCCGGACTCCCTGAGCGCCGGTCAGTTCCGCGTCTATCAGACGGGGGCGCTGACGCTGCGGGGACTCGGCGACCCCCGGCTCTCCTTCCAGACCTCCCTCCGGACCTCCCTCGACCTCCTCCATCGGGCGGGGAACGACCCGTCCACCCGCGTCCAGCACGCCCACTTCCGATGGGCCGGGGAGCGCCTCACCCTCACGCTGGGCCGGCAGTTCGTCGCAGCCGGGGCCGGCACGGGCACGCTCGACGGGGGGCGGGTGAGCCTCCGGCTGCGGGACTACGCCACCGTGGACCTCTACGCCGGGGGGCTCGCCCCGCTGGGCCGGTCGAAGGTCTTTGCCGGGTGGGACGACGGCCACATGATGGGCGTCCACGTGGTCTCCTCAAAATCCTCTCGCACGACCGTCGGGGTCAGCTTCTACCGCCGGACGCGGCGGGTGACCCCCTACCTGAGCGCCGCGGGGACGGGCTATCCGGACTCCCTCTGGGCCGACCGGGTCGTTCGAAACGGGACCTTCGAGGTGCGCCCCAATGCCCTCGAACAACAGATGCTCGGCCTCGACGCCCGCCAGTCCTTCGCGGCGTGGACGCTCTATGGGAGGCTCGACGCCAGCGCGGCGGCGCGCCTCCGGGTCCGCCGGGGGGAGGCCTCCCTGCGCTACGGCGGCGACCGGGTGACATTTTCCGGGGAGTACCTCTACCGGACGCCCTGGACGCCGGCCAACAGCATCTTCAGCGTCTTCACGCAGCGGGCCAATCACGAGGTCTCGTGGCGCGGGGACTACCGCCTCAGTCACCTGTTCGGCCTGTTCGGGGAGTTTACCCACCTCTTCTTCGACGGGCGGAGGGGGCGCCGGGCCAGCGCGGGCGCGGCGGTGGGAAACGGCTACGTGACCTACAGCCTGCGCCGGGGACACGGGGGCGTGTCCGACGGCATCGGCGGGGACGTCCGGCAGCGCCTGACGGGCCGGGCCTGGGTGAGCGCCGGGGCGCACTTCTCCTCCTTCCGCTACGAGGACGGCATCGGCCCCCGGAGCACGGCCTTCAGCGTGACGCTTGGCCTTCACGTCCGCCCGGTGAAATACCTGTCCATCGACCTCGAAGGGCAGGACATGGCCCAGCGTCTCAGGACGCCGACCCTCCTGAACCCGTTTCCCGGCCTCCGGAACGACGTCCGTCTTTTCTTCAGGGCCAGCGCGTGGTTTTTCAGCAGCGGATCACCCATGCCTATGGAGTAAGTATGAGACTCATCCCGAAAGAAGAGAAATTTTTCGACGAGTTTGAACAGGGCACCAGCACGCTCGTGGAGGCGGCAAATCTGTTGTTGGGGCTCCTGAAGGACTTTCAGGACGTCCCCAGGAAGGTGGCGGCCCTCAAGGACCTGGAGCACCGGGTGGACGGCCTGGTCCGGGAGACGACGGAGCGCATGAACCGGACGTTCATCACCCCCTTCGACCGGGAGGACATCCACGCCCTGATCTCTCAGATCGACGACGTGGCCGACTTCATCGAGGGCACGGCGGATCGCATCCTCCTGTATCGCGTGCAGGCGTCCAGGCCGGAGGCCGTGGCCCTGGCCGAGATCATCGTGCAGGCCACCACCGCCACCCACGAGACGGTGGCGAGGCTTCGGGACCTGAAAGGGGCGGGGGACATTCTCCGGCGATGCGGCGAGATCAAGAGCCTGGAGGAGGCAGGGGACCGGGTCCACCGGGAGGCCGTGGCGCAGCTGTTCGAGAAGGAGAAGGACCCCATCACCCTGATCAAGTGGAAGGAGATCTTTGAAAACCTGGAGGAGGCCATAGACCGGTGCGAGGACATGGCCGAGATCATCGAGGGCATCGCCCTCAAACACGCGTGACGGGGAGGCCATGCTGAGTCTGGTCATTCTGATCATCGTCATCGCCCTCATCTTCGACTTCATCAACGGGTTCCACGACGCGGCCAACTCCGTGGCCACCATCGTCTCCACGCGGGTGCTCTCGCCGAAGTACGCCGTGATCTGGGCGGCGTTCTTCAATTTCATCGCCGCCTTCGGGTTCGGCGTGAACGTGGCGAAGACCATCGGCAAGGGGGTGGTGGTCCCGGCGGGGGTCAACGAGCAGGTGATCCTCTGCGGCCTGATCGGGGCGATCGCCTGGGACCTGATCACCTGGTATTACGGCCTGCCGACGAGTTCCTCGCACGCCCTGATCGGCGGCCTGGCCGGGGCGGCGGTCGCGAAGGCCGGGATGGCGGTCCTCATCCCGACGGGTCTCTATAAGATCGGGCTGTTCATCGTGCTCTCCCCGCTGATCGGCATGGCGCTGGGGCTGGGGCTTATGGTCGGCGCGTCGTGGGCCTTCCGGAGGTCTGTCCCCAGCCGGGTGGACGGCTACTTCCGCCGGCTCCAGCTCGTGTCAGCGGCCCTCTACAGCTTCGGCCACGGCGCGAACGACGCGCAGAAGACGATGGGGATCATCGCCCTGGTCCTGTTCACGTCGGGGTACCTGGGGCCGGAGTTTCACGTCCCCACCTGGGTGATCCTCTCGGCGCACGCGGCCATTGCCCTGGGCACCCTCACCGGAGGGTGGCGGATCGTCAAGACGATGGGCATGGGCATCACGCGGCTGAAGCCCATCGGCGGGTTCTGCGCGGAGACCGCCGCCGCCACCTCCCTGATCGGGGCCTCGGTCGCGGGCATCCCGGTCAGCACGACCCACACGATCACCGGGGCGATTCTGGGAGTGGGGGCCACGGTCCGTCTCTCGGCGGTCCGGTGGGGGGTGGCGGGTCGGGTGATCATGGCGTGGGTGCTCACGATCCCCGCCTCCGCGGGCATCGCCGCAGCCTGTTATCTCCTCTTACAGATATTCTGAAGAGCATGAGACCCAGACTCTGCCTCCTCCTCTCCCTGCTCTCCCTCCTCGGCTTCGCCGGCCTGTCCCGGTCGCGTGAGACGCCTCCCATCACCATCCCGGAGGAGGACCGGAGCCGGCTGATCAAGTTCTCCCACAAATACCACCTGACGGAGATCGGGGCGAAGTGCACGGACTGCCACACCGCAGCCGCGGGGAGCGACCGGGCGACGGACCGGCTGCTCCCGAAGAAGGCGGACTGCGCCCAGTGCCACGACGTGGAGGACAAGGGCGACTGCCAGAAGTGCCACGCGGACACGACCCGCCTGGTCGACTTCCGGAACCCGGAGCGCGTGATCGACTTCCCGCACCGGTTTCACCTCGAAAAGGTGGGGCTGGTCTGCGTGGCCTGCCATATGGGGCTGGAGGGGGTCGATTACGCCTCGCGGGCCAACTGGCCGGGCATGGACGACTGTCTGGCGTGTCACAACAACCTGAAGGCCCCGTTCGACTGCGAGAACTGCCACCCGAAGGTGGAGGTCATCCGCCCGCAGACGCATCGCGCCAATTTCATTCACGAACATAAGGAGCACGTCCGGTCCCAGGCCATGCCCTGCGCCAAGTGCCACGAGGAGGGCTACTGCCAGGAGTGCCACCTGGGCGCGCGTCTGACGGAGCTGAAGTCCCCGGCGGACCGGGCCGCGTCGTCCGGGCCTCAGGACCGGGGGCGCGTGACGCAGATCCTCCAGCGGCAGCACGAGCTCAACTACCGCTTCACGCACCCCCTGGACGCGGTCGGGAAGGAGCGGCAGTGCGCGACGTGCCACGACGCAAAGGCGTTTTGCGCGGACTGCCACCGGGCGATGGGCGCGGACGACCGCCGCCTGAAGCCCGTCTGGCACGGGGATGTGGGGGGGCCGTGGGTGCTGGGCCGCGTGGGGAGCGGGGGCCGGCACGCGGAGTGGGCCAGGAGGGACATCGAGCGGTGCATGTCCTGTCACGATGTGGAGGGGGCGGACCCCACCTGTCTGCAATGCCACGTGGACTTCGACGGCAGGCGGGGGACGGACCCGAAGACGCACGACCGCCACGCCGGGCAAGACGACGACTGGGGCTTTCACGAGGACCCCGGCGCGGTCTGCTTCACCTGCCACGCGAGCACGAAGCGGGCCGGGGCCGGGTTCTGCGGGTACTGTCATGGGGCGAAGTGAAGGCAAAAGGCGAAAGGCGAAAGGGAGAAAGGGGGAATGGGGGAGTGGGGGAGGTTTTCTTTCTCCCTTTCCCCCACTCTCCCTTTCCGGGGGAGGCAGGGGGTTGGGTTTCATCTTCGCCTTGCTTCTCCTGTCCTGCGCCTCGCCTCACAATCCCGTCTCCTTCAAGCCCGCGCCCGTTGAGCCGGGGGGCGGGGCGCTCGCGGCCTATTACGACCTGGACGTGCAGCGGGTCTTCGACCGGTCGTGCGGGCGGGGGTGCCACGAGGTGGACCCGCGCGCAGGGCCTCAGATCGGGGCGAGGCAGACCGGCCTGGTCCTGACTTCGGACCGCGCCTACGAGTCCCTGTTCGGCCCGGACGGGAGCAAGAACGGGCCGCTCGTGCTGCCCGGCCGCCCGGAAGACAGCGTCCTGATCTGGAAGATCGAGACCGCGCCGTCGGTCTCTCAAAAACGCTTTGGCCGGCGGATGCCGGCGGCGGTGCGGGGGGAGGGGCTGGTGGACGGGGAGCCGCTCTCCGCGCAGGAGATCGCCCTCATCCGGGCCTGGATTTCGGCCGGGGCGCGGAAGACGGCCGTTCCCTCTCTGCCGGCGGTCAGCGGGGCCTCCTCGGTGGACGCCCGCACCGTGGAGGTGACGTTCGGGGACCCGATCGAGGGGGCGGCGCCCGACCTGGCCCGCCGCTACAGCGTCGCGGGGGGAGGGCTGGAGGCGCTGTCCGCCGCCGTGACCGGACCCCGGACGGTCCGTCTCATCACGTCCGCGCAGCAGCCGGGGGTGACCTACACCCTGTCGGTCTTCGGCGCGAGGGGGGGGCCGGCGACGTTCCGATTCACCCCCTCCGCGCTCCAGGTCGTCCGGGCGGCCTCCGTGGACAGCATAACGGCGGACGTGACCTTCAGCGAGCCGGTGGAGGCGTCCTCCGCCGCGCAGCCGGGCCGGTACGCCATTGCGGGCCTGACCGTGCAGTCCGCGACACTCCGGGCGGCGGACGCGGTCCGGCTGAGGACCTCGCCCCAGCAGCCGGGGACGACCTACACGGTGATCGTGTCCGGGGTGCAGAGCCTCAAAGGGGGCGCAATCCAGGCCGGGCAGGGGGATCGGGCCACCTTCCGCTACGTCCCTCCGGCCTCGTTCAGCCGGGACGTGCAGCCGATCTTCAACGCGAACTGCGCGTTTTCGGGCTGCCACGCCGGGCAGGATGCGCCCTACGGTCTCCGGCTGGAGGCGGGTCTGTCCTACAAGGGCATGGTGGATGTGTCCAGCGGGACCAGGCCGTCCGTGAGCCGGGTGAAGCCGGGGGACCCGGACAACAGCCTGCTCGTCCAGAAGCTGGAGGGCGCTCCCGGAGTCGGCTCCCGCATGCCGCTGGGCGGCGGGGCCCTGCCCGACGCGGACATCCAGACGATCCGGGCCTGGATCGCGGCGGGAGCGAAGGACAATTAATCCGCAGATTTCGCAGATTTCGCAGATAGTTCATGATCTGTGTAATCTGCGTAATCTGCGGATGGGCCTTATGATCATGCCTCCAAAAATCCTCGTCGTGGACGACGAGCCCGATATCCTTGACGTGCTGCGCTACAACCTGGAAAAGGCGGACTTCGGGGTGCTGACCGCCCAGGATGGGGAGCGCGCCCTGGAGATCGCCCGGTCGGAGCGCCCGGCCCTGGTCGTGCTGGACCTGATGCTGCCCGGCATCGAGGGGGAGGAGGTCTGCCGGCTGCTCAAGCAGGACGAGGCGACCCGGTCGATCCCGGTCCTGATGCTCACCGCCAAGGGGCAGGAGGTGGACCGGATTGTGGGGCTGGAGCTGGGCGCGGACGACTACGTGGTGAAGCCGTTCAGCCCGAGGGAGATCGTCCTGCGCGTGCGGGCGATCCTCCGGAGGGCCCAGCCGGAGGCCGAGCCGGAGGGGGTGATGCAGATCGGCCCCCTGACCGTGGATGTCACCGGACATCGGGCCTCCCTGAGCGGCCTCTCCCTCGACCTGACCGCCACCGAGTTCAAGCTCCTCACGACGTTCCTCTCCCGGAGGGGCCGCGTGCAGTCCCGGGACGACCTGCTCCACGCCGTGTGGGGCTACGACTACGCGGGCTACGGCCGGACGGTGGACACGCACATCCGCCGCCTGCGGGAGAAGCTCGGGGAGGCGGCGGACATGATCGAGACGGTGAGGGGGGTGGGCTACAGGTTCAGGAAAGATGCGTGAACATGAGCGACGTGACACAGACCAGAAGGGCTTTCATCCGCCTGGTCGCCGGAGGCGTCGTCGGGGGGCGGGAGCTGATCGCGGCGCCCGGGGCGTCTCCCGCGCGCTACGTGGTCGCGAACGACCAGGACGTGTCCCCCGACGACGAGCGGTTCTGGCGCGTGGTGCGGGACCAGTTCCCTCTGAGCCGGGACCGGACCTACCTGAACAACGGTACCATGGGTCCCTCCCCCTACGTGGTCCTGGAGGCCGTCAAGAGCGCCCTGACCCAGATCGACGCCTCCGGCGAATACGCGGGGTGGGAGGCGGCGCGCCCCCGCCTGGCGAAGTTCGTGAACGTGGACGAGGCGGAGGTCTCCCTCACGCACAACGTCACGGAGGGGATCAACGTCGTGGCCTGGGGCCTGCCGCTCAGGCGGGGCGACGAGGTCCTCATGACCACCCACGAGCACGTCGGGAACGCGCTGCCCTGGCTCAACCGCGCCCGGCGCGACGGCCTGGTCATCAGGGCCTTTCCGCCCGCCCCCACCGCTGACGAAAACCTCACCCGCATCCGAGACCGGATCACCCCCAGGACGCGCGTCCTGGCCCTCCCGCACATCACCTGCACGACAGGACAGGTGCTCCCCGTCAGAGAGATCGCCAGGCTTGGCCACGAGAAGGGGCTGTTCGTCCTCTTCGACGGCGCGCACGGGCCGGGCATGCTGAACCTCGACCTGAGGGAGATGGGCTGCGACTTCTATGCCACGTGCGGCCACAAGTGGATGTGCGGCCCCAAGGGCACCGGCTTTCTCTACGTCCGGAAGGAGCTGTTAGACGTCTGCGAGCCGCTCTGGGTGGGCGGCCATTCGGACGCCGGATGGGACCTGACGACCGACCCGCCGGAGTTCAGGGGGTTTGTCCCCACGGCGCACCGCTACGACTTTGCGACCCAGAACGCGGCCCTCTACCTGGGTCTGGCCGCTGCCGTGGACTTCCTCCATCACGTCGGGATGGAGAACATCCTCAGGCGATGCGGCGGCCTGGCGGCCCATCTGCAACAGGAACTTCTGAAGCTGGGCGACCGGGTCGAGATGCTCACCCCCATCGAGGACCGCTCCAGGGGGTTCATGGTCGGCTTTCGCCTGAAGAACGCGCCGCACGACAGGTTTCAGGCTTATGCGGCGGAGAAGAGGTTCCGCATCCGGACGGTGGGAGAAGCGCACCTCAACTCCATTCGCATCTCGACCCATCTCTACAACAATTATGAAGAGATAGACCGCTTCTTAGAAGTCGTTCGAGAGGTGGCGTAGTCGTGCGCACGCGCATCCACTGGAAGCTGATGGTCACCTACGCGCTCGTCATCGCCGCGGTGATCCTCGTCATCGACCTCTACGCGGGGGCGCGGACGCAGCGCGAGGAGGTGGACCGCATCCGGCGGGACCTGACGACCCAGGCGCGCCTGGCCGCCGCCTGCGTGGCCCTGCGCCTCGGCCAGGGCGGTCCTCCTGACGCCGTCGCCGACGGCCTCGGCCTCCTCACGGGCGTCCGGGTGACGCTCATCGACCGGTCCGGGGCGGTGATCGGGGACTCCGAGGTGGAGGGCCCCGCCCTTGCCGGGGTTGAAAACCACGCCGGCCGTCCCGAGGTCGTGCAGGCGCTCGCCGACGGGGTGGGGTCCGATGTCCGGCGCAGCGCCACGGTCGGGGTCGATCTGCTCTATGTGGCCCTGCTCGCCCCCGACAGCTTGCAGGCCGTCCGGGTGGTCCGGCTGGCCGCGCCGCTCACGGACGTTCAGAAGATCCTCGATCAGATCCGCAACACCCTCCTCATCGCCTCGCTCTGGGGCCTCCTCCTCTCCCTCGTCCTCTGCTACGGGGCCTCCTACGTCATCTCCAGACCCATCCGCGCGATGACCTCTGTGGCCCGCGACATGGCCAGGGGGGACTTCTCCGCCCGCGCCTATGCGCCCTCTTCGGACGAACTCGACAGCCTGGCCAGGGCGCTCAATGAGATGTCCTCCCAGCTCAAGGCCCGGATCGACCAGATCACGGAGGAGAAGTCCCTGCTGGAGGCCGTCCTGGCCTCGGCCACCGAGGGGATCCTGGTGACGGACGAGCGCGGGGCCGTCCTCTCGGCCAACGCGGCGCTGCGCGACCTGTTTCAATCGCCCCCTGCGTCGCCGGTGGCGGGGAGGCCCTCCATCGAGGTCGTCCGCAACCCGGACGTCCAGGACGCCATCGAGCGGACGCTCCGGTCGGGGGAGGAGACCGTGCGGGAGGTCGCGCTGCTCAGCCCGGCGGAGCGACACGTGGAGGCGCACTTCACCCCGATCCGGCTCCACGGCGCGGTCATCGGGGCTGTGGGCATCTTCTACGACGTGACGGAGATGCGCCGCATGGAGCGGATGCGGAGGGACTTCGTGGCCAACGTCTCGCACGAACTCCGGACGCCCCTGACGGCCATCAGGGGGTGCGCGGAGACGCTGGCGTACGGGGCCCTCTACGACCGGGACGCGGCCCACCGGTTCGTGGGGACGATCCAGAGCCACGCGGGCCGGCTCTCCGCCCTGATCGACGACCTGCTGAACCTCTCCCGCATCGAGTCGGGGGCGCAGGAGGTCCGGCGCGTCTCCCAACCCATCCGGCCGGTCATTCAGAGCGCCGTCCAGGTCGTGGCGGCGGCGCAGAAGAGGATTGACGTTCAGACGGACGTCCCCGACGGCCTCCCGGACGTGCCCTGCGATGAGACGCTGATCGAACAGGCGCTGGTCAACCTGCTCGACAACGCCGTCAAATACACGCCGGAGGGGGGGAGGATAGGCATAGAAGCCAGGCTCGTGCATGAGCAGAACGAAACGGAGAAACGGAGAAACGGAGAAACGGAGAAGAAAGGAAAAAGCGAAAGGGAGAGTGGGAGAGTGGGAGAGTGGGAGAAAGATTCTTCCCCCATTCCCCCATTCTCCCATTCCCCCACTCCGGGGGGGAGGCGGTGGGTGGAGGTGGCGGTGGCCGACACCGGCATCGGCATCTCGCCGGAGCACCTGCCCCGCGTCTTCGAGCGGTTCTACCGGGTGGACCGGGCGAGGTCGCGGGCGCTGGGGGGGACGGGTCTGGGCCTCTCGATCGTGAAGCACATCGCCGAGGCGCACGGCGGATCGGTGCGGGCGGAGAGCGAGGTGGGGAAGGGGTCGGTCTTCAAAATCCTGCTGCCGGTCGACGGCTGACCGCGCCTGAGCGTCTTTTCGGGGGTCTCCTCTCCGGCGCCTTTCTCTTGTAACCTTCTTCCCTCTGTTTCGTCTCTATTTCATACAGGCACACCGGGCGACATCCTCAGGGTATGGGGACCGCGCAGGCGAGAGTGCCCGCGGGTCGCCCGTGATGCCGGGTTAGCCACCCGCGCTCCCGGAACTCAGGCAGGCGTAACCAGGAGCCAATTACGTCTCCTGCTCATCCGGCCTTGCCAGGATGCGCCCGGTGTTCTTGAAGGTTTGAAGGCCTATTTTCAGTACATCACGAAACGTCACGAATTGGCGGCTGATGCCCAGGATCAGTCGGTTTACCCCGTAGGGGTAGGGGCGGGTCTTGGACCCGCCCGGCGATCCGATTCCACAAGGCCGACGGGCGACTCGCGAGAGTCGCCCCTACACCTGAACGATAAATCGCCTGATTTGGGCCATTTACGCCATTTCGTGATCTACTGATTTTCCATACAGGCGTCTCGTCTGGGCATCAGATCTCCCGCCCAGATGAGACGCCTGTTTATTTGGTCGCGCGCCCCGCCGGATGGGGATAGCATTCAAAAATTATTTCTTCCCTTCCACGGTCGCGCTCAGGAGGGCGTACTCATCCGTCCTCCCATAGCTGTACTCCTGCTCCGTCAGGACCCGCGCCTCCCGGAAACCCCTCTGGCGCATCAGGCCCAGATAGGCGTCCCGGTCCATCGCGCCGGAGACGCACCCGGCCCACAGGGCCATGTCTTTCCGGGCCTCCTCCGGCATCTCGCCCCGGGTCACGATGTCCGACACCACCATCCGGCCCCCCGGCTTCAGGATTCTCAGGATTTCGTCGAAGGCCTTCCCCTTGTCGGGGACCAGGTTGATCACGCAGTTGCTGATGACCAGGTCGGCGGAGGCGTCCGGGAGGGGCAGGGCCTCGATCTCTCCGAGCCGGAACTCCACGTTCCGAACCCCCCGATCCAGGGCGTTCGCCCACGCCCTGTGGATCATCTCCGGCGTCATGTCCACGCCGATGACCCGGCCCACCGGCCCGACCTTCTCCACCGCCCGGAAGACGTCCACGCCCGCCCCGCTCCCCAGGTCCACCACGGTCATGCCGGGTTCTATGCCCGCCAGATCCGTGGGCCTCCCGCACCCCAGGCCCAGGTCCCCCGCGTCGGTTGCCTGGCTGCCACAGCCGCAGCTCGACTCCGACGGGGAGGTCGCCGTGTTATAGCCCTCAGTCGCCACTGCCGTCTCCGAGCAGCACCCTTTCAATTCCCCTTTCGCAATGCGCCCATAGCGCTCGCGCACGGCCTCTTTGATGGTCTGATCGTTCATGGTATTGATCTCCTTGTATAAACGTTATGGGAAGCAGCCCTCACCCCGGTTCACTGCGTTCACCACCCCTCTCCCACATGTGGGAGAGGGGAAGCCGAGCGAAGCGAGGCGGGGTGAGGGCCGAAACTCTCGTAAGTCTATCAGCCTTCCTGCGCCGCAGGCTTCAGCGCCACCTCGAAATATTTTCTCTGGAACCAGAGCGCCACGTTGACCAGGCCGATGAGCACCGGCACCTCCACGAGCGGCCCGATCACCGCCGCGAACGCCGCGCCGGACTCGATCCCGAACACGGCCACGGCCACGGCGATGGCCAGCTCAAAGTTGTTGCTCGCCGCCGTGAAGGAGAGCGTGGCGGTCTTCGAGTAGTCCGCCCCGACCTTCCTGCCCATGTAGAAGGACACGAGGAACATGACCACGAAGTAGATGAGCAGGGGGATCGCGATGCGGACCACGTCCATCGGGATTCTGACGATGTATTCCCCCTTGAGGGAGAACATCACCACGATGGTGAAGAGCAGGGCGATCAGCGTGATGGGGCTGATCTTTGGGATGAACTTCTGCTCGTACCAGACACGGTCTTTGAGCTTGATGAGGCTGAATCGGGTGATGATCCCGGCGATGAAGGGGATGCCGAGATAGATGAAAACGCTCTCCGCGATCTGTCCGATGGTGACGTGAACCTCCACGCCCTTCAGCCCGATCCACTCCGGCAGGACGGTGATGAAGACGTAGGCGTAGACGGAGTAGAACAGGACCTGGAACACGGAGTTGAAGGCCACCAGGCCCGCCGCGTACTCCGTGTCTCCTTTTGCAAGCTCGTTCCAGACGATGACCATGGCGATGCAGCGGGCCAGGCCGATCATGATCAGGCCGACTGTGTATTCCGGGTAGTCCTGCAGGAACAGGATCGCCAGGAAGAACATCAGGATGGGGCCGATGACCCAGTTCTGGACCAGGGAGAGGGCCAGGACGCGGACGTTTCGGAATACGTCCCCCAGTTCCTCGTATTTGACCTTGGCCAGGGGCGGGTACATCATCAGGATCAGGCCGAGGGCGATGGGGATGGAGGTGGTGTCCACCTGGAACCGGGTGATGACCTGCACGACCTCCGGGGAGATGTAACCGAGCCCCACGCCAGAGGCCATGCCCAGGAAGATCCAGAGCGTGAGGTACCGGTCCAGAAAAGAGAGCCGCTTGTCGTTGCCTTCTTCCATAAAACCCTCCTCTACAGGATCGCGTTGAAAAGAAACCCTTCGATCCTGGCCCGGATTTCATCCCGCACCCGGCGGAAGACCCGCATCCGCTCCTCCTCGGTCCCGATGGCCTCCGCCGGGTCGTCGAACCCCCAGTGAATCCGCTCCCCGCCTCCGGGGAAGATCGGGCAGCTCTCCTTGGCCCGGTCGCAGACGGTGATGACCGCGTCGAACCGGTCCTTCAGGAAACGGTCCAACGATTTGGAGGTCTGCCCGGAGATGTCCACGCCGACCTCCTGCATGGCCCGGACGGCCAGCGAGTGGACCGGTTTAGGGGCGGTCCCTGCGCTAAAGACCTCGAAGCGGCTCCCGCCCAGATGTCGGAGCAGCCCCTCTGCCATCTGGCTCCGGCAGGAGTTGCCGGTGCACAGAAACAGCACGCGTCGTTGTCGGTTCATGCTATTCTTTTTCCTTTTTGAGCTTCATGGCGCAGCCTCCTTGCGGGGCGTTTCGCCGGAGGCGATCCCTCCTTGCCGTCTTCGCAGCATTTCGCCGCAAGGGGGGGGCACTCGGCGATCCGCCGGACGTCTTCCCGGACCTGGGGGGCCTCCTGGAGACACGTCCTCAGGCAGTCCAGGAGGCGGGCCTCCAGGTCGTTCTTCGGCTCAGGGAGGGAGTAGTAGATCCAGGTCCCCTCCCGCCGCCAGGAGACCAGCCCGGCGTGCCGCAGGGCCGTCAGGTGCCGGGAGACCTTGGACTGGGGTATCCGGAGGACCTCCTCGATTTGGCAGACGCAGAGTTCCCCCGCCCCGGACGATTCACCGGATCGTCTCCCCGCCCTGTGCGCCAGCAGGGCCAGGATGCGCAGCCGGGTCTCGTCGGACAGGGCGCTGAACAGGGTCACGGCCTCTTTCAAGGGAGTCTCCTTTTTTATATGTCTATTACATTACTATATTCGGTTATTCAAATATATAAAAATTTGACCCGGGGCGCAAGGGAAAAAATGGGCTGAAGATGTCACCAAATCATAACAATCCTGTAACCGTTCTGTGACCTGTAACCGGTAGATTGCCTATGTCCCCCAAAATTGGATTGTCACGCAATTGTAACATGACAGTAACTTCCGCGTAACGTCGCCCCCTTATCATGGCTGTTATAAAAGAATGGAGGAGGAACTCATGCGCAAAAGCGCCGTCGTTCTAACGCTTTCTTGCCTGCTGATGTTCGGTCCGGCCTGGACACCCCGCGTATCCGACGCCCAGACGCCGCAGTTCGTGAACAAGATCGCGGAGGCGCTGGAATTTAACGGCTTTATCCAGCCCCGATGGCAGTACACCAGCGAGAGGGACGTCATCCCCAACAATACCTTCCGCATCCGGCGGGCCGAGGTCTACATCAAACCGACCCTGACCCCCCGGATCAAATCCACCATCGGCATGGACGTGGTGCCCACCGCTCTCTCCCTCAAAGACGTGTTCCTGGACTTCCTGGTCTCTCCAAAGGGGTATTTCACGGTTCGCATGGGCCACTGGAAGAAGCCCTTCAGCCGGGAGGAGCTGCGGTCCTCCTCGGCCATTCTGACAGTGGACAGAGGAAGGATGAGCGAGGAGTTCGGCCCTTCGCGCCTGGCCTACCAGGAGCGGGACATGGGGGTGGCGGTGCTGGGGGACTTCTACGAGGCGAAGGCCCCCTTTGAATACCAGTTCGGCATTTTTAACGGGAACGGGGCCAATCAGCCCACGGACACGGACAGCCGGAAGGGCGTCGTGGGGCGGGTGGAGGCCATCCCCGTGGCCGGGTTCTCCATAGGGGCCAGCTTCAACATAAACGACCTGGGGGTGAGCCTGGCTCGGGGGGTGTCGGACACGCTGGGGTATCCCGGAAACGAGGGGAGTTTCAAGGCCAGGGCCTACGGTCTGGACTGGAAGGTCCAGAAGAAAGGGTTTATCCTGGAGGGGGAGTTCCGATCCGGGGACAACTGGCGGGGGGGTGTGATCGGGGGGAGGGCGTCGGCGAATATCCTGGGGAAGCGGCAGGTCATCCGGGGCGTCACCGTCCGGGGGGTCTACGTCACCGCGGTCTACAAGGCCCCCACGAAATCGAAGGACCTCCCGTTCGTGGAGCCGGGGTTCCGCGTTGAGAAGTATGATCCCAACACGAAGGCCGCGAATGACGGGTCCACCTTCTACACGCCCTACGTGGGGTTCTACTTCCACGAGCACGCCCGGCTGCAGCTCAACGCGGTGGTCGAGAAGCCTCGGAACAGCGCCCGACAGACCATCACCACCTTCGTGGCCCAGTGGACGGTGCGGTATTGAGAACAGCCGTAAACGCCTTGTCATTTATGGAGGAACAGATGCTCAAGAACGGACTTTTTAAACGCCTGGGGCGGGTCATCGGGGGGGGCGCCCTTCTGTCTTTCTTCGCCGGCCCGGCGTCCGCCCAGAACATCACCGTCAAAGGCTCCGACACGATGGTCCTGGTCGCGCAGAAGTGGGCGGAGGTCTACCAGAACCAGCACAAGGGCGTGGCCATTCAGGTCACGGGCGGCGGGTCCGGGACGGGCATCGCGGCGCTGATCAACGGGACCTGCAACATCGCCAACTCCAGCCGGGACATCAAAGGCTCGGAGCGGAAGCTGGCCCTCTCGAACGGGATCGACGTGAAGGAGTTCAAGGTGGCCCTGGACGGCCTCTGCGTGGTGGTCCACAAGGACAACCCGGTCAGCGAGCTGTCGATGGAACAGGTCATGAACATCTACATCGGGGCGATCAACAACTGGAAGGACGTGGGGGGGACCTCCGGCCCCATCATCCGCTACAGCCGCGAGAACAACAGCGGGACCTACGTCTTCTTCAAGGAGCACGTCCTGAAGAACAAGGACTTTGCCGCGGACTGCCAGACGATGCCCGGCACGGCGACCGTGGCCGACGCGGTGGGCCACGACGCGAAGGCCATCGGGTTCGGGGGCGTGGCCTACTTTCTGACCCGCTCCGACTGCAAGGTCCTGAAGATCAAGAAGGACGCCGCCAGCCCCGCCGTCTCCCCGCTCGCGTCTGACGGAAAATCCATTCACTATGCGGTCATCTACAGCAACGAGTACCCGATCTCCCGCTACCTCTACTGCTACACCCCCGGCGCGCCAAAGGGGGAGGTGAAGGCCTACCTGGACTGGATCCTGGGGCCTGAGGGGCAGGAGGTCGCCAGGGAAGACGGCTATATCCCGCTGCCGACGAAGAAGGAAGAGGTGGGGAAGAAGTAGAGTCCTCATCGAGAGCCTGATTAAAAAATCGCTGCGGCTCTGGCCCTCACCCCGTCAGGCTGCGCCTGCCACCCCTCTCCCACACGTGGGAGAGGGGAAGCCGAGCGTCAGCGAGGCGGGGAGAGGGCCTGTGCGCCAAGCGACACCGTTCCATGCACAAGATTATGAAAAGTTAATTTAACTTTGCCCATGGAATCCACCGTCAAAGTCACCTCCGAGGTCCCCTCGGCCTTCGACTCCCGTCCGCTGGAGAGGCCCCGCGTCCTTTCCTACAACCGGAGAGTGGACCGATCTCGCCTCAAAGAACGCCTGATCGAGAAGTTCCTGCTCCTGAACGGGATCGCCTCCATCGTCATCATCGTCCTCATCTTCCTCTTCCTGTTCAAGGAGGGGATCAAGGCAATGGTTGAGGTCCCCTGGAGGGACTTCATCGGCCACTACGGGGAGGACGCGATCACCGGCCAGCAGGTGTTCAAGTATATGTGGCAGCCGGTGGCGGAGCCGGAGAAGTACTCCATCGTGCCCCTGGTCCTGGGCAGCTTTCTGGTCGCGCTCCCGGCCACCCTGATCTCCACCCTTTTCGGCATCAGCATCGGCATCTACCTGTCGGAGGTGGCCGGCGTCCGGGTCCGGGAGGTTGTCAAGCCCTTCATCGAACTCCTGGCGGGCATCCCCACGGTCGTCCTGGGCTTCTTCTTCCTCGTGGTCGTGGCCTCGGTCCTTCAGGGGGCCCTCGGAACCCGGTTCCGCCTGAACGCCTTCGTCGGGGCGCTCGGCGTCTCCCTGGTCATCGTCCCGGTGATCGCCTCGATGACGGAGGACGCCCTGCGGGCGGTCCCCAGCGAGCTGAGGGAGGCGGCCTACGGGCTGGGGGCCACCCGGTGGCAGACGATCTCCCGGACGGTGCTCCCCGCCGCCGTGTCGGGGGTGACCGCGGCCGTCATCCTGGGGTTTGGCCGCGCCCTGGGGGAGACGATGATCGTGTTGATGGCCACCGGCAACGGGGCCGTTGTGACGGGGAATGTCTTCTCCACGGTTCGCACGATGACGGCCACCATCGCCGCCGAGCTGGGCGAGGTGGTCTACGGGAGCGCGCACTATTATGCCCTGTTTCTGGTCGGCACGATCCTCTTCAGCATCACCTTCGTGTTCAACCTGATCGCCGAGGTCATCATCCACCGGATGCGGAAGAAGCTCAGGATGTGAGGTGAGTTTTGCCCGTGGAACAGCCGAACGCGCCACCCGCTCCCATCAGGGACATCGCCGGGGCCTTCTTCATCGGCCTCTGCAGGGCCGTGACGATCCTCGTGGCCTGTGCGCTCCTCTGGATCCTGGGCCATATCGCCGTGGGCGGGGGCGGGGTGATCTCGTGGGAGTTTCTGACCGATATTCCCAGGGGGGGCATGTCGGAGGGGGGGGTGTTTCCGGCGATCTTCGGGACGCTCTTCGTGACGCTCCTGATGATCCTCATGGCCATGCCCCTCGGCGTCTGCTCGGCCATTTATCTCGTCGAGTACGCCGGTCCAGGACTCCTGGCCAGGGTCATCCGGGCCGCGGTCAACAACCTGGCCGGGGTGCCCTCCATCGTGTTCGGGCTGTTCGGGGTGGGGTTCTTCATCCTGTTCGTGGGCAGGGGCATCGACGGCGTGCTCGGCACGGGCCTTCTGTTCGGGCAGCCCGCCATGCTCTGGGCCTCGGCCACGCTCTCGTGTCTGGTGCTGCCGGTCATCATCGTCTCCACGGAGGAGGCCCTGAACGCCGTGCCCCAGAGCCATCGGGAGGCGGCCTACGCCCTGGGGGCCACCCGGTGGCAGGTCGTGAGCGGGGTGGTCCTGCCGCAGGCGCGGGCGGGCATCCTCACGGGCGCGATCCTCTCGATCAGCCGGGGGGCGGGGGAGACGGCTCCCATCCTGTTCACGGGCTGCGCCTACTTTCTGCCCCGGCTGCCGGTGACGAAGCTGTTCGGCCTCATCCCGATGCTCAACCCCCTCGACCAGTTCATGGAACTCTCTTACCACATCTTTATCATGTCCACGCAGTCCACCAACACCATGGCCACCCGGCCCATCCAGTACGCCACGGCACTGGTCCTCCTGGGCCTGACCTTCGCCCTGAACCTGACCGCCATCCTGTTCCGGTCCCATTTCCGGCGTCAGGTGAGGCGGTGAGTTAAGCAAAATGAACGGAAACGGAAACGGCAAGGGCGTCATCGAGATCAAGGACCTGTCCTACTATTACGGGGACCACAGGGCCGTGGAGGGGGTCAGCCTCGGCATTCTCCGGAACGAGGTGCTGGCGCTCATCGGGCCTTCCGGGTGCGGGAAGTCGACCCTCATCAAGGCCGTCAACCGCATCTCGGAGGTCTCCAACGAGGTGCGCGTGGAGGGGGACGTCCTCCTGGACGGCAGGAGCGTCTACGCCCCGGACGTGGACGTGACGGCCCTCCGCCGGCGGGTGGGCATGGTGTTCCAGAAACCCAACCCGTTCCCGAAGTCGATCTACGACAACGTGGCCTTCGGCCTCCGGCTCCTGGGCCAGAGCGAACAGGAGATCGAGGAGCGGGTGGAGTGGAGCCTGAGGTCCGCCGCGCTGTGGGACGAGGTGAAGGACCGGCTCAAGCAGGGCGCCATGGGCATCTCCGGAGGACAGCAGCAGCGCCTCTGCATCGCCCGGACGCTGGCCGTCCAGCCGGAGGTCATCCTGATGGACGAGCCCTGCTCCGCCCTCGACCCGATCGCCACGCAGAAGATCGAGGACCTGATTGACGACCTGAAACGGGACTTCACCATCGTCATCGTCACGCACAACATGCAGCAGGCCGCACGCGTCTCGGACCGGACGGCCTTCATGTGGCTTGGGAAGCTGGTGGAGGTCGGCCCCACGAAAAAGATGTTCACGAAGCCGGACGAGAGGATGACGGAGGACTACATCACCGGAAGGTTCGGATAATGAGCGAGCGCCACTTCGATCAAAAGCTGGGCGACCTGAAGCAACGGATGCTCAAGATGGCCGGGGCGGTGGAGCAGTCCATCCAGGAGGCGGTGCGCTCTCTGACGACGCGGGACGACGCCCTTGCGCAGAAGGTGATTTCGGACGAGAAGGATATCGATCAGATGGAGATCGAGATCGAGGAGGAGGCGCTGACCCTCTTCGCGCTGAGACAGCCCGTGGCCTCGGACCTCCGGTTCATCGCGGCGGTGATCAAGGCCAACACCGACCTCGAACGGATCAACGACAAGGCCATCGACATCGCCCAGGAGGCGTTGATCCTGAACCGGCTGCCTCTGCTCAAGCCCTTCATAGACATCCCGAGGATGGCCGACGTCGCCCAGTGGATGGTGAAGAACGCGCTCGACGCCTTCGTCAACCGGGACGTGGCCCTGGCCGACGCGGTCCGATTGCGAGACGACGAGCTGGACAACCTGCGCGATCAGATCTTCCGGGAGTTGCTCACGTACATGATGGTCGATCCCGCCACCATCGACCGCGCCATTCACCTCATTCTCATCTCCCGCCACCTGGAGCGGATCGGGGACCATGCCTCCAACATCGCGGAGGACGTGGTCTACGTCGTCCAGGCCCGCATCGTGCGACATCGCCAGGAGGAACTCCGGAAGTCCGCAGGTCATTGAGAAGGTTTGACCCCGATACATTTGCGCGTTGATCGTTTATCCTCTGGCCCCGGAGATGGTCGTCCTCCGGGGCCGCGTTTTTTCTGAATTTGTCTTGACTCCGGGCCACGATTTCATCATCTTTGGCAAAATTCGTGTCTGCCTCTGGGAGGGGGGGGAGGCGGGCGATCCGGCTGGAGGAACGGTCTGTGATCAGGGCTATGGTCAGCGCTTTTCTGGTGATTCGGCTGGAGTGTCGGAAGCTCACCATCACGTGGGAGGACATCCTGACGGCCTGGTCGCACCGGCCCGCCATAGAGGTGGTTCTGCAAGAGAAAATCAGCCGTTCCCGGCTGATTGAGAGGATGGATGAGGTCTTTCCATTTTGAGGTTCGACCTATCCGGTGAATATGGGGGATTTGACAGGGATGCGCAGAGGATACAGGATAAATAAGAGACGCTCTCAAGCGATCCTGCCTGTCCTGCATATCCCTGTTTTGACAATTCTCATTATATTCCTGGCGTTCGCCACGGCGGAGGCGCAGAGAAGAGACCGGGAGGCCGCCCAGCGGGCGTTCGACAGGGGGTATCAGTATCAGACCGGTCAGGGGATCCGGAGAGATCTCGGGCGCGCGCTCGAAGCCTACCGCGAGGCCATCCTGAAAGACCCCAACTATGCCGACGCCTATTACAACCTGGCGCAGGTGGGGTTCGACATACGCCGCTACGATGTGGCCGAGCTGGGGTATAAAAAATATCTTCAATTTTACCCCAACGATGCGCAGGCCGTCCACGACCTGGGGGTGGTCTACCACAAACAGGGGAAGGAGAAGTACAATGATGCGGCCCGCCAGTATCGCCGGGCGCTGGAGCTGAAACCTGACATGGCCCAGGCGCATTACAACCTGGGAAACATCTATTATGCCCTGGACCGCCAGGATATGGCTGTCCAGGAATGGGATAAGGCCATTCAACTGGACCCGAACAACGAGACCTACATCAACCAGCGGGAGCGCATTACTAAAATCAAGCAACAGCAAGAGAGCGCCCTGTCGCCGGATACGGTCTGGCTGATCATGTACGGCCTTGCCGGGGTGTTTGTGGTCTATTACATTATCTATATGGTCCGGAAGCGGCGGTAGGAAGGTGGCCCCTGGAGGTTTTCAGGCGGATGCCTGGAGCCGCCTTTTTTGAGACTCTACTATTTCGTATAAGATATATTATGTAAACTAAAGAAAAATTTTATCTCTCAACCGGGGTTTTTTGTGCCCTCCTGCCGGGTCGTTTTGGTCCCCTTTCTCAGCCTCTTCCAGAATCCCCGCTTTTGTCCCTCCAGCGTGAGCCGATCCACCTCTTTTTCCAGCTCTTTTATTCTATCTAAAAGCCGTTGGTTTTGGGATTTATATTCGACCAGCAGGTTCTCTGCAGCCCGGAGCTGGCCGACCTGCCTGAGCAACTCTTCGTAGTGTCCTTTGTCGACCCAGAAGCTGGTCTCCTGAGGGCCTTTTGGAGGCTTTCGGGGGTCCTGAAATTCTATTTTACTTCTATTTAATTTCATATTTATTTCCATAATACTTCTATTCTCTACAAACCACATTCCATTCCATTTATTGGCTTTTAATATCCCTTTTTTAATGTAATTATGAATGGTTTTGGTCGATAAATTAAGAAATTTACTCGCCTGAACGATTGTAAAATCGTCGTTATAATTAATTTTTTCTTCCATTTTAGTTCCTTTTTTTAAGGGTGGTCAAAAAAAACGTCCAGGTCTCCCTGAACGCCCGCCTCCTAAAATGCCTGTGGGTCCCTAAATCCGCCATCCCTCACCCTCTCCTCTATGGATAGAGGCGCTGCAACATCCTCGGAAATGGGATCGTCTCCCGGACGTGCTTCAGGCCGCAGATCCAGGCGACGGTTCGCTCGATCCCCATCCCAAACCCCGCGTGAGGCACCGTGCCGTAGCGGCGGAGGTCGAGGTACCAGGCGAAGGCCTCTCCGGGCAGGTTGTGCTCAACAACCTTCGCCTCCAGCGTCTCCAGACAGTCCTCGCGCTGTCCCCCTCCGATGATCTCCCCATAACCCTCCGGGGCCAGCACGTCCACGCAAAGGGCCAGCCTCGAATCAACCGGATCTGCCTTCATATAGAAGGCTTTGCACGCTGCCGGGTATCGATGCACCAGGACAGGCCGGTCGAACGCCCCGGCCAGGACCGTCTCCTCGTCCCCTCCCAGATCGTCTCCCCACGTAAAGGCCACCCCTTTGCCCTTCAGAATATCCACGGCGTCGCTGTAAGAGATGCGCGGGAAAGGCTTTTTAACGGCTTCAAGTTTTGAGACATCCCTTTCTAAAAACTGGAGTTCCGACCTCCGGCGCTCCACGACCCGCCCGACGACATAGGCCACGAAGTCCTCGGCCAGGTCCATGTCCCCGTCCAGGTCCATGTAGGCCACCTCCGGCTCGATCATCCAGAACTCGGTCAGGTGTCGCCGGGTCTTGGACTTCTCGGCCCGGAAGGTCGGCCCGAAGCAGTAGACCCGCCCAAAGGCCATGGCCGCCGCCTCCATGTAGAGCTGGCCGCTCTGGGTCAGGTAGGCCTTCTCCTCGAAGTAGGGCGTCTCAAACAGGGTGGTGGTCCCCTCGCACGCCGCAGGGGTCAGGATCGGCGCATCCACCAGCACGAACCCCCGGTCGTTGAAGTAGTCCCGGCACGCCTGGATGATCTCGCTCCGGACGCAGAGAATGGCGTGCTGCCGGGACGAGCGGAGCCACAAATGACGGTTGTCCATCAGAAAGGCCGTGCCGTGCTCCTTGGGGGTGATCGGGTAGTCATAGGCCATTTGCACGACCTCCAGGCCTCTCACCCCCACCTCAAAACCGATCGGGGACCGGCGATCCGCCCGGACCGTCCCCGTTACAGAGATGGAGGACTCCTGGGTCAGGTGGCCTGCCCGCTCGAACACCTCCGGCGTCACATCCCCCTGAAACACAACACACTGGATGACCCCCGTGCCGTCCCGGACCTGAAGAAAGTGCAGCTTCCCGCTGGAGCGCCGGTTGTAGAGCCACCCCTTGAGCAGGACCTCCTGCCCCTCACAGCGAGCGATGTCGGCGATGTAGACGTGATCGGACATAATGATAATTAATTGAAAGTAAGATGTTTATATCCTCTCCAGCGCCTGCGGAACGCCGTCCGCCTCCGGCCCTACGGTGACAAGATGGAACCGCTCCGGGTCGAGGATCGAGCGACAGACCTCCACCACCCCCTCGCAGGTGACGGCGTCGATCTCCGTCAGGGCGTCCGTCACGGTCTGATAGCTCCCGAAGTAGATCTCCTGCTTGGCCAGGCGGCTCATGCGCTTGCTCATGCCCTCCAGCCCGATGACAAGCCCCCCCTTGAGCTGCGCCTTGGCGTTCTCGACCTCCACCTCGGTCACCCCCTCGGTCTTGATCCGGCGAAACTCGTCGCAGACAAGCGCCGTGGACCGATAGGCCTGCGCCTCCTCGCAGGCCAGGTAGGCCCCGAACAGGCCGGTGTCGCCGAGCATCTCGACGTAGGAGTAGATGGAATAGGCCAGGCCGAGGCGCTCGCGGACCTCCTGGAACAGGCGCGAACTCATCCCCCCGCCCAGGATGGTGTTGGCGGCGAGCAGGTCGAACCGGCGCCGGTCGTTGTAGGAGAATGCGGTCGCCCCCAGGCAGACGTGCGTCTGGCCGATTTTTTTGTCCACGTGCTGGGCCCTGCCGGGGCAGACGGGCGGGGCCGTGCGGGACCGGGGGAACCTCGGCGACTCCGGGAGCACGATAGAGCGGGCGACCGCCTCCACGAAGGCGTCGTGCTCCAGGCTGCCCGCCGCGGCCACGACGACGTTTCCGGAGGTGTAGAACTCCCGGATGTGCTGGACCAGGTCCTCCCGCCGGAACCCCCCCACCGTCTCCTGCGCGCCGAGGATGGGGCTCCCCACGGGGTGATCGCCCCAGACCGATTTCCCGATGATGTCGTGGATGAGGTCGTCGGGGGTGTCCTCCACGTTCCGGATCTCCTCCAGGACCACCCCCTTCTCCCGTTCAATGGCCTCCGGGTCGAACAGGGAATGCGCCAGCATGTCGCCCAGGACGTCCAGGGCGATTGAGACGTGCTCGTCCAGGCACCGCGCGAAGAAGCAGGTGACGTCGCGCCCGGTGAAGGCGTCTAACTGCCCGCCCACGGACTCCAGGCTGTAGGCGATGTCGTAGGCCGTCCGGCGGGCGGTCCCCTTGAAGAGCATGTGTTCGATGAAGTGGATGATCCCCCGATGCGGCAGGTATTCATCCCTGGACCCGGCCTCCACCCACACCCCCAGAGAGACGGACCGCACGTGGGGGACCCGCTCGGTCAGGATGCGGAGGCCGCTGGGAAGGACAGTCTTGCAAACGTTGTCAGAATTCATACGCAAAGCGAAAGACTACCGGAGAGGTTCCCAGGTAGTCTTGATAAAATTGGCGTAGGGGCGACCCGGCGGGTCGCCCCTACTTTCCCCCATCCTATCTCCGCCTCGGGGGCCTCCGATCCCGGTCCCTGTCTCCCCTCTCCCGCCGCTCGCGCCGCCGCCCATCCCCATCCCCATCTCCATCCTCGCCCGGCGGGGGGCCGCCCTCCAGAAGGGCCTTGCGGCTCAACTTGATCTTGCCCGCGTCGTCTATGCCGATGACCTTGACGCGGGTGAGGTCCCCCTCCGCCAGGACGTCCTCCACGCGGGCCACGCGGCGGTGCTCCAGCTCCGAGATGTGGCAGAGCCCCTCCTTGCCGGGGAGGATCTCGATGAAGGCCCCGAACTCCTTGATGCTCTTGACGCGCCCCTCGTAGACCTTCCCCACCTCCGCGTCCTCGACCAGGGCGCGGATCATGGCCAGGGCCTGCTCGCCCGCCTCGGCCTCCACCGAGGCGACGGTGATCATCCCGTCGTCCTCCACGTTGATCGTGGCGCCGGTCTTCTCGATCTCCCGGATGGTCTTCCCGCCGGGGCCGATCACCAGGCCGATCTTGGAGACCGGGATCTGGATCGACAGGATGCGCGGCGCGAAGGGCGACAGCTCAGGGCGCGGGCCAGGGAGCGCCTGGGCCATCTTGTCCAGGATCTCCAGCCGGCTGACGCGCGCGGCCTCCAGCCCCTCGCGCATGATGTCGAAGCTGATCCCCTTGATCTTGATGTCCATCTGGATGGCCGTGATGCCCTCCCGGCTCCCGGCCACCTTCAGGTCCATGTCCCCCAGGTGGTCCTCAGCGCCCAGGATGTCGGTGAGGACCATCCACCGGTCCCCCTCCTTGACCAGGCCCACGCCGGCCCCGGCGATGGGCGTCTTGATCGGCACCCCGGCGTCCATCAGCGCCAGCGTCCCGGCGCAGACCGTGGCCATGGACGAGGAGGAGTTGGACTCCAGGATCTCGGAGACCACCCGGATGGTGTAGGGGAAGGAGTCCTCCGCCGGGATGATCGGAGAGAGGGCCTTCTCGGCCAGCGCCCCGTGCCCGATCTCCCGCCGGCTGGGCGGGCCGAGACGCCGGACCTCCCCCACGCTGTAGGACGGGAAGTTGTAGTCCAGCATGAAGCTCTTGAACGACTTCCCCTCCAGGTCGTCCACCATCCGCTCGTCCGACTTGCTGCCCAGCGTGGCCACGCAGAGGGCCTGCGTCTGCCCCCGGGTGAAGATGGCGGACCCGTGCACGCGGGGGAGCACGGGCACCTCGCAGGTGATGGGCCGGAGCTCGTCCTTGCCCCGCCCGTCGATGCGCAGGCCCTTGTCCAGGATCATGCTCCGCATGTCCACCCTCACGATGTCGTCGATGAGGGCGGCGATCTCCCCCTCAGATTCCGGGAATCGCCCGGCCAGCGCCGCCACGACCTCCTCCTGAATCTGCCGGAGCAGGTCGGAACGCCCCTCCTTCTCGGGCGTGCGGTTCGCGGACTTGACGCGGGCCTCGGCCAGCTCCAGCACGGCGGCCTTGAGTTCCTCATCGACCGGCTGGGGGACCACCTCCCGCTTGGGCCTGCCGCAGCGCGCGATGAGCTGCTCCTGCATGTCGATGATCTGCACGATGGCCTGGTGCCCCAGCTCGAACGCCGCCAGCACGGCCGCCTCGTCCACCTCCTTGGCAGACCCCTCCACGCTGATGATCGACTCGCGGTTGCCAGACAGGATCATGTCCAGGTCGCTCTCGTGGAGCTGCGTGAGCGTCGGGTTGAGGATGAGCTCGCCGTTCACGCGCCCCACCCGCACCGCCCCGATCGGCCCGGCAAACGGGATGTCGGACAGGCAGAGCGCGGAGGAGGCCCCCGTCATGCCGAGGATGTCGGGGGGGTTCTCCTGGTCCATCGCCAGCACCGTGGCGATCACCTGCGTCTCGGCCCGGAACTCCTTCGCGAACAGCGGCCGGATCTGGTGATCGATCAACCGGGCGCAGAGGGTCTCCGTCTCGGAGTTGCGCCCCTCCCTCTTGAAGATGCTGCCCGGAATGCGACCCGCCGCGTAGGCCTTCTCCCGGTACTCCACGGTCAACGGGAAGAAGTCGAGCCCTTCGGACGCCTTCGGCGCGGCGCACGCGGCGACCAGCACCACCGTCTCTCCGTACTGCACCCAGACCGCGCCGTGCGCCTGTTTGGCCACACGGCCGACCTCGAACGAGAGCGTTCGACCGCCCACCACGCCCTCCACTCTTTCTGCCATGCCTGAACCTCCGGATGCTTTCGTTTGACGCCAGCGACCGGCGGTCAGCGGGGAGAGTCCCGACCCTTGAGTCCCGGCGCTTAAAGGCCGCGGAGCTGTCACCCTGAGCCAGGCGAAGCCATCGCCTTCGCGTGATGCAAAGCGCCTTCGCTTCGCTCAGAATGACAGGGCTCTGGTCTGTAAGTCAGAACTCAGGCCAGCCCTCGTCCCGGCTGATGGCCGGCGGCTGCGCGGTGGCCGTGAAGGCCTTACCCTCTGATCCCCAGTTTTTCGACCAGGGCGCGATACCCCGCTATGTCCGTCCGCTCCATATACCGCAGGAGCCGTCTGCGCCGCCCCACCATTTTGAGGAGGCCCCTCTTCGAGTTATGGTCCCTCTTGTGTTGATCAAAATGCTCCGTGAGATGCCGGATCTTTTCCGTGAGGAGCGCGACCTGCACCTCCGAGGAGCCTGTGTCCATCTCGTGCGTCCGGTGCACATTCAACAGCCCTTTTTTCTCTTCCTTCGTCAGCGGCAAAACTCACCTCCATGGTTATAGGTGTCATTGATGTGGCCTTGAGTCGCTGGCGGGCGACCCTCACGTCCTCGTGGATCTGCGCCACCAGGTCCGGAATCCCCTCGAACTTCCGCTCTTCCCGCAGGCGGGACAGAAAGGCCAGCTCGATGCCCCGGCCATACAGGTCTCCCGAAAAGTCGAGAATATGGACCTCGACGGACCGCCCCGTCCCGCCGAACGTCGGCCTCGACCCGATGTTGGCCACGCCCTCCATCCAGTCCGAGTCGACACGGGCGCGGACCGCATAGACGCCGTTGCCGGGGAGCAGTTTGTCCGGCGCGTCGGGTCTGACGTTGGCCGTCGGAAACCCGATCTGGCGCCCGCGGCCGTCCCCGCGCGCCACCTCCCCGAGCAGCCCGTAGGACCTCCCCAGGAGACGCATCGCGTCCTCCACGCGTCCCGTTGCGATCAGCCCCCTCAGCCGGGTGCTGCTGACCGGGGCGCCGTCCACGAACTGCGGCCCCACCTCGATGAACTCAAACCCGAACCGAGCGCTCAACGCCTGCAACGTGGAGGCGTCCCCGCTTCGTCCCCGGCCAAAGCCGTGATCGTGCCCCTCCACCACGGCGGCCGCCCCGACCTTCCGGACGATCACCTGCTCCACGAAGTCCTCGGGCCTGATGCGGGAGAACTCCGGGGTGAACGGCAGCTCGATCAGCACCTCGACCCCGGCAGCCCGCAGCTCCCGCAGCTTCTCCTCGCGACTCATCAGGAGCAGCGGCGCGGATTCGGGGGCGATCACGGCCCTGGGGTGACGGTCGAACGTGACGGCCACCGCGCTCCCGCGCCGCCGTCCGGCCTCGCGACAGACGGCCTCCAGGATCGCGCGATGCCCCAGGTGCACGCCGTCGAATGTGCCGACGGTGAGGACGGGGGACGGCAGCTGCAGAGGGGAGTCAAGTCGGGTCAGGAGCTTCACGGAGACGACTCGTTCATGTTGTTCTTTGCTTCTCTCAAGACCGCCTTGGCCCGGACCACCCCGGCCCCGACCCACACCCCGATCCCGTAGAGGTGTCCATCGCGCCCCACCACCCTCAGTTGCTCTTCATCCGGGGGAGCAGTCCCCTCCACCCGCACGCTCGCCCCGGAGCAGAACCGGACGAGGCCTCCCCGGTCCAGGCTGAGGGCGGGCAGCCGGAGAAGGGCTCGCTCCATCGGCAGGACCAGGGAAGACAGCCCTCCCTCCTGGAACGCCCCCTCGATGGCCTCCGGCGTCTTGCACGCCTCGACGCGCACCTCCCCCACGCGGGTGCGCCGCAGCGCCGTCACGTGCCCCCCGCAGCCGAGGGCCCGGCCCAGGTCGTCGGCGAGGCTGCGCACGTAGGTCCCCTTCGAGCAGACCACCCTCAGGTCGAGGTCGGCCCCGCACAGACGCTCCACCTCGATCTGCCGGATGTGGACCCTGCGCGCCGCGCGCTCCACGACCTCCCCGCGGCGGGCCAGGTCGTAGAGCTTTCGCCCGCCCACCTTGAGCGCGGAGAACATGGGCGGGACCTGTTCGATCTCCCCCTCAAACCGGGCGGCCGTCCTGCGAACCGCGTCGAGGTCAGCCGGGATCGCGCCGGACCTGGCCACGACCTGCCCTTCGGCGTCGTAGGTGTCAGTGGAGACGCCCAGACACACCCGGAACCGGTACTCCTTCTCGGCGTCGGCCAAAAAAGAGACCACGCGCGTGGCCCGGCCCAGGCAGAGCAGCAGGACCCCTGTGGCCATCGGGTCCAGGGTGCCCGCGTGGCCGATCCTGCGCACCCCCGTGAGACGCCGCAGCCGGGCGACGACGTCGTGAGACGTCCACCCCTGCGGCTTGTCCACGGGGAGAATGCCTTCGAGGAGATCAGGCATCATCAGAAGTCAGATGTCAGAAGTCAGAAAAATGACCACCTGTGAAGTATCTGACTACTGGCTACTGACTTCTGACTTCTGATCTCTGATCTCGTTCAGCAGCTTGTCGATCTTCACGCCGTGTTCGATGGAATGGTCGTAGCGGAACAGCAACTCCGGGGTGTGCCGGATCTGAATGCGCTGTCCGACCTCCCTCCGGATGTAGGCGGCGCCGTGTTCCAGGGCGTCCAGGGTCCCCTTGCGCGTCTCCTCCGGCCCGAGGACGCTCACGTAAACCTTGGCGTGACGCAGGTCCTCGGACATATCGACGCCGGTCACGGTCACAAACCCGATGCGCGGGTCCTTCATGCCCCGGATCACCTCGCTCACCGCCTGCTGGATCATCCCCCCCACGCTCTCAGGACGCCAACGCTTCATCGAATTTCCGTCTGATAATCGATCAGGACCAGCCGTCCATCGTTCCGCACGTGGTCGACGACTTTGGAGATGACCTGATCGGCAAACCGGGCCTCGTTGGTGACCACGGCCACGCCGATCACCGCCCGCTGCCAGAGGTCATTTCCATCCACCTCGGCCACCGACACGTTGAAGTGGTTCTTGAGCCGCGCCGTGAGGCTCTTGACCAGGTGCCGCTTGGTCTTGAGGGAGCCGCTCTCCGGCAGGTGAACCTCGATTCGACAGCAGCCGATGATCATACTGTCCTGGCCGTCTCCACCATCTCATAGACCTCGAGCACGTCGCCGACCTTCACGTCGTTGAAGTTTTCGACGCCGACGCCGCACTCAAAGCCCGAGGTCACCTCCCGCACGTCGTCTTTAAACCGCCTCAGGGAGGCGACCTCCCCCTCGTAGATCACGACATTGTCCCGCAGCACGCGCACCAGGGCATTTCGACGGATGGCGCCCGACGTGACGTAGCAGCCCGCAATCGTCCCTGCGCGCGGCACGTGGAAGGTCTCCCGCACCTCGACGGTGCCGACCGTCTGCTCGTCCACCTGCGGGGCCAGCAGGCCGGAAAGCGCGGCCTTCACGTCCTCGATGGCCTCGTAGATCACCCGGTAGAGCCGGATGTCCACCTCGGAGGTGGCCACCTCTCGGGCGCGGGCGTCGGGCCGGACGTTGAACCCGATGATGATCGCCTCGGAGGCCAGGGCCAGGAGCACGTCGGACTCCGTGATCCCCCCCACCCCCCGGTGAATCACGGACACCCTCACCTCTTCGTGGGTCAGCTGGGTCAGGGAGTCGCTCAGGGCCTCCACGGAGCCGTCCACGTCCCCCTTGACGATCAGCCGCAGCTCGCGCATCTTCCCCTCCCGGATGCGCTCGTGGATGTTCGAGAGGGTCAGCCGCTTCACGCGATGGACATCCTGTTCGCGCCTGATCTGCTGCCGCTTCTGCGCGATCTCCCGGGCCTCCTGCTCCGAGGCCATGACGTGGAAGGTGTCCCCGGCCTGCGGGACGCCCCCGCTGATGCCCAGCACCCGCACCGGGCGCGAGGGGCCGGCCTCCGGCACGGGCCGGCCGCGCTCGTCGAGCATGGCCCGCACCCGGCCGTTCCAGATCCCCACCACAAACGGATCGCCCACGCGCAGGGTGCCCTCCTGGACGAGCACCGTGGCCACAGGCCCGCGCCCGCGGTCCAGCTCCGCCTCCACCACCGCCCCCCTGGCCCGCCGGTTCGGGTTCGCCTTCAGTTCCAGGATCTCCGTCTGCAGGGCCAGGAGTTCGAGGAAATGGTCGACGTTCTGCCCCGTCTTGGCCGAAATCTCGCACGAGACGACCTCCCCCCCCCACTCCTCCACCAGCACGTTCTGCTCGGCGAGCTGTCTTTTGATCTTGGCCGGGTCCGCCGTCGGAAGGTCGACCTTGTTGATCGCCACGACGATGGGAACCTCCGCGGCCCTGGCGTGGTTGATGGCCTCCACGGTCTGCGGCATCACATTGTCGTCGGCGGACACCACCAGAACGACCACGTCGGTGACGCGGGCCCCCCTGGCGCGCATGGCGGTGAAGGCCTCGTGGCCGGGCGTGTCTAAAAACGTCACCTGCCGTCCGTCCTTCAGCGTCACCTCATAGGCGCCGATGTGCTGCGTGATGCCTCCGGCCTCGCCAGCGATGATGTTGCTCTTCCGGGTGTAGTCCAGCAGAGAGGTCTTCCCGTGGTCGACGTGGCCCATGATCGTCACGATGGGGGGGCGCGGAGACAGGTCCTCCGGGCGGTCCTCCTCGTCCTGCTTGAGGATCTCCTCCACCACGTCCTCGACCGGCTGCACCTCAAACCCGAACTCGTCGGCCACCATGACGATCGTGTCCATGTCCAGCCGCTGGTTGATCGTGACAGGCATCCCCATGGAGAAAAGTTTCATGATGACGTCGGTGGGCTTGACCTCCATCATCCCGGCCAGCTCGGCCACGGTGACGAACTCGCTGGTCCGGATCGCCTTCGCCTCGTCGGGGGAGGTCTCCTCGTCCTGGCGCGTGTCCCGGAAGCGCCTCCTGCGCTGGCGCACGCTGACCTCCATCTGCGCCATGGTCTTGCGGACGTTCTCCTCGACCGCCTTCTGATCGACGGTCCGCCTGCGCCCCCTGGCGGGCTTGAGGCGTTTGCGCGGGGTGCGGTCGGTCACGGCCTCGATGCGCTCGATCTCGTCCGGCGCGGCGGGCGTCTCGACGGGACCCACGATGATCTCCCCTCCACCTGCCCCCCCTCGCCCCCGCCGCCTGCGCCGCCTGCGCCTGCGCTTCTTGCCCTCCCCCGCCGCCTCGGAGGGCTCCTGAGGGGCCGGGGCCTTGGGCTGCGCCTGGGCCTTGGGCTGCGCCTGGGCCTTGGCTTGAGCCTGCGCCTGGGCCCTGGCCTGGGCCTCCGCCTGGGCCAGGGCCTGAGCCTTGGCCTTGGCCTCCGCCTCCTCCTTGCGCTTGCGTTCCTCGAGCTGCTCGGTCTTTCGCTTCATCTCCTGGAGGGCGGAGCTGTGCTCTCGCGCAAACTTCTGGTCGACCTGAGCCCTCATCTCCGGCGTGACGACGCTCATGTGGCTCTTGATGTCGTAGCCCAGACCGCGCAACATGGCCACCAGCGCCTCGCTGGACAGGTTGACGTCGCGGGCGACCTCGTAGACCCTGAATCTTTTATCTGTCTGTTTTTCTTCCAAGCCCCGCTCACCTCCTCAAGTTATTCCGTGCCTTTGGCCGTCTCCGACCCGGTGGCCGCGAGCGCATCCGAGGGCTGCTCCGGGGTCGATTCACCGGGCTCTTCAGCGCTGGCCGCGCCCTCACCGGCAGTCTCGGCAGCGGCGGTTTCGGAGGCCTCTTCTGCCGCAGTTGCCTCCGCGGCTGCCTTAGCGGCCTCTTCTGCCGCAGTTGCCTCCGCGGCTGCCCTGGCGGCCTCTTCTGCCGCGGCCGCCTCCGCGGCTGCCCTGGCGGCCTCTTCTGCCGCGGCCGCCTTGGCGGCCGCCCTGGCGGCCTTCTGGGCCGCGCGATATGCAGCCACGGCGGAGGACACGGCCTCTGACGATGCCTGGACCATTTTCTGAGCGTCCGCCTCGGTCAGGTCGGGAACCTGCAACAGGTCGTTGAGCGGCATGGCGGACAGGTCGTTGGCCGTCTCCACGCCCACCGTCTTGAGATGCTCGATGACCTTTTCGTCCAGGCCGGGCACCTCGGCCAGCGGGACCCGCGTGGCCTGCCTCTCCTTCAGGCGTTCCTGGTACTCCGCCTCCGTCATGATGTCGATGTGCCATCCGGTGAGCTGGGCCGCCAGGCGGGCGTTCTGGCCCGACTTCCCGATCGCCAGGGAGAGCTGGTCCTCGTCCACCAGGGCCACCATCCGGTGGTCCTTTCGGTCCACGGCCACGCGGACCACCTTGGCCGGGCTGAGGGATCGGGAGAGGAAGGTGGCCTCATCCTGGCTCCAGGGGACGATGTCGATCCGCTCGTTGGACAGCTCCCGGACGATCGCCTGGACGCGCGCCCCCTTCATGCCCACGCAGGCCCCCACCGGGTCGATCCGCTCCTCCTTGGAGGACACGGCGATCTTCGACCTTTCGCCGGGCTCACGGGCCACGGCCTTGAGCTCCACGAGGCCTTCGTAGACCTCAGGGACCTCCAGATGGAACAGCTTCTCCAGGAACTTGGGATGGGTCCGGGACAGGATCACCTGGGGTCCCTTGGTGGTCTTGAGCACATCGCTCACGTAGGCCCTGAGCGTGTCCCCCTGGCGGTACTTCTCCTTGCGGATCTGCTCCTTCACGGGGAGCACCGCCTCCGTCCTGCCGAGGTTAACGTAGACCTCCCCCCGGCTCACCTGTTGCACGGCGCCCGTGACGATCTCGCCGATGCGGGCGTGATAGTCGTCGAAGATCTTGTCTCGCTCAGCCTCCCGGACGCGCTGCACCAGAATCTGTTTGGCCGTCTGAATGGCGTTCCGTCCGAATTCCGTGAAATTGAGCGGCTCCCGGACGGTCGAACCAACGCCGGCCGCGGGGTCGATCGCCTGCGCCTGCGCCACGGGGATCGTCGTGAGCGACCCCTCCTCCCCGTCCACCACCTGCTTGACGGCGTAAACACGGATCGCGCCGCTGCCGGGGTCGATCTCCACCTCGACGTTGTCCGCCATGCCATACCGCTTCTTGGCGGCAGACAGAAGCCCCACCTTCAGCGTCTCGATGACCAGGTTCTTGTCGACGTTCTTCTCCTGAGCGATCTGATTCAGGGCTTCCAGCACTTCGTAATTCAAGGCCAAACCCTCCATGTAGGGGCGACCGGCCCGGTCGCCCCTACTAAAATTCCACCTCCAGATTCGCCTTTGCGATGGCGGACCGGTCCAGACTCAGGGGCTCCCCGGAGATGTCGAGCACGACGGTCCCCTCGGAACAGGCCTTGAGGACGCCCACGTGGACGGCCCCCGTCGCCAGGATCACCCGGACCCTCCGGCCTGTGGAACGGGCGAAATCCCTCTCCGTCTTGAGGAGACGGTCGAGCCCCGGTGAGGAGACCTCCAGGACGTAGGATCCTTCGATCGGGTCCTCAGCGTCCAGGGCGTGGCCGATCATCCGGTTGAGGCGGGCGCATTCATCGACATTGATCCCCCCCGGCCGATCCGCGAACACGCAGAGTCGCCTCCTGCGTCTGCCGCCCCCCAGGCTCAGCTCCACCAGCTCGAAATGCTCGGACTCCAGCAGAGGGCGGATGACCTGTTCGAGCCGTTCCAAGACTTCCGCGTCATCCATACCCCGCCCTCCCCCACGCAAATTTTAGATTTTCAGTAGATCACGAAACGGTTGAGAGTTCATTCAAACTACGTTATCTGCTCGATA
>CAYRZX010000019.1:0-33573 GCA_964428665.1 uncultured Gemmatimonas sp.
GTCCTCCGAGCGAGGCCGCGCCGCGCCGGACAGCATCTTCAGCAGGCTGTTCGAGATGAAGACCCCGCTGGAGGTGGAGGAGAAACAGCAGGCGCTCCAGGGGGACGCGACCTGGACGGCGCTGTTGCAGAGTCTGGGGACAACTTTCGGAACGCCGCAACCCAACGGCCGCATCCGAAACGCTTTTCTGATCTACGTCGCTCCCGCCGGGCCGGGCAAGACCGTGCCTGCGGGTCCGGGCAAGTCCGTGCCCGCCGGTCCCGGAACAGGCCAGTGGCGCACCTATGATGCGACCATGGGAATGGCAGGCTTTAGAATCCGGTCCATCACCCAGGACCGGGAGGGGAACCTCTGGTTCGGGACCTTTGGCAGCGGCGTGATCCGGTATGATGGAAAGACCTTCACCGCCTTCACCGTGAAAGATGGGCTGGCGAACGATCACGTGGGGCAGATTCTGCAGGATCGGGAAGGGAGCTTCTGGTTCGGCACTTCCCAGGGCGTATCTCGGTATGACGGGAAGGAGTGGACGACATTCACGAAGAAAGATGGGCTGGGGCTCAATGATGTCTTTTCCAACCTTCAGGACCGGGAGGGCAACCTGTGGTTCGGTGGAGATGGCCCATGAACGCGATCATGGGCTTCACCCGGCTGGTGCTGCGCCGGGAGGGGGACCGGCTCTCCGAGCGCCAGCGGGAGAACCTGGTGAAGGTTCAGCAGTCGTCGGACCATCTGCTGGCCCTGACCAACGACATCCTGGATCTCTCGAAGGTCGAGGCGGGCCGGGTGGACATCAAGGCCGCGCCGTTCGAGGTCAAAAGTCTAATCGCCTCCTGCTGCGCGACGGTCAGCCCGCTGGTCAGGCCGGGTGTACAGTTGAACTATGAGGTCATCGACGGGGTGGGTGAGGCGCACACAGACGAGGCCCGGCTGAGGCAGATCGTCATCAACCTGCTGAGCAATGCGCTGAAGTTTACGGAAAAAGGAGAAGTGCGTGTCAAGTGTCAAGTGTCAAGTGTCAAGTATAGCACGGCGGCAGAACACGTGACACGTGACACTGGAGCACGTGACACTCATTTGGGAGATGGGTTCCTGGAGGTGGCCGTCTCCGACACAGGAGTGGGTATTCCTCCCGATTCGCTGGGTCTGATCTTCGAGGAGTTCCGGCAGGTGGAGGGGGCACACCAGACGCAGAAGGGGACCGGCCTCGGATTGTCCATCACGAAGAAGCTGACGGAGCTTCTGGGCGGGACGATTGGGGTGGAGAGCGAGGTCGGGAAGGGGAGCACGTTTACGGTCAGGATACCGGCGGTGTATATGAAGGTGATTCCTGCTGTCACGGTGGGACCGTGACAGCCCAGGTACATGTTCTTTTCGAGACGGTGAGGTTCCCATGCCTGACATGAAGAGCCGCTATTACGTCGAAGCCGTTGTGGAGGCCGGCCGGGCGGACCGGCAGGATGCGATCGTCTCCGTGGCGCTGGACCCCCAGCAGGCGCTCTGGCACGCCGGGAGCGACGGGCGGTTCCACCCGCTGTCGCTGGAGGTCTTCGAGGTGGACGAGGGAGGGACGCTGGCCCGGCAGGCCCCGGCGCAGGTGGAGGGCGGGGCCGTCACGTGGGTCGCGCAGGGGAGGCTGGCCGCAGGGGATCGGCGGAGTTACCGGATCGGATTTGACTCGGAGGACTCGCCGGCGATGCAGAGTCTGGGGAAGCCGGTCTTCAAAGATCGGGTGATCCTGACGGACCTGGGGAAGGAGCTGCTGGTCTCGCAGAACACGACGGAACTGGCCCGGTACCGCTACCGGGAGGTCTGGAAGCCGTTCTTCTCCCCGGTCTGCGGGGCGCACGGCAACGTGGTGCGGGACATCGAGCGGGAGCACCCCCACCAGCACGGGCTCTACACCTCCTACGGCGGGGAGGACTGTCTGGGGGTGAACATCTGGTCGGAGGAGGAGTCTTTGCGGCCCCCGCTGGGGCCGTCGGGAAGGATGGCGCACGAGGGGTTCGAGCGGATCGAATACGGGTGGGTCTACGGGCAGTTCGCGCAGCGGCTGAGCTACATGAAGGCGGGGGGGTACCCGTTTGCGCGGGAGCTTCGGACCGTGCGGGTCTTTGCGCCGAGCGCCACGACGCGGGTCATCGACTGGACGCTGCGGCTGGAGGACCCGGCGGACACGGGGCATCGCCGCGTGGCCCTGGCGTGCCGCGTGGCCAACTCGATGCGGGTGCGGGACCTGAACCAGAAGAGCACGGACGGGATGATGGGGGCGCTGCGGGAGAACGGGGGCCGGGTCGAGAACTCGGGCGGGGGGGTCGGGGAGCTGGCGTCGCGGGGGGGGAAGTTCACGTGGCTGGACTTCTCGGGGCCGGTGGAGGAGGGGTGGGACGGGATCGCGCTGTTCGACCACCCCGACAATCCCGGTTCGGGCGGGTTCAGTTGTCGCGAGTACGGGGTCTTCACGGTGGGGCACGCCTACCCGACGGAGGGGTTCGCGCGGGGCGGGGCGGCGGTGTTCCGCTACAGGGCCTTCATTCACGCCGGGGACGCGGCCGAGGGGGGCGTGGCGCTGGCCTACCAGGACTATGTGCATCCGTGCCGGGTGACGGTGGGAGAGGAGATAAAGACAACGTAGAACGCGGAACGATGAAAAGGCAACGCAGAACGCGGAACGATGAACGCTGAAGTAAAAGCATAAACCGTTTTGTTTTTCGTTCATCGTTCATCGTTCATACTTCATCGTTATCTTTGTTCATCGTTCATCCTTTAAAAGAGGTATCCCATGTCAGTCCAGACGCTCGACGCGCCTGTGGCGCACGTGGACGACGCAGAATCCGTCTCAGAGGTGATCGAGGCGCTGCGGGCGATCCACGGGCCGGAGTACGACTTTGCGGTGGGGCGCTGGGAGGGGGAGACGCGGTTCAGGGCGCGCGAGGGGCGCGTGGCCTGCCGATTCATCGTGGAGGCGGAGGGGGCGAGGATTCTGCTGCGGCAGGGCGACCTGGTGCGCGGCCCGGCGCCGGGCGGCCCTTACCGGCCCCTGGATGGGGCCTGCGCCGAGGTGACGGGCGCCCACGCGGAGGCGGTCTGGCCGGGGGACGCGCTGTCCGCGGACGGGCGAACGGGGGACGGGGTGGTCCTGCACGGTCGGGGGGTCTACTTTGAAGTCGTGGCGGAGGAGACGGCCTACCGGGCGCCGAGGCTGGCGATGCTGCGTCACCTGCCCGATCGGCCAGGGGGGTGCGCGGCCTATCCGGGGGCGCTCCGGCGCGAGACGCTCCCGCCGGAGCGGCCTGAGAAGGAGGCGGAGGACCGGCGGGGGGTCAACCGGGTGAACGAGCACACGCTGGACATGCGCTTCGACCGGACGCCGCCGCCCACGCGGCACTACCACGGCCCGGTCGCGTGCGGGGGGGGGCGGTTCGTGAATCACTCCGAGACGGCGGTGGTGCTCCGGCGGTCGGCCTACGGCCTCCCGGAGGTGAACGGGCTGGAGGAGGGGCACGCCGTGATCTATCGCCGGCCTGCCGAGGACCCGTCGGATACGCTCGTGGTGCCGGTGCGGCCGGGGTCCATCGTGGTCTCGCCGGCCACGGCGGAGGGGGTCGTGGGGCACTGCTTCGAGAATGCGTTTGCGATGCTGGTGGCCATACCGGGGTTCGTGGCGCCATCCACGTTTATCAAGGAATAAGCGGAGGTTTTCCATGGCGGATCAGGTGCGGATCGGGTTCATCGGGTGCGGGGGGAACGCCGGCGGACACATGCGGCGGCTGTCGGGCCTTCCGGACGCCCGGATCGTGGCGGTGTGCGATGTCGTGGAGGAACGGGCGAAGCAGGCGGCGGAGAGGTGCCAGGCGGAGGCCTACACGGACTATCAGAAGATGCTGGGGCGGAGCGACCTGGACGCGGTCTACCTGAGTCTTCCGGTGTTCGCGCACGGGGAGCCGGAGATGGCCGTGATCGAGCGGGGGGTTCCGTTCCTGGTCGAAAAGCCGGTGGCGCGCACGATGCAGACGGCGCGGCGCGTGGAGGAGGCGGTGCGGAGGCGGGGGCTCATGACGGCGGTGGGGTATCAGCTCCGGTACATGGGCGGCACGGAGGCGGCAAGGCAGGAACTGGCGGGCAAGGCGGTGAACATGGCGGTGGGAAAGTACTGGTGCGGGAGCGGGAGAGGGAACCCGGACCACTGGGTGCGGCAGATGGCCCTGTCGGGCGGCCAGCTCGTGGAGCAGGCGACGCACACGGTGGACGCCATGCGCTATCTGCTGGGGGAGGTGAAGGAGGTCTACACGCGGCGGGCGTCCCGGCAGCTGCTGGAGATCGACTGCGCGGACACGCACGTGGTGACGCTGGAGTTCGAGAGCGGGGCGCTGGGGACGCTGACCACGACGTGGTCCTACGACCCGGCGGACTGGAGCCATGCGAACGCCATGGACATCTCCTACGATCAGAACCTGCTCCACTGGGCGGGGGGGAAAGTGACGATCACGGCGAATAAGGAGACGCGGGCCGTGGAGGCCCCGGACCGGGGGATCGACGAGGTCTTCGTGGAGGCGGTGAAGACGAAGAACCCGGCGCTGATCAGGTCACCCTACCCGGACGCGTTGAGGACCCTGGCCGTGACGCTGGCCATGAACGAGTCGGCGGACGAGGGGAGGCCGGTGCGGGTGGCGACCGTGTAACGCGAAAGACGCGAAAAAGGCGAAAAGCGCAAAAGCCCTCACCACCCCACCAAAGAAAAAGTGGCGCGCCGTCCCGGCTTTCAAGCAGGATGTTCGTTCAGGCACGATGGGGTACGAGCGCTGCATAGCAGCGCGGGGGGGTGGTGGAAGGGGTTCGGACTACCACGGGATTCAAATTACACTACTGGACAGAGTACGGCGCGCCAAGCCCCTCCGGCGTTTGAGGAGTGCCCTTTCTTTTGTCCGACTTTTCTTTGGGCAAGCAAAGAAAAGTCGGAAAGTTGGGGAAGGGGGATGGGGAGGTGGGTCTTCATGCTCATCGACACGCATTGTCACCTGTATCAAATCGCAGACGTGGAAGGCGCGGTGCGCCGGGCGCGGGAACAGGGCGTCCGGCGCATCGTCGTGGTGAGCGAGGACGCCGCGTCCATGCGGAGGGCGCTGGACCTGAAGGGGCGCTTCGAGGGGGTGATGGCGGGGTTAGGGCTGCACCCGGCGCTGGTCAACCGGATGCCGGCGGCGGAGGTCGAGGCGGGGCTGGCGTTCCTCCGGGAGCACCTGCGGGAGGCGGACGTGCTGGGCGAGGCCGGGCTGGACTTCAAGGTCGTGGAGAGGCCGGAGGACGAGGCGTTTCAGAGGTCGCTCCTGGAACGGCAGTTCGAGCTGGCGCGGGAGGCACAGAGGCCGGTGAACCTCCACTCTCGGCGGGCGCTGAGGGAGACCCTGGAGGAGGCGATCCGGTTCCGGCGGGAGACGGGGCTGAACGCGCAGATGCACTGGTTCACGCAGTCGAAGAGGCTCGTCCGGCAGGCGTGCGACCAGGGGATCTACGTGTCCGTGGGGCCGTCCGTGCTGGACCGGCCGGACACTCAGGAGGTCGTGAAGGGCATCGCGGACGACCTGCTGCTGCTGGAGACGGACAGCCCGGTGCCGTTCGGGGAGGCGCAGTCGGAGCCGGCGTGGGTGCGCCGGGTGGCGGAGAAGGTCGCGGAGGTGAAGGGGATGGACTACGAGGCGCTGGCGGAGCAGACGGCGGAGAACTTCGAGCGGTACCTGGGGCGAGGGTGATGGCTCTGAATCAGGTCCAAAATTTTACAAGGCGGCCCGTCCTGGGCCGCCTTTCATTTTCCTCATTTCAACCTGGACGCCCACTCTCTGACGACGCGGGCCATCTCGGCGAACACGTCCTCCTCACTCTTGCGGGAGCGTTTGAGGATGTGGAAACCGTGGTCGGCGGTGTCCAGGAGGTGGAGGGTCGCGCGCTTGCCGAGCTTCTTGCAGACCGGGCGCAGGAGGCTCAGGTCGGCCAGTTCGTCGCGCGTGCCGCTCAGGAAGAGCATCGGGACCGTGACCGCGCCGAGGTGGTCGGCGCGCTTGGTCTCCGGCTTGCCGGGCTGGTGCAGGGGGAAGGCGAAGAAGACCAGGCCGCGCACGGGGTCCAGGGGAGACTCGGAGGCCGCCGTGGAGGTCATTCGCCCCCCGAAGGAGTGGCCGCCGGCCAGGAGGGGGAGGTCCGGGGCGGCCTTGTGAGCGGCGGCGACTGCGGAGCGGACGGTGGCCGTGCAGACGCCCTGGGAATCCCGGCCCTTGCCGTGCTCCGTGTAGGGGAAGTTGTAGCGGAAGGTCGCGATGCCTGCGTCGGCCATCCGCTCCGCAAGGGTCTGGAGGGTGGCGTGGCACATGTTCGTGCTGGCCCCGTGGCCGAGGACGAGCAGATGGCTCGCGTCAGGGGGCCGGATCAGCAGGGCGGAGACCTCCCCCTTCTCCGGCGTGGCGAGGAATTTCATCTCTTTGGCTTTGTGAGCCATGTTCGAGGACCTCCGTTGGATACATCACGCGGGCTGACCAAAGCAGAAGCAGACGCCATAAGGCTCCTTCGCGAAGAAGACGCGATACGATTTTCCTTCGTGCTGCTGCACGTGGACGCCGCCGGGCTCGATGCCTTTCGCCTCCAGCTCGCGCCGCAGGGCCTCCACGTCGCTGACGGCGAAGTAGCAGCTCGCCTGCTCCGGGTCCCTGCCGTTGACCGCCAGGCCGATCCGGGCGTCATCCCGCCTCAGGACGGCGGACTTCTGGTCCTTCGTGACCAGCGAGAAGCCGAGCACCTGCGTATAGTAACCGACCGCCGGGCCGATCTCCCTCACCGGCAGGGCGTTCGTGTCCGTGTCCCCGATGGGGTAGACGCCTTTGAAGACGACGTTGTTTGACATAACAGGCTCCTTTCTATGAATGGTTAGCCCAGTTTCTTGCGGAAACGCAGGGCGCTCAGGGTCAGGATCGCGACCCCCATGATCGACAGGATCACCACCTCGTCCCAGAGCTGTTCGAGGCCCACGCCCTTCAGGAACAGCCCTCTGAGAATGACGAAGAAATACCGGGGAGGCAGGAGGTAGGTGAGGTACTGGATCAGCTCCGGCATGTTCTCGATGGGGAAGATAAACCCGGACAGGAAGTTCATGGGGAACATGACGAAGAAGGCCGAGGTGATCATCGCCTGCTGCTGGGTCCTCGAAAGGGTGGAGACGAGGAGGCCCAGGCCGAGGGTGGTCATCAGAAAGACCACGCAGAGGCCGAAGAGGAGGGGCACGCTCCCCCGGACGGGGACGTTGAACCAGAAGGCCGCCACGAGCAGGATGAGGACGATGTCGACCAGGCCGATGAGGGTGAAGGGGGCAAGCTTTCCGATGATGAGCTGGTAGGGCCGGATGGGGGTCACGACGAGTTGCTCCATGGTGCCGACCTCCTTCTCCTTCACGATGGCCAGGGAGGTCAGCATCATGGTCATCACCAGGAGGAGCAGGCCGAGGATGCCGGGGACCATGAAGTTGCGGCTCTTCAGCTCCGGGTTGTACCAGACCCGCACCTCGGGGGCGATGCGCGCGGGCTGCGCATCCGGGCGGCCGAGGCGCTCCAGCCTCTGGACGATGACGCGCTGCGAATACCTGGCCGTCAGGGCCGAGGCGTAGCCCAGGCCGATGGTGGCCGAGTTGGCGTCGGAGCCGTCGGCGATGACCTGGAGCCCCGCCGGCCTTCCGGCGGTCAGGCGGTCCCCGAACCCGCGCGGGACCACGACGGCGATGGACGCCTCTCCGGTCTCCAGGTAGGGGTCCACGTCCTCCATCCGGGTGACCTCCCAGGCCAGCTCGAAGTAGCCGGAGTTCGAGAAGGTCCGGAGCAGCTCCCGGCTCGCGGCGGACCGGTCCAGGTCGCAGACGACGGTCGGGAGGTCGGTCACGTCCAGGTTGGCGGCGTAGCCCAGGACCAGGAGCTGGAAAATGGGCGCGATGAAGCTGATGGAGAACATCTTCGGGTCGCGCCGGAACTGGAGGAGTTCCTTGCGGATGATGTGGAGGATGGTCTTCACAGGATTTTCCTCAGCCGGGCTGAACTCACGCCGAGGGTCAGGGCCGCGAAGGCGAGCAGGAAGAGGGCCTGGTCATAGAGCGCGGACAGGCCCACGCCCTTCAGGACGATGCCCCGGAGCGCGACCAGGAAGTATCTGGCCGGAACGATGTGGGTGATCGCCTGGACGGGGAGGGGCATGTTCCGGATCGGGAACACGAAGCCGGACAGGAGGAAGGTCGGGAGCATGGTGACCAGGAGGGCCATCTGGAAGGCGACCTGCTGGGAGTCCGCGACGGTGGAGATCAGGAGACCCAGGCCAAGGGCCCCGGCCAGGAAGAGGAGGGTCACGCCGAAGAGGAGCAGGTAGCTCCCCCGGACGGCGACGTCGAACAGGAGATAGCTGACGAGCAGGATGATGGCCGTGGCCGCGAGCGAGATGAGGATGTAGGGGATGGTCTTCCCCAGGATCAGCTCGACGGGGCGAATGGGGGAGACGACGATCTGCTCGATGGTGCCCTGCTCCTTCTCCCGGACGACGGAGAGGGCCGTGGAGATGACGGCGGTGATCATCAGGATGAACCCGATGAGGCCGGGCACGAGGAATTTCGCGCTCTTCAGCTCCGGGTTGTACCAGACGCGCGGGCGGTAGTCGATGGGGAGGGGGACGCCGGGGCGGCCCGTTCGCGCGGAGGCGCGGATGGCGATCTTCGACGAATGGTCCTGCGCCATCGCGCCGACGTAGCCGACGGCCGTGGCCGCGGCGCTGGCGTTCGCGCCGTCCACCAGGACCTGGACGGTCGCCTCCCTGCCGCCCAGCAGGCGCTCCGAGAAGTCCGGGGGGATGACCAGGGCGACCCGGACCCGCTCCCCGCCCATCAGGCCGTCGATCTCGCGCGCGTCGCTCAGGCGATGCTTCAGGTCGAAGTACTCGGAGTGGAGAAAGCTCTCCGCGAATTCGCGGCTGGCCCGGCTCCGGTCCTGGTCGCAGACGGCGAGGGGCACGCGCCTGACGTCGAAGTTCAGGGCGTAGCCGAACATGACCAGCATGAACGCCGGGATGACCAGCAGCACGCCGAGCGTGCGCCTGTCCCTGGAGATCTGCCGGAATTCTTTGATGACGATGGGTCTGATTCGGGAGGACATCATCTCTTCTCGATCAAATGAATGAACACGTCCTCCAGGGAGGGCACGATCCTGTCGATGCGGCTTATGGCGATGCCGTTCTCGGCGAGGAGGCGCTGCGCCTGCCGCCTCCCCTCCTCCTCGTCCGGGACGCTCACGTGGAGGCAGGTCCCGAAGACCGAGGTCTCCAGTGCCCAGGCCTCCCGCTGGAGGAGGTCCAGGGCCTCGATGACCCGGTCGCACTCGACCTCGAGGATGGGGCTCCGGATGTGCTCGGCCTTGAGGGCCTGGGGGCTCCCGCTGGCGATGAGCCTGCCGGCCTGGAGGAGGGTGATGGTGTTGCAGTACTCCGCCTCGTCCAGGTAGTGGGTGGTCACGAAGACGGTCACGCCGTCCTCGGAGAGGCGGTGGATCAGGTCCCAGAACTCCCGGCGCGAGAGGGGGTCCACGCCGCCCGTCGGCTCGTCCAGGAAGACGATGCGGGGCTCGTGCAGGACGGCGCAGCCGAGGGCCAGGCGCTGCTTCCAGCCGCCGGCCAGTTCCCGCGTGAGGCTCTGCTCCCGGCCCTTCAGCCCTGCCATCTGGACGGCCCAGCGCGCGCGCTCCCGCAGCCGGGCGTTGGACAGGCCGTAGACGCCGCCGAAGAAGGAGAGGTTCTCCGCGACGGTCAGGTCCTCGTAGAGGGAGAACCGCTGGGACATGTAGCCGATGCGGGCCTTCACCTGTTCAGGCTGGGTGTTGATGTCGTAGCCGGCCACCGTGGCCGTGCCGGAGGTGGAGCTCAGGAGGGCGCAGAGCATGCGGATGGCCGTGGTCTTGCCCGCGCCGTTCGCGCCGAGGAAGCCGAAGATCTCCCCCTGCCGGACGGTGAAGCTGAGGTCGTCCACGGCGGTGAACCGGCCGAACCGTTTGGTCAGGTGTTTGACTTCGATGGCGTAGGAGGCTGTCACGTCTGCCCTGTCTTTAGGAGTGAAATAAACACATTCTCCAGCGACGGGGGCACCACCCGCCAGCTCGCGACCTCGACCCCCGCGCCCCGGAGCTGCGCCCGGAGGGACGGAATCGCGGCATCGTCCCGGACCACGACGTGGAGCCGGTCGCCGAAGGCCTGCGTCTCAGCCACGTCGGGCGATTCCCGCAGGACGCCGGAGGCCAGGCGGACCTGCCCGCAGACGACCTCGACGACGGTCCCTTTCATCAATGCCTTGAGGTTCCGGGGGGCGTCCACGGCCATCAGCCTCCCCTGATTCATCAGGCCGACCCGCGTGCACCGCTCGGCCTCGTCCAGGTAGGGTGTGGTCATCAGGACGGTGATGCCGGACCGGAGCAGGCTGGACAGGATCTTATAGAAGTCGCGGCGAGAGACGGGGTCCACGCCGGTGGTCGGCTCGTCCAGAAAGAGGATGTCGGGGGTGTGGATGAGGGTGCAGGCGAGGGCGAGCTTCTGTCTCATCCCGCCGGAGAGCCGGTCGGCGAGCCGGTCGCGGAACGGGGCGAGTCGCGTGAACGCCAGCAGCTCCTCCCGCTGCCGCCGGTAGTCCCGGACGCCGTGGACCTCGGCGAAGAAGGCGATGTTCTCGTCGACGGTGAGGTCGCCGTAGAGGCTGAACCGCTGCGAGAGGTAGCCGATGCGGCGCTTGATCTCCTTCAGGCCCGCGCCCAGGTCGTGGCCCAGGACGCGGGCGCGGCCGGAGGTGGGCCGGAGGATGCCGCAGAGCAGGCGCATGGCCGTGGTCTTGCCCGCGCCGTCCGGGCCGACCACGCCGAACATCTCCCCCCGTTGGACGGCGAGGCTCAGGTCGCTCACGGCCTGGACGTCGCCGAAGCGCTTCGTCAGGCCCTCGGTCTGGATGGCGAGATCGGACATGGAAACCTCTAATCGAAAAACCAGGGGCGACCCACCGGGTCGCCCCTACTGCCCGCTGATCCTGATCGTCGCGTCGGCGGGGAGGCCGGGCTTGAGCGCGCCGTCGGGGTTGTCGGCCTCGATCTTCACGCCGAAGACGAGCTTCACCCGGTCCTCTTTGGTCTGCACGTTCCTGGGGGTGAACTCCGCCTCCGGGGAGATGTAGACGACTCTGCCCGGAAAGGCCCGGTCCGGGGCCGCGTCGATGCGCACCTCGGCCCGCTGGCCGAGGCTCACCCGGCCCAGGTCCGGGGCGGTCACGTAGATCATCAGGTGGACCCGGTCGAGCCGGGAGAGGGTCGCGAGGATGCCGCCGGGGCCGACGAGCTCGCCGACCTCCACGGGCCTGTGGGTGACGACGCCGCCGATGGGCGCGGTCACGTGGCAGTCGGCGATGGCCTTTCGCAGGAGGTCGGCGGCGGCCCTGGCCTGGTCCAGGCGGGCCTGCGCGGCCTGGAGGTCCTCGGGGCGGGCCCACTGCTGCACCTTCTTCAGGGCCTGCTTCGCGGCGTTGACCTGCGCGAGGGCGACGGCGTGGCGGGTCTCCGCGTCGTCCGTCTGCTTCTGCGTGACGGACCCGGTCCCGGCCAGCTCGCGCACGCGCCGGGCGTCCTCCCGGGCGTTCTTGAGGCTGGCCTCGGCCTGCCGGAGGCCCTCCTCGGCCTGGCGGATGTCCTCGGGGCGGGCGCCGTTGAGCAGGAGGCGGAGCTGGGCGTCGGAGAGGGCGACGCCGGCCTCGGCCTGCCGGAGCTGGAGGTCGAGGGTCGCGTGGTCGATCACGGCGAGGGTGTCCCCCTGGCGCACGGCGCTCCCCTCCTCAAAGGAGAGCCGCCTGACCTCGCCGCCCACCTTCGAGGCGACGCGCACCTCGGTGGCCTCGATCGTGCCGGAGGCGCTGATGTCCCCGCTGTCGCCGCCTGAGCAGGAGGCCGTCAGGATCAGGATAAGGAGCACAGACTGCGCCGTCCATCTCTTTCGCATCCCCATACGTCTCCCCTTTGCATCCCTACTGTCCGATCACCCTCTGAAGCCCGGCCTGCGCGAGTTCGTAGTCCACGAGGGTCTGGGTGTAGTTCGTCCGGGCCTGGAGCAGGGCGACCTCCGCGTCCAGCAGGTCCGAGTTGAGGGCCAGGCCGGCCCTGAACCGGGCGCTGGTGACCCGGTGGTTCTCCTCGGCCTGCTGGACCCCCTGCTCCGCCACGCCGATGCGCTCCTCCGCCTCCAGCAGGCTCAGGAACTGCTGCGTGACCTCCAGTTGTATGCCGTCCCGGAGCTGGGCGAGGGCGTCCTGCGCCTGGAGGAGCTGCGCCCGCGCCTGTCCCGTCTGATGCGCGGTCGTCCTCCAGTTCCAGAGGTCGAGGGAGACGGCGACGCCCAGGTCCCAGGTCCCCTTGAACCGGTCCTGCGCAGGGAGGAGGCGGGGGTTGGGGCGGGCGTAGGCGTAGTTTCCGATCAGGTAGACCTGGGGGAGCTGGCCCGATCTCGCCAGGGCGACGCCGGCCTGGCCGGCCCTCACGCGGGCCTCCAGCGCCTTGATCTCGGGGCGGCTCTCCAGGGCCTTCTGGAGGAGGGGGGCCAGGTCGGCGAATCTCCGGGGCTGGCGCTCGACCCCGGAGGCGAGGGCGACCTCGGTCTCCAGGGGGAGGCCGATGAGGTTGTTCAGGGCGAGCGTGGCCAGGCGCACGGCGTTCTTCGCGTGGATCTGAGCGAGCCGGGCGCCGGAGAGCTGCACCTGGACCTTGAGCGCCTCGTTGTGCGTGATCAGCCCCTGGGCGTGGAGGTTCCGGGCGTCTTTCAGGTGGGCCTCCACCTGCGAGACGTTCTCGTCGAGGACCTTCCGGATTTCAACGGCCTTGAAGAGGCCCCAGTAGGCGGCCTGGATGCCGTAGACGAGGTCCGCCCTGTCCCGGCTGTAGTCCTGTTGCGCGGCCTGCGCGCCGTGCCGGGCGAGGTCTGCGTTGCTTTCGAGGCGGAGGCCGGTGAAGAGGGGCTGCTGAAGGGTCAGCCGCGCGCTGAAGTTGTTGAAGATGGAGGGGGAGATGGTGAACCGGCCGGGTGCGGGCGGGGGGAAGGGGAGGGCCACCTCGAAGGGCGCGATCTCGCTCAGGCGCGTGTAGGTCCCGCTGAGTTTGAGGGACGGGAGGCGGGCCGCGTTCGTCTCGCTCGCCTTCGCGTCGGCGGCCCTCGCCTTCATGAGCGAGGCGTGCAGGGACCTGCTGTTCTCCAGGCCGATCCGGATGCACTCCTGGACGGTGAGGGGCTGCTGCGCGGGCGCGGTTCGGGCAACCAGCACCAGGCCGAGCAGTATCAAAAAAAGACATTTCACCACAGAGGGCACAGAGATCACGGAGAAAAGATGTTCAAGGTTCGAAGGTTCAAGGTTCAAGGTTCTAACTTTGAACTTTGAACTTTGAACTTTTAGACCTCTGTGTGCTCTGTGATCTCTGTGGTTCGCTGTTGTGGGACGCATGGCTCATCTCCCCCGGTGAGCGGCGTAGTTCGCCCTGAATTCGTCCGTCAGGATGCCTTCAAACAGGACCTTGATGATGGCCTCGAACGCCTGCGAGGCCGAGAGCGGGAGCTGGGACAGGACCTCGGCGTGGATGATGCTCTGGATCAGGTTGACGTACATGAGCGTCAGGAGTTGCCGGTCGATGTCGCCCCTGAACACCCCCTTCCGGACGCCCTCGTCAATCAGGTCCCCGAAGACGCTGGTCGCCTTCTGCCGCCTGAAGGCCTCGATCTCCTTCCAGAGTTCAGGGGCGTTTCGGTGCAGGTCCTGCATGAAGAGGGGGCCGATCCTGGAGAGTTTCATCGCCAGAAAGGCCATCAGGCGCTTCAGCTTTTCCACGAAGCTCAGGCTTTTGTCCTGAAGGATCTCGTCGAGGCCCCTTTCGATCTCCCCCCTGTTCAGCTCCACCACCTCTCGAAGGAGTGCGTCCTTGCCGGGGAAAAATTTGTAGAGGGTCTTCTTGCTCATGCCGAGGCCGGAGGCGATCTCGTCCATGGTGACCTTCGTGAAGCCGAGCTGGAAGAACTGCTCCCGGGCCGTCTCCAGGATGCGATTTCGGGTCTCAAAGTCGCCGGACATGGGAGATTCCTTGCGCAAAAAGCCGAATCGAACCTTAGAAACTTAAATAGTTTTTATGGTTTCCAATATAAAAAAGACAGGGGGGGCTGTCAAGCGTTTTTTTTGACACGGATCGGATTGAGGGGATACGAAGCGATGATTGGCGGGGAAGTCAGACTTCAGGGTGGTTTTGTTTTGCAGTGATTCCCTTGCTGGGTTTATCGGGACAAGTATACCTGGCGCAGAGGCACCGCGCCCTCGAACAAATCGACTTGCCACTCGGTGGGAACGCCTAAAGACTGGGTCCGAAATCGCACGTGCCCCCTCGAATAAGGCACAGGTCGTAGGGTGGCGCCTATTTCGCTGATGGTCCTTTCCACCCCCCTGGCCCGCCTCCGACTCCCCGGCTGTCTGTTCGTAGCTGTTGCATACGCCCTGTCTGTTCGAGAGCAGATTCGGTCTACGTCTCGTCTTGTCGGAAGAAACGCGCCTCCCAGGGTCCAGGGTGTCAACGCGGCAAAGGGATTCGGCTCAAGCAGGTCTGTCCAGACCTGTGGATTATCTGCACTGCTGGAGCCGTGATGGGGAATCTTGAACAGGGATGCCTTCTGAGAAGGATGGTATCTGGAGTGGGCGACTTCCGACCATCCTGTTCCGGGATTTCCTGTCTCTTCCAGATCGGCGCCCAGCAGGATAGAAACCTCACCGACGGCAATCCACAGTACGACCGAGTTGTGGTTAGGCGACGGCGCAACCAGGCCCTTCTTGGTGCCCGTCTGGTTCGTGAGCCGGTCTGCAATCTCCCTGCGGGCCAGAAGGACGGCAGCGTCCGACGGGGACAGGGCACAGACGGAACATCTGCCGCTCTGCCAGAGCATTCGGTCTGCGATGGCAAATTTGGGGGCCAAGCGCCGTGCGCCTCGTCCGGCCAGAGACATGAGGACCGTATGAAACTCTCTCACGCCTGAACGCCGCATCATCGCGTGTGGGTGTACGGCTTGCACAAGCGTCAGAAATTCTTCTGTCTTTAAAGCGTCGGAACATACGAATTCTGCAGAGGTACACGCTTCAACGACCTGTCCCAGCCCGCCGATATGGTCGTCGTGCCAGTGAGTGGCGATCACCTGTTTGACAGCCTGAGCAGGGTCAACCCCGATTCGGCGCAGGTAAACCAGAGGAACAGGCTCCTGGGAGTCCGGGTCAAGGCACGAATCGACAACGAGCCAGTTATTCTCGCCCAGATGCAGCAGAATACACTCCCCGTAGCTGGGGCCAAACACGGAGACTTCGATTTCGTCTGGGTCCGGCGCAGCGTACATCCTATTTCCACCCCATCAGGTCTCGAATGCGCATGGCCTCGCTCCGGGCTTTGTGGAGTTCTTCTTCCGTCCAGGCAGGCAACCGCCTGAACCGGATCCCCGAAGTCCGCAGGCGCTGTCCTCTGTGGCTATTCAGGTAGCCGATGTTCCAGTAAAACACGGCTCCGGGTTGCAACAGGTCCAGGTCATCTTCTGAAACCTCTTCGATGGGAATTTCTGCTTCTTCGTCCGGGCCTTCCTGTGTGAGATCAACAAGTTTTGCGAGAAAGACCTCCTTCTTCACCTTGAAAACAATTCCTTCCCATTTCTGCAAAGAAATGAAGTGGTTCTGTTTGGAAGGAGTTATTTTGAGGAGGAGCAAAACCGAAGGCCTCGGAACACGAAATTGGGAGTGGACCGTATTTTCTTCCTCTTCGCTCTTGAGCCCGGATTCGTCGTCTGGTTGAAAGAAATCCGTCTTGATCTCCCCTTTATAATACAACGGTTCATTCTGCTGAGGTCCTTCCGATTTAGGCTGGGGGTCGATATAAAAAGTATCGGATCTCTGAAGCAGTAGGGCGTTCATCGGTCCTCCAGGAGCGAATGGATAATCTGTTCTGCTCTTTTGAGTGAGTCGTTCCAGGACTTTTGCAGGAGGTTCATGATCTCGTAACTTCCTTTTGGTGAGTTGGCATCGAGGACTTGGAAATGATCATTAACAGAAAAAAATATCCCAGGATGTACCACCGTAGAGGGTTCGATCTTCACACGGATATATCCTTTAGATTCATCGGAGCGTACCCCTTGCATGGTCAGACTGATCAGGCCGGGTTTTTCAAGCGCGCCCCAGTGTTCTTTGGGAGCCATCCGGTGGCCAAACGCATGCCATTCCTCTTCAGACTGCATTTGGAAATGCATATCCCGGTTGATGCCCATCGCCCGGATTGGCGTGTGGGAAAGAAGTTTAAAGGTCCCTACGGCAAGGTCTCGAAGGGGTTCGAAATGTGATTCCTGAGTCGTTGTCAGAGCAAACCGGTTTCGGATGACCTGGACCTTGAGCCAATCCAGGTTGAAGCTTGCGAGATCAGCGTGTACGACTTCAATCTCGGCACTTTCCGCTTCAGACTTGCCGATCAGCCCTGCCTGGGCAAACCAGATGGGGTGGAAAATCTTGGGGCTAAAATCGCCCAGAAGAACAATGCTTGTTCCCTGAACTGCGGGTGTGCGCGATCTTATTGCGGCCATCTGATCTCCACCGACTCAAATCTCTGACAAGGCAAAAGTATGTTGAGACAAATCCTTGCTGTCACTCGTATTATCGTCCAATGTACATCGGCCTTTACTGTGGGTTTCGCTTGGCCTTGTGCTACGATCATCTCGGTATTACTCTAAACATACCCCTCGCCGAACAGCAATTTAGATGGAGGATACTTGTTCGTCAAGCAGATTCTGAAATCCATCCGGATATAACGCATAGTGTATGTAGGGCGAAAAACATCAAGGTATAGGGGTATCATCATATCAGTAATACTGCCGGATGTATTCGTAGGCTTTGTCGAACAACTCCTGGTCTCGATGAAGCTGGTATTTCAGCAGGGTTCTTCGAAGCTCTCTTTGCACCAGACGCTCGCCCTGGGTGGTGTGCTGCCAGTCGGGGAATCGCACCTTTTTCACAATCTCGTCGATGTCGTTCACGATGCGCTCGACGATGATGTGGGTGTTGCCATTCCTGGCCTCCTTGAAGAGTTCGGTCAGGGCCTCCCTGGCCTGATCGCGTTCTTGCGTGGAATCGATTTCTTTTTCAGCTTCGACGACCTCCCTGGCCAGTTCGAGGATTGCTTTCAGGAAATCCAGGCTGTTCAGGAAGCCCTGCTCGTGGCGCTCCTTAATTTTCTCAAGTCGTTCACCGAGGGCGACAAACTTCGGGTTCCCGGCGTGCCTGCGAAGCCGGGCGATCAGCTTGATTTCGACCTCTTTGCCTCTCTTCGCCGGGTCGGCCTCCTTGAGGATGTCCTCCAGAATCTGTGCGTCCAGCACGAGGGTTTCCAGGTCGTCGCGGACTGACTCCACGTGGACGTTCTGGTTAATCAGTTCGACGGTCTTCGCGCCGAGGGCATGCCAGAGGAGTTTGCCGTTGCCGCTCGGTGGCTTCACAGACTCATAGACCATGGTCAGCCAACGGTAGTCGGTCTCATAGGGGGCGAGGCAGGGGTCTGGAGAGAGCGCCTCCCAAATCCTGGCCAGAACGGAGTAGGCGGCGGCGAACTTATCCCGTACTTCGTTGTTGGGCAGGCACTGCTGGGCGGCCATCAACCCCTCATAGCCTCCCACCGTCCGGTCCACGCCGGTGAAGAAGGCCAGACAAGCCTGAACCTGCAAGGGTAACGCCTTCCGCAGTTCGTCGATGTTCGACACCACCTTCAGAACGGCCTTCTCGTCAAAATTGAGCGCCCGCGCCACATCGTCGAAGATGCCGATATAGTCTACGATCAACCCATGGGTCTTCTCATGACCGAAGGTCCGGTTGGTCCGGCAGATGGCCTGAAGGAGGTTGTGGTCCTTCATGGGTTTATCGAGATACATCACCTGGAGGATGGGCGCGTCAAAGCCGGTCAGGAGCTTGGAGGTGACGATGACGAACTTGAGCGGGTCGGCAGGGTCCCGAAAGCGGTCGAGCAGCTTTTCCTCCTCGTCCCTGTTGCGCGCATGGACCTTCCACTCCGGCGGGTCACCCGCTGCGGAGTGCATGACGATGGCGCTGGCCTCGGGGCCAACCAGGTCGTCCATCCCCTTCTTGTAGAGCACGCAGCATTCGCGGTCGAAGGTCACCACCTGAGCCTTGAACCCGTTCGGCTCCACTTTGGTCTGAAAGTGCTGGACCATGTGTTGGATCACGACCCGGACGCGATCGGGGTTTTTCACCAGGACGGCCATCTTGGCGGCCCTTTGGGCGAGGTCGTCGCGGTCCTGTTCACTCAGATTTCCGGTGATCTCCCTGAACGCCTCGTCAATGGCGTCCCGGTTGAGTTTGAGCCGGACCTCCGGCGCTTCAAAATGCAGGGGCAGCGTGGCCTTGTCACGGATAGAATCCTGGAACGAGTAGCGGCTCAGGTAGCCCTTCTCATCCTCGTCTGCACCGAAGGCCCAGAAGGTGTTCCGGTCCGCGCGGTTGATGGGCGTGCCGGTGAGGCTGAAGAGGAAGGCGTTGGGCAGGGCCTCGCGCATCTTGCGGCCCAGGTCGCCCTCCTGCGTGCGGTGGGCCTCGTCCACCATCACGATGATGTTCGAACGCTCGTTGAGTCGTCCGTCGGCCTCCGCGAACTTGTGGATCGTGGTGATGAGGACCTTGCGCACGTCCTGCTGGAGCAGGTCCTGGAGTTCCTGGCGCGTGGCGACCCCCACCATGTTCGGCACGTCGGTGGCGTTGAAGGTGGCGGTGATCTGAGTGTCGAGATCGATGCGGTCCACCACAACCACCACCGTGGGGTTGTGCAGCTTTTCGTGGAGCCGGAGTTTCTGGGCCGCGAAGACCATAAGGAGGGACTTGCCGCTGCCCTGGAAGTGCCAGATGAGGCCCTTTTTCGGGGTGCCCTTCACCACACGATCCACGATTTTGTTGGCCGTCTCGAACTGCTGGTAGCGGCAAATGATCTTGATGCGCCGATGCTTCTTGTCCGTGGCGAAAAGGGTGAAGTTCTGCAGGATGTCGAGCACGACCTCGGGCCGGAGCATGCTTTTCACCGTGGCCCGGACGTGGTGCAGTTCGCCCTCCTCCTGGTTGTCGTCGTCGCGCCAGGGACCCCACATGTCGATGGGCATACGGATGGACCCGTAACGGTAGTAGCGACCTTCGGTGGCGAAGGAGAAGACGTTCGGCACGAACATGGCCTGCGCCTGTTTCTCGTAGATTTCATTGATCTGGAATGCGCCGTCGAACCACGTCACTGCGCTGCGCGTGGGCGTCTTGGCCTCGCCGATGACCACCGGCAGGCCGTTGACGAGGAAGACCACGTCGAACCGCTTCTCCACCGGGCCGACCTGGTAGGTCCACTGGTTGGTCACGGTGAGTCGGTTTCGGGCAGGATGGGCGGAGTCCACGAGGCGCACGGGCACATGCTCCCCCTGGGGTCCGAAGGGCATGGTTTTCTCACCCCGCAGCCAGGCCATGAAGTTCTCGTTTGCCCGAACCAGGCCGTCGGCCTGAACGGAGAGAATGCAGGCGCGGAGGTTGTAGATGACTTCGTCGACGCGGTCGGGCTGCGCGGCAATTTCGGGGTTGAGGCGGACGAGCGCCTCGCGCACCCACGACTCCACCATCACGTCGCCGGGCTGGCGCGGGAGTTCGGCGGCAGGCCGATAGGTCCAGAGGACCGGGGGTGAGTCCCTACCGATCTCCGGTGGCGGATCTTCGCGTGTGCCGAAGGGTTCCTCGCCACCGACCCTGGCGATGGCATCGAGGACCATCTGCTCGACGGTGTTGGATTCGGTGAACAGAGTCATCGTGTTACTTCCGTCCTGGACTGACGTGGTTTTCAAGTTCGCGTCAGGTTTATGCTTCATCCTCGCCAATAAACGTACGGATAGATGTTGCATCCGCTGGTCTCGTATGAAACTGCCGCAACGCTTGAAGCCCACCAAACCAGCCCAGGACTGCGGTTCGTGCAAGTTGGGTGGGTGTATCGGACGATAACGCATGATAAGAGGAATAAGGCCACTCCCGAAAATCGCTCACGAAACCGTGTGTCTGCGGGTTGTGATGAATGTAATGGATGAGCGCCACAAAATGGTGATCAGACGTGACCGGCAGGCGGCGAAAGGCCCGCTGAAACAACGCCCCGGTCCGCCCGTACGCCTTGTTGATGGCTTTGGTGTAGGCGTTGAATAAATTGGAGAAGGGCTGGCTGAGGCTGGGACGCTTGAGTCCGGGCGTGAGACCTGACAGGTCTGTGGGCAAGTCCTGCTCTTCCTTTATCCGCACCAGCAGATGGAAGTGGTTCCGCAGCAGGCAGTAGGAAAATGTATCGGCCACCGGGACAATGTATTTGGCGTAGAGTTGCATGAAGTAGGCGTAGTTGCGGTCTTCGAGAAAGATATTGGTCCGGTTGACCCCGCGATTATAGATGTGATAGCAGTGGCCGGGTTCAAGGGGAACTCCAGACCTGACAGGTCTTCGAGACCTGTCAGGTCTGTCGCCGACGGCGTTGGATTCGGTAAACGCGCTCATGATAGGGCCTCTACAAATGCCCTACGCATCGACCGTGAGATATTCAAATGTGCCCTCATTGTCTGCTTCGACTTTTCAAAACGTTCCAGCTCATCGACGAGAGCGCGCTGCCCTCTAAGGGGTGGGAGTTTGAAGGGAAACGCCTTTACCTGAGTTGAGTTGATGGAAGCAAGGTTCGATGTCTTCTTGGCACAACTGAGAAAATATCGCTTGCCATACGGGCTGCCAAGTTGAAGGATGAGAAATTCGGGAAGAATCAACGAGCGGTTGGCGCGAAGACAAAAGATGTGATTCTGATGCAAGCAATCCGGAATCTGTCCTCGCCAAATTGTCCCACGACCAACCTTGTCGAAGTCACCACCCTCGCAGATGACGACATCGCCGTCTTGAAGCAGGTAACGGTCTTTCTCTGCCTTTGGGATGGTTATGGTCTTCATCTCTGAAAGGTCGAGGTGACCGTCTTGCACATTGGCAACTCTTAGATACGGCAGTTCGACTGTAGGTATATCCTGCGGGTATTGCTTCCCCTTCGCAATACCTGTTTGTAGGAAAGCTACTTCGTTAAGCGCTTTTGTGGAAAGTTGAGTGGGGTGTTTGCCTTTTAGATTAACGCCAAACACATCACCCAATCGGGCATTGACTGCTTCTTCCAATGCCTGAACTACAGCCTCGCATGCAGAGCACAATTTCTCTACTGCCCACAGAATCTCCGCGATGCGTCGCTGCTGGTCGAGCGGAGGGAGGTCGAACTCTTGATGTTTGAGCGTCGTCCAGTTGATGGTGGGCGAGAGCGATCCAACCGAAATTTCCACGGCGCGGTTCATGAACCTGTCGCTCATCATCAGGAAGGGCAGGAACTCCGGCAACACAATCTCCGGCTTGGCTCGCACGACCATCGCGTGTGCGGAGCAGATGCCGTCGAACTCCGTTACGGCCAACTTGCGTTGATAGGCACGACGTCGGCCAAAGATGAGGTCGCCTTTTCGAAACCGCAGCTTGGTGCCGATGACATCGCTACCCTTGCCCCAACGCCGGATGTGCAAATCCTGAGAGGTAAGATGCTCCAGCCCGACGTAAATTTCCTCCTCCGCCGTGCTTGGCTCAACGCGCTCGTTCACGCTCTCCACGAACGCACCAAACGGGAGTCGTTTCCACTCGCTGCGTTTGAGCCATGTGGGCATCCCTTTGGCGATTTTTTCGGCAGCGGGGAGTTCGGTTGTCGAGATCTCCTTTTCAAGCACGCCGCTGAGGCCGTCGCGCACTGCTGAGACGGAGTCAATCCAAGCAGATGATGATTCAGCGATGGAGCCTCCATTCGCTACCGTTTTGTTTACAGACGTGGGCTCGGTTGCGGTAATATAGAGCGGGATGTTAAGGTTTCCACCCTGCTCTCGGATTTCCCCCAATGACGCGACGCGGGTGAGGCCGGGTTCGTCTTTGAACTTCTCGTAGGCTTTGACGATGCGCTTGATATGGTCATCGGTGAGGAAGCTTTGGGCACGTTCCCGAGTGATTTCGTTGACAGCGTTGATGAAAAGAATTTTGCCCTTCCTCGTTCTTGTCTTGGCCGTGCGGCAGATGACAACACAGGCCTCCATTGTCGCATTGTAGAAAAGATTCGGCCCGAGGCCGAGGACACACTCAATGAGGTCAGCCTCGATGAGTTTGCGCCGCATCTCTGCCTCCTCCTGGCGGAAGAGGACGCCGTGCGGAAAGAGGATGGCGCAGCGACCGGTTTTCGGCGCGAGGCTACAGAGGATGTGCTGCCAGAAGGCGTAGTCGGCCCGACCCTGGGGTGGCGTGCCGTAAAGATTGCGCCCCCAGGGATCGGAGGCGAAGGCATCCCGGTCCCACTGCTTGATGGAATAGGGCGGGTTGGCGAGGCACACGTCGAAGCGCATGAGGCGGTCGCCCTGGACGAACTTCGGCTCGGAGAGGGTGTCTCCCCGGACGACCTGGAAGTCTTCAATGCCGTGAAGAAAGCAGTTCATCCGGGCGATGGAAGAGGTCATCAGGTTCCGCTCCTGGCCATAGAGGCGGACGTTGCGCCACTCCTTGCCCTTTCGTCGGAGATGGGCGATGGCGGAAAGGAGCATACCGCCGGAGCCGCAGGTGGGGTCATAGATGCTTTCGCCTGGCTGCGGTTCGAGCATCTCGGTCATGAGATGGACGACGGTGCGGTTGGTGTAGAACTCGGCGGCAGTGTGGCCGGAGTCGTCGGCGAATTTCTTGATGAGGTATTCGTACCCCTGCCCGAGTTCGTCCTCGGGGAGGTTGGCGAGGGTCAGTTCGAACGTGCTGAAGTGCTCGACGAGGTCGCGCAGCATGGCGTCGGAGAGGCGGTCCTTATTCGTCCACTGCGCATCGCCGAAGATGCCGTAGAGCTTGTCGGGGTTGGCTGTCTCGATGGCTCGCATGGCGGACTGGATGGCCTGGCCCACGTTCTTCGCCATCTGTCGCACGTTGCGCCAGTGCGCCTCGGGTGGGACCTGGAACCGGTGGTTCTCCGGGTAGGCGGCAAAGTCCCGGTCGCCGCCGGATTCGGACAGCGCGGCCTGGGTTTCCTCATCGAAGACATCGCACAGGCGCTTGAAGAAGAGCAGCGGAAAGATGAACTGCTTGTAATCGCCGGCGTCGATGGTCCCGCGCAGAAGGGTGGCCGCGCCCCAGAGGTAGGACTCAAGCTGTTGCTGGGAGATGCGCGCAGTCATGACAGCAGCCCCTCCCGTTTGAGAATCCCAACCAGCTTCTCTTCCGCCACGAACGCCGCCTCTGCACTTTCCTTGAGCCGCTTTATCGCCTCCTCTACGGAGAGAACCTCCCGGTCGGTCTTCGGCTCAATATAACGTGGGATATTGAGGTTGTAATCATTGGCAGTGATGTCGTCAATCGTCACCACACGGGCAACCCCCTCCACGTCTTTGTAATCGCGATACCAGTTGTAGATGCGCTTGACGTGGTCTGGAAGGAGTTCGTTTTGCGCCCGGCCGGTTTTGAACTCACGGGAGGCATCCAGGACGAGCACCCTGTTCCGGCGATCCTTTTTCTTGCGCTGGCGAAAGATGAGGATGCAGGCGGCGAGGCCAGCGCCGTAGAAGAGGTTTGGACCCAGTCCAATGACGGCTTCGAGAAGGTCCATGTGGAGGATTTTCTTCCGGATTGCGCCCTCTTTGCCCATCCGGAAGAGGGCGCCGTGCGGCAGAACCACGGCCATCCGGCCGGTACCGGAGGCCATGGATTTAATCATATGCTGGACCCAGGCGTAGTCGCCGCTCTTGGACGGAGGCATGCCGGCAAAGTTCCGGCCATAGGGATCGCTGATCCAGACCTCCTCGCCCCAGTTTTCGAGGGAGAAGGGCGGGTTGGCGATGACGCAGTCGAAGGTGGCGAGGTTGTCACCGGAGAAGAACGCCGGGGTGCGAAGGGTATCGCCGCGCACGATCTGGAAGTCTGCCGCGCCGTGAAGGAACAGGTTCATGCGGGCGATGGCGGAGGTGGTGAGGTTCTTCTCCTGGCCGAAAAGCCTGCCCCACAGGGTGCGGGTATCGCCGTGTTGTTCGCGGACGTGGTGAATGGCTTCCAACAGCATGCCGCCTGTGCCACAGGCTGGATCGTAGATGGACTCGCCCTCTCGGGGATTGAGGATATTGACCATCAGCCGCACGACGGAACGCGGGGTATAGAACTCGCCGGCCTTCTTGTTGGTCGCGTCCGCAAACTTCTTGATCAGGTATTCATAGGACTGGCCGAGGATATCCGCCTGGGCAGCCTGATTTCCGAGCGTGATCCGGGAGAAGTGCTCGATGAGATTCCGCAGGAGGGCATCCGAGAGCCGCTCCTTGTTCGTCCACTGGGCGTCCCCGAAAATGCCGTAGAGGGTCTCCGGGTTGGCCTTTTCGATGCCTCGCAGGGCCTTTTGCAGGGCCTGGCCGACGTTCACGGCCACGCCCCGGACATCCCGCCAGTGGCAGCCTTCGGGGACCTGGAAGCGGTAGTTCTGGGGGAAGAGGGCGTATTCTTCGTCCCCTCCCGACTCCTCCAACGCCGCCTGGTATTCCTCGTCGTGGACGTCGGAAATGCGTTTGAAGAAGAGCAGTGGAAAGACGTAGGTCTTGAAGTCGGCTGCATCCACCGGTCCGCGCAGGATGTTTGCCGCTTCCCAGAGATGAGACTCCAACTGACTCAGATTGACAGTAGAGGAGTTCATGGATTGTAAACACAATAAGCCGCACCTCCAGATGCGGCTGTCACTGTTGACCCCCATCTCGATTTTTGCGAGTGTTCATCGCCCCCCTCCCGACAGCGAATCCCTCGAACGGTAGCGGACCACGCAGAGTATATAGTAAGGTAGGATCGCTCAGGTGTCAAGCGCAAAAAGAGGGGCGGGTTCCTTGTTGTATAAATCGTGGAATCCCTAAATCGAATAGGTCCCGACGAAGACCTTCAGGCCCTTCGGGGTGACGTAGACGATCTCGCCCACGGAGAGGCGGAGGGTCTCGTGGCGCTCGCGGGTCAGCTCCACTTCGATCTCTTTTTTGTCGTCCAGGAGTTCGAGTTCCATCTTCACGACGGCGCCGACGGGGTGGACCCACTTCACGCGGGCGCGGGCCGAGGAGCCGTTTTTCTGCGTGAGGTCCACGTCCATGTCGTGGGGCCGGACAAAGGCCACCACGCTCCGGTCCTCCCCGGACACGTGCGCGGGGGCATCGGCCACCAGTCCGGCGGCCAGGCTCAGCCTGTCCCCCCGGACCCGGCCGTGGAAGATGTTGACGCTCCCCAGGAAGTTCACGACGAAGGGCGTGGCCGGGTGGTTGTAGACCTCGTCGGGCGTGCCCACCTGCTCGACCTTTCCGTCGTGCATGAGGACCACCCGGTCGGCCAGCTCCAGGGCCTCCTCCTGGTCGTGGGTGACGAAGAGGCTGGTGACGTGGATCTCGTCGTGGAGCCGGCGGATCCACTGGCGCAGCTCCTTGCGCACCTTCGCGTCGAGCGCGCCGAAGGGCTCGTCCAGGAGGAGGACCTTCGGGCGTGTGGCCAGGGCGCGCGCCAGGGCCACGCGCTGCCGCTGCCCGCCGGAGAGCTGCGCCGGGTAGCGGTTTTCGACCCCCTCCAGCTGGATCAGGCGGAGGAGTTCATGGACGCGCTCCCGGACCTCCTCCTTCGGGCGCTTGCGGACCTGCAGGCCGAACGCGATGTTGTCGAAGATGGTCATGTGCCTGAACAGGGCGTAGTGCTGAAACACGAACCCCACGTTCCGGTGGCGCACGGGCCGGTCCGTGGCGTCCTCGTCGTGGAAGTAGATGGCCCCGGAATCGGGGGTCTCCAGGCCGGCGATGGCGCGGAGGAGGGTGGTCTTGCCCGACCCCGAAGGGCCGAGCAGGGCCACCAGGGAGCCGCTGGGGACCTCCACGCTCACGTCGTTGAGGGCCGTGACATCCCCGAATCGCTTTGTGATCCCCTTGACTTCGATGCTCATGACTTGCGTTTCTCCAGGACGCTCTTGACCGCCAGCGTCACCAGGGCCAGGCAGGTGAGCAGGGAGGCGACGGCGAACGCTGCGGTGAAGTTGTATTCGTTGTAGAGGATCTCCACGTGCAGGGGCACGGTGTTGGTCATCCCCCGGATGTGGCCGGACACGACGGACACGGCCCCGAACTCGCCCATCGCCCGCGCGTTGCAGAGGATCACGCCGTAGAGCAGGCCCCACTTCACGTTGGGCAGGGTGATGCGGAAGAAGGTCTGCCAGCCGCTGGCCCCCAGCACGACGGCGGCCTCCTCCTCCTCGGCCCCCTGGGCCTGCATGAGGGGGATGAGTTCGCGCGCGACGAACGGGAAGGTGACGAAGACAGTGGCGAGCGCGATGCCCGGCGCGGCGAAGATGACCTTGAGGTCGTGGTCCGCGAGCCAGGGACCCAAAAGGCCCTGCAGCCCGAACAGGAGCACGAAGATCAGGCCGGAGATGACGGGGGAGACGGCGAAGGGGAGGTCGATCAGGGTGATCAGGAGGCGCTTGCCCGTGAACTCAAACCTGGCGATGGCCCACGCCGCGGCGACGCCGAAGGCCGTGTTGAGGGGCACGGCGACGGCTGCGGTGAGCAGGGTCAGGCGGACGGCGGACAGGGCCGCCGGCTCCCGGACGGCGGAGAGGTAGGCGTCCAGCCCCTTCTCCAGGGCGTGGACGAAGACCGCGATCAGCGGGAGGAACAGGAACAGGCCGAGGAAGAGCAGGGCCGTTCCGATCAGGGTCCGGCGGACGAGGGCCGGCTCTGTCGTGGGGGGGTCAGACGGCATGGCGACGGCGGCTCCATCCCTGGAGCAGGTTGATGACCAGCAGCATCAGGAACGAGGCGACGAGCATGACCGTTGCGATGGCCGTGGCCCCGGCGTAGTCGTACTGCTCCAGCCTGGTGATGATCAGCAGCGTGGCGATCTCGGTGCGCATGGGCATGTTGCCCGAAATGAAGACGACGGAGCCGTACTCGCCCAGGGCCCGCGCGAAGGCGAGCGCAAAGCCGGTGAGGAGGGCGGGCCAGATTTCGGGCAGGATCACGCGCCGGAAGGTCTGGACGCGGTCTGCGCCGAGCGCGGCGGCGGCCTCCTCGACCTCCGCGTCCAGGTCCTCCAGCACGGGCTGCACGGTGCGCACCACGAAGGGGAGGCCGATGAAGGTGAGCGCGACCAGCACCCCCAGCGGGGTGAAGGCGACCCGGATGCCGAGGGGTTCGAGAAAGCGCCCCAGCCAGCCGCTGGGGGCGTAAAGGGCGGTGAGGGTGATGCCCGCCACGGCGGTGGGCAGGGCAAAGGGGAGGTCCACCAGGGCGTCCACGAGGCGCTTCCCCGGAAAGGGGTAGCGCACCAGCGCCCAGGCCACCAGCAGGCCGAAGACGGCGTTGATCAGCGCGCCTGCCAGCGAAGCGCCGAAGGTGAGCCGGTAGGCGGCCAGGGCGCGCGGGTGCGACACGGTGGACCAGAACTGCCCCCAGGTCAACGAGGCCGTTTTGAGGAAGATGCCGGACAGGGGGATCAGGACGATCAGGCTGAGGTAGAGCAGAGTCAGGCCGAGCGTCAACCCGAAGCCGGGGAGGATGGAGCGTTTTTTGAAGGGCATATTTATCGTAGGGGCGGCCCTCTGTGGCCGCCCTCTTCACCACCCGGCCTGATAGATCTGATCGAACACCCCGCCGTCGGAGAAGTGGGCCTTCTGGGCCTTCCCCCAGCCGCCGAAGACCTCGTCGATGGTGAACAGGGGGACTTTCGCGAACTGGTTCGCGTACCTGTCCGCCACGGCCTTGAGGCGGGGCCGGTAGAAGTTGCGCGCGGCGATCTCCTGCCCCTCCGGCGTGTAGAGATACTTCAAGTACTCGGTGGCCACCTCCACGGCGCCGTGCTTTTGGGCGAACCTGTCCACGACCGCGACGGGCGGTTCGGCCAGGAGGCTGACGGACGGCGTCACGATCTCCACCTTGCCCTGGCCCAGCTCCTTGACCGCCAGGAACGCCTCGTTCTCCCAGGAGATGAAGACGTCGCCGATGCCCCGCTCCACGAAGGTGGTGGCGGACCCGCGCGCCCCGGAGTCGAGCACAGGCACGTTTCGGTAAAGCCGGGTCACAAAATCCTTCGCCTTCGACTCATCCCCGTTGTTCCGTCGGAGCGCGTAGCCCCACGCGGCCAGATAGTTCCACCGCGCCCCGCCCGATGTCTTGGGGTTGGGGGTGATGACTGAGACGCCGGGCCTGACCAGATCGTCCCAGTCTTGGATGCCTTTCGGGTTGCCCTTGCGGACCAGGAAGACGACGGTGGAGGTGTAGGGGGCGCTGTTGTCCGGGAGGCGCGTCTGCCAGTCCTTGGGGATCAGACCGGCCTTCTCGTGGATCGCGTCGATGTCGTAGGCCAGGGCCAGGGTCACGACGTCGGCCTCCAGGCCGTCGATCACGGCGCGGGCCTGTTTTCCGGACCCGCCGTGGGACTGGTGGACGGTGACGGTCTGGCCGGTCCTGGCCTTCCAGTACTTCGCGAAGGCGGCGTTGAACTCCCGGTAGAGCTCTCGCGTGGGGTCGTAGGCGGCGTTGAGCAGGGTCACGCCCTTCGGCTGCGCCAGCGCGGAAGAGGTTGCGGCTGTGATCAGGCCCAGGGTGAGATAGGAGCGGATCAGGCTCCGCAGGGTCATCTCTTGCTCCTCACTCAGATCCTGTATCCGTCCGAGAAGTTGATGTTGCAGTACTTCGGCCCGTCGTCCCCCGGCTCCCTCAGGTGCCGCCAGCGCCCCGCGCGGGGGTCCTCGCCGGGATGGACGGGGGTGGTGCAGCACTCGCACCCGATGCTGGGGTAGCTCCGGGCGTGGAGGGGATGGACGGGGACGCCGTGCGCCTTCAGGTAGGTTGCGACCTGATCGTCCGTCCAGTCGAAGATGGGGTGCAGGGTGTAGCCCTGGATGCGCGGGTCCCGGATCAGGGGTTCAAGCAGACCGCGCTGCCCCCCCTCGCTCCGGCGAAGGCCCACCATCGTCAGCTTGTGGCCGGACTGCTTCATGTGGTCGATGTAGGGCGCGGTCTTGCGCAGACGGCAGCACTCCTTCTGGCCGTCCACGTAGAGGTAGAGCTTTTTCTCAAACGCTTTTTCCTGCTGTTCCGGGGTCTGCTCAGGGTAGAGGGTTACGATGTTCAGGGCGTAGCGGCGCATGAACTCGTCGCGAAGCTGAAGGGTTTCCCGGAAGTGGTAGCCCGTGTCCACGAAAAGGATTTCGTTGTCCAGCCTGAGCCGGTGGAAGAGGCTCATCAGCACGGAGGCGGTCTTCTGCATGCTGCTCAGCAGGACCGCGTTCCGGCCAAAGGCGTCCACGGCCCAGCGGATGCGCCCTTCGGCGTCGAGGGGCCGCAGGGTTTCGTTGACCTCTGCGAGGTTCAGTTCAATCATAACATGTGATCACAGGTATCGTGGGACGTGGTTTTGTAGGGGCGGTTCGTGAACCGCCCCTACGATCATCGAAGGTCCGCGAACAGGTCCGTGGAGAGGTAGCGCTCCCCAACGGGTTTTCAGATTCTGTAGGTGAGAACTTCTGCCTTCTGGTTCTGCAACTCCTTTGTCCGCTCGCACACGTCGGCGAGGGTGATCTGGTCCACGATGTCCGAGATGGCGTTGCACACGTCCAGCATCACGCTCCGCAGGCCGCAGGTCGCCTCTTCGGGACAGGAACAGCGCTCCGGGGCGGTCTGGCTGGCGCAGCCGATAGGGGCGATGGGGCCCTCCAGCAGGCGGATGACCTCGCCGAGCGTGATCTGATCCGGGGGCCGCGCCAGGGCATAGCCCCCGCCCACGCCCCGGCGGCTCTGGAGGAGGCCGGCGTTCTTGAGGGACAGCAGGATCTGCTCCAGAAACTTGACCGGGATGTTCTCCTGGCGGGCCACGTCGCGGGCCTGCGCGACGCCCCTGTCTGCGTTCATGGCCAGGTCGATCAGGGCCCGGAGGGCGTACTCGCCCTTTTTGGAGAGTTTCATAAAGCCCCCATTTCCTATTAATTCGATAGAATTAATAGGAAATGTACATCCAGGAAGGGTTTCTGTCAAGAGGTTTTTATTTTAGGGGCCTTTTTTCAGGCAGGGCAATCTGATTGACAGGGGGCATTTGAAAGCGTTATATTGGGTTTACGAATGACGAATGACGAATGACGAATGACGAATGACGAATGACGAATGACGAATCACGAACGACGAAAGGAGTGTGTCATGTTCAAGATCGGGATGGTGGACCTGGATACCTCCCATCCGGTGGCCTGGCTGCCCAAGATCAACGCCTACGGGGACATGAAGGTGGTGGCGGTCTTCGATTCGGGCGACGTGAACCCCCGGAGCTACACCGAGGAGTTCGCGCAGAAGAACGACGTGAAGATCGCCGGCTCGACGGGGGAGCTGGCCGGGATGGTGGATGCGGTCATCCTGCACGGGGCGGACTGGGACGCCCACGTGGACAGGGTGATCCCATTCCTGGAGGCGGGGAGGCCGGTGTTGATCGACAAGCCGATGGTGGGGAAGCTGCGGGATGTACACCGGCTGCTGGGCCTCCAGCAGAAATACCCGGACGCGCTGATCATGGGGGGGTCGAGCGTGCGGTTTGCGGAGGAGGTCGCGGCGCTCAAGGCGGAGAAGGAGGCGTTCGGGCACATCTCCTGCGCGTTCGCCTCGGGGCCGAACGACTTCTTCAGCTACGGCATTCACACGGTGGAGATGTTTGAGGGGTTATTCGGGGCGGGGGTGAAGTCGGTCCGCTACCTGGGGGCGAACGGCGGGGAGCTGTTCCAGGCCACGTACAGAAACGGGCCGATGGTGATCTACCAGATCAGCGCGCCGTCCGGCGGGTGGTACTTCGCGCTGACCACCTCCAAAGGGGTCAAGGCGACGTCCGTGGAGGTCCCCAGGCTCTACGACGCGATCATCGCTCAGTTCCATAAGATGCTGGTGGAGAAGAAGGCCCCGCTCCCGCTGCCGGAGTTTCTGGAGGCCGTCCTGGTCCAGCTCGCGGCGCTGCGGGCGCGGCAGACGGGCGTGACGGTCTATCTGGATGACCTGGGCTATGACGAGGGGTTCGACGGGAAGGCCTACACGGCGGCCTACCGGATGAACAAGTGGAAGGGGAAGTATTAATGGCCAGGTACAAAATTCTGATGTTCGAGCCGATGCACGAGGTCGGGCTGAACCACCTGAAGGCGCACGACGCGGAGGTGGTGACCGCGCCGGACGCGGAGGAGGCGACGATCCTGAAGTGGGTCGCGAATGTTGACGGGATCATCGCCCGTGCGCGGGGGTTCTTCAACGGGAGGGTGATGGACGCCGGGCCGAGGCTGAGGGTGATCGGCCGGCACGGGGCCGGGGTGGACAACGTGGATGTGGAGGCGGCCACGCAGCGGGGCATCTGGGTCGTGAACACGCCGCACGCGCCTTCGGAGGCGGTGGCGGAGTACGTGGCGATGGCGCTCGTGGCGTTGACCAAGCGGCCCATCGACGGGGACCGGGCCGCGCGGGCGTGTGACTGGGCGTTCCGGAACCGGCACGTGGGGCCGGAGACGCTGGGCAAGACGCTCGGCATCGTGGGGTTCGGGAGGATTGGGCGGCGGATCGCGGAGATCTGCGGGTGCGGGTTTCGGATGCGGATTCTGTACGCGGACGCGGTCCGGGCGCCGGAGGCGGAGGAGCGGCGGGTCGGCGCGACGCAGGTCCCGCTGGACCGGCTGATGGCGGAGTCGGATTTCGTGACGCTAAACGTCCCGCTGCTGCCGGAGACGCGGCACATGATCGGAAGGCGGGAGCTGGGGCTGATGAAGCCGACGGCGTATCTCGTGAACGCGGCGCGGGGGCCGGTGATAGATGAGGCCGCGCTGGTGGAGGTCCTCCAGCAGAGGCGGATCGCCGGGGCGGCCATCGACGTGTTCGAGGAGGAGCCGGTGAGGCCGGACAACCCGCTGCTCAGGCTGGACAATGTCCTGCTCAGCCCGCACAACGCGGGGCACTCCATCGAGGCCGCGCAGAAGATGGCCATGGTGTCGGCGGATGTGATCCGGGTGCTGAAAGGGGAGACGCCGGAGTACCCGGTGAACCGGCCGGAGCGGCCGCGAAAGTGAATTTACCGCAGAAGGCGCAGAGGGCGCGGAGAAAGGCCGGAGACGGAGGTGAAAACCTATGTCTAAGTGCGAGTTACGCAGGGGCGACTATAGGCCCAAAATCGGTCGGTCTACCCCTTGCCGTAAGGGCGGGGTTTCCCCGCCCGGCGACCCCATCCGACAAGGCCGACGGGCGCGGTCACCGCGCCCCTACGCCTATGCTCAAATCGCCTGAATCTGGGCCACATGTCGCCATCTACGTAACTCGTATCTAAGGATGCGGGAATCCGTCTGAGAGACGACTATTCCCTGAAGTTACCGGCGGAGGTGGTCAAGAAGCTCCGCCTGAGGCGGGGGAGCAGGCTGTGTCTGCGGGAGGGCAAGGGGAGCCTGGTCCTGATGACGGCCAGAGAGAAGGAAGTGCGGGAGGGTTTCGAGGGGGCTGTTGAACAGGTGAGGCGCGAGGTCGCGTCAGCCGGGGGGGTGACCGATGCAGAGGTCGAGGCCGCCGTCAGGAAGGTCAGACTTCGGCGCGGGAATGAATTCCCGCGCTGCCTTTGCAAAGTCCGCTGAAGGGGCGGGTTTGAAACCCGCCCCTTCAGCCCGGTTCACCGGGCGATGAGGCGGGGAGGAAACAAAAAGGGGTTATCGCCAGGCCCGATCACGGCGCGGGTACTGGTGATAACCCTTGTTTTTTGGTGTGCTCTCACCGAGCACCATTGGAAGGCGAGCCATAGATGTGCATGAGTATTTCGCCGGTGTTCTGAAGCGTTGACCGGGCCTTTGTTTGACTACAAGAGCTTTCGTGGACAGAGTTATTTCCAACCTTTCGGATGTCGTGGGCTTGGGTAGTCAGTTCCGGAGTGATAATCCCTTTATGCTCCGCAAGGTCGATTAGTTTTTCAAGATAAGCCATTCCGTTTATCTCACGCAGGTTTTGAAGCATCTCTCGGAGTTCGAAGGCTTCTTCCAGCGCATATTGAAGGGTTGCACGACAAAGAATGGCTACAGCATCAGGCAGTCCGTAAAGGTAACAGGTGGTGGCCTGGCGCAGATAGTTTGTGACCTTTTCATCGGGCAAGAACATAAATCGGAGACTCCGGAGTTTCTTCCATCGCTTAACAACCCCAGGAACTCCGGTGAGAGCAAGAATTGTGAAGTGTATGTTGAGAGATTCATCTTTGACGATCTCAGAAAGAGTCTGTATTACCTCGTCAGAAAGTTCTTTCACTGGTTCTTTGGATTTTTTGAGCGAAGAGCCAACCCAATTTAATCCTTCATAATACACGACTTACGCAGTAGCGTAGGGGTGGTATAGAAAAAAGGGGCGATTTGCTCC
>CAYRZX010000020.1:0-5670 GCA_964428665.1 uncultured Gemmatimonas sp.
TAGAAACCCGGCTCCGGGAACTGGGGGCAAGGAGGGTTCAAAAAAATGGGGATCGGTATTGGGATTTGAAACCTGATCTGACGCCGGGCGAGTTTGTGGCTTTATGAGTAGCGGAAACTTGCGAGAAGAGGGGGAGAAACTCCTTCGAGAAAGCGAACGTATTCTCCGGCGCGAGGTGGAGGGCGCTTTGAACGAAGGAGATTTCAACCTTACGGTGCGGAGGGCGCAGGAGGTGGTGGAACTGTGCCTGAAGGGCGCATTGAAGATGCTGGGGGTTGAGTATTCCAGGGTGCACGACGTCGCGCCCCTTTTTTCCGAACAGGTCCAAAAGAAACGAGAAGGGGTTGAGGCCGAAGTCCTGGAAAAGATCGAGGAGATTTCCCTGTGGCTCAGTCAAGCGCGGGCGCCGGCCTTCTACTTTGAACGAGAATACGGAGAAGAAGATGCTCGCCAGGCCCACTAGGATGCAGGGTTTGTCCTTGCGGAAGTGAAGAAGATAGTAGACGTTACAGAAAGCGAGAGGGGTTACTGCAATGAAGCGGGGCAAGTTCAAAAAGATCAGGAAAGAGGACCTGCCTGAGTTGCCGGAGTGGTGGAAGAAAATGCAGAAAGAGGTTAAGAAGAGCCCGCTGGGCAAGATGTCCGAGAAGGAGATCGGTCAGTTGTGCGAAGAACTGGGTGAGCGGGCTGCGTGAGAAAACGGCAAAACGGGAAGCAAAACACCCCCTTCTTTTGCGGAAGAGGGTGTTTCTGTTTGCATGCCTCAAAAGTTTCTACCAATAGCCCGGAATCGATCGGTTCACCGATGGGAATGACCTTATTCCTTGGGTGACTGATGACTTTGAGGAGTATCAGGCTTGAGGCTGACCTCCAGGAAGAGATCTGGATATTGGTCTAACTTTGCTCCCATCTTTGTTAGAGATGTGCTGACCGCCGTTGGCTGAAGCTGACGTGCTGCGCCAGTTGCAAAGTCCACAAGTAATCCGATGATGCCTCCTGCAAGGAGTATGTTGCCGAAGATGGTCCACCCAGGAGCGGTCGTCCTGGTTAATCCAACCGAAGCAGATTGATACCCCTCTTTTGAGATGATCACTGTGATGCCTTCGTCCTTACGAGGCAGTTTGACGCTTCCAGGCGTACTGGTCTCGTAGGTCCGACCTTTAGAATCTCGGACGGCAACTTTTGCACCAGGAGGATCACTGTTTACGGTGATCACCTGCTGCGTACCTCTGATCACAGTGGCGCATCCGGTTGTCATAAGGAGCGCAAACACCGTAACCACTGAGACGAGTTTCTTAAGCATGGAAAGCTCCTTCCTTATGTAGGTGAAAAACCATAGGGAAAACGCAAAAAGCCGCACCTGTCCAGATGCGGCTTTTACCGTTATCCCCGACGATGATGTAAGCAGTTTCCCATCGGCCTTCCCCGATCACAGTCCGATCCCTCCGGGTAGTTTACTGCCTTTTGAAAACCCAATATATGCAATAAAACTATCCTTGTCAACAAAAAGATTGTTATAAAGGGCTGTTTTCTCTCCAAACAGGGTAGTATTTTGATCCTGGAGGAGAGATGGCCATGCCTTCAGAGGCTTTGCAGAGAATCGGGAGCAGGATACGGGAGTTGCGGAAGGCGGGCGGCTACACCCTGGACGAACTCTCGGAGCGGATCGGGCTGAGTAGCGGAAAATATCTCGGACAGATCGAGCGGGGGGAGATCAACTGCACGATTGAGACGCTGGAGAAGATCGCAGACGGCCTGGGGGTAAGGCTGGCAGACCTGTTCTACCGGGAGGACGACGCGGCGATCTCGGGGATCGTGGACGTGGTCCGGGCGCGAGATCGCAAGACCAGGGAGCGAGTCCTGAATGCTCTGAAGGCGCTGTTTGGATGAAACTTTCCTCAGATTTTCCTTTTTCCTTGACGGGATTGGCTATGGCGTATTATCTTCATTCGCAAATCAACAGCCTTAAGGATTTGTTCACCGAACGTGTCTTTGTCGGAGGGGAGGTGCATCACTGATATGAGATTACTCATCACCGGCGCGGACCGGCCGCTGGGGGCCGCCCTGGCGCGGGGGCTGGGCCGGGGCTTTTCGGTGCGGCTGACGGGCGTGAGCGGGCCGGAGGGGGCCGAGTACAAACAGGCGGACCTGCGCGACCCGGCTGCGGTGGCCCCGCTCGTGGCGGGGGTGGACGCGGTGGTCCACGCGGCCCCGTTCGATCCCGAGCCGCTGACGGGCGCGGCTGCGGAGCAGGAGACGCTGGACGTGGCGTCGAGGGGGACCTACGTCCTGTTCCAGGAGGCGATGAGGGCGGGGGTCGAAAGGGCGGTCCTGATCAGCCGGATGACGCTGATGGCGGCCTACCCGGAGGACTATGTCGTGGACGAGTCGTGGCAGCCCCAGCCGGCGCCGGAGGCGGGGTCGCTCGGCCCTTACGTGAGCGAGCTGGTGGGGCGGGAGTTTGCGCGGGACGGGGGCCTGGGGGTGGTCTGTCTCCGGTTCGGGGAGCTGGGCAGCCAGGAGGGGACGACGGAGGCGGACGCGGTCCACGCGGCGCGGCAGGCGCTGCTGATCGGGCCGAAGGAGCGCGGCTACCGCTGGTGGCTGTTCCACGTCACGTCGGGCGGGCGGTTCGGGCTGGCGGCGGCAAGCCGCGAGCCACTGAACTTCAAGCGACAGGAGGTGGCCTGATGCCTGCTGTTCAGAGCGGCAAGGTCTGCATCTTCGGCGCGGGGGGGCCGGTGGGCGCGACCGCGGCCAGGGCGCTGAAGGATCGTTACACGCTCCGGCTGACGGACCTCCGGCCGATCGCGGAGATCGAGCGGGAGGGGAAGCCGCAGTCGCCGGGCGCTCCGCTACCCGCCGCCCTGGGGCCGCCCCACGAGTGCCGGACGGTGGACGTGACGGACTATGCGCAGGTGCTGGACGCGGCGCGGGGGATGGACGCGCTGATCAACGTGACGGTGGTGCGCCCGCACCCGGTCCAGGCGTTCCGGGTGAACCTGGTCGGGGCCTACAACGTGGCGAAGGCGGCCGTGGCGTGCGGTATCCGGCGGGTCATCCACACCGGGCCGCTGCACACGGGCCTGAACCACGAGGCGGACTACTGGCACGACTTTGACGTGCCGGACGACGTGCCGCTCCACCCCGGCACGGACCTGTACGCGATCACGAAGTACCTGGGCGGGCAGGTGACGCGGGTCTTCGCGGAGCGGGCCGGGCTGGAGGTGATCACGTTTCTCTACTGCAACTTCCGGCCCGGGGACGGGGGGAAGGCGGCGGACGGGAGCGGGGCGCACTGCTTCGTGACGTCTTGGGAGGACACGGGGGAGGCGTTCGCGTATGGGCTTCGGGCGCCGGAGATGCCGCACCCCTACGAGGTGTTCTTCATCTGCGCGCCGGCGCCGCACGGGAAGTACTCGCCCGCGAAGGCGGAGCGGCTTTTAGGGTGGAAGGCCAAATATACGTTTGAGAGGCTGTATCGGAAACGATGAAGTATGATCGATGAACGATGAACGAAAAGCAAATAGCCTTTGAGGATTTTCGTTCATCGTTCCGCGTTCATCGTTCTGCATTCTTCAGAGTTTCTCCCTCCGCTGCACCACGGAGAAGATCTTCAAAAACCGCCCCGACACCTGCGCGATGATCTCCGGGATGCCGTCGTTGTCCACGTCGAGCAGTCCCATCCGCTCGCCGAACGCCTCCGGGGAGTGCCATTTCACGGTCTTGAACCGTCCGTCGATGACGTAGCCGGTGTTGAGGATGATGTCCTTCTCTCCGTCCCCGTCCACGTCTCCGATGGCCAGGTCTGTGGCCGGGTATTCCTGCTGGCTGACCCACTTCTGGAACCTCCCCTTGCCGTCGTAGATGTAGAGGAGGTTGTCGGCGCAGAAGACCAGCTCTCTGTTCGGGTCGTCGTCGATGTTGTCGATCCTCAGGCAGGTGATCGACCTGAAGTCGGTCTCCTGATTCTGCCAGATCAACTGGTAATCGTCCGGGTCGTAGAAGACGATCTTCCCGCGCTCCGTGTAGGCCACGATCTCAGGCCGGCCGTCGCCGTCCATGTCCTCGATGAACACCTCCATCACCGCGGACTTCAGCTCCGGGCTGGTCCACTCCTTCTGGAAGCCGTTCTTCTGGTATTGCAGGATGTGGAGCCGGCCCCGGATGTCGCCGTAGACGATCCGCTTCTGTTTCGGGTCCTTCGACGGGAGGATCTTCAGGCTCCTGAACTCGTCGAGCCCTCCGCCGAAGGCCACCTCCCCCTTCCACTGCAGCCAGTTCGGCTCCCCCCCCCAGGCAGGCGCAGCTATCCCCAGCGCGAACAGCAACGGATAGATTATCCGATGCAACGGACAGATCATCCGATGCAACGGACAGATCATCCGATGCAGAAGACCGGCTCGAATCCGACGGTTCACAGGGACCTCCCTCAAAGGCAGTGATGAGGTAGGGGCACGGCATGCCGTGCCCCTACCCCTGTTCCTCCCAGGCCCGCTGCGCGGCGGCGTAGACGTCGAGGATGGGCACGCCTCGCTCGAGGGCGATGCGGGCGCAGTCGTCGTATTCCGGGGCGGCCCGCCCGCGGCCGTCCCGCTCGGCGACCTTCATTCTGACGGGCCCGAAGGCCGTCTCCACCGTCGCGGCGCTGCGCCGCAGCTTGTAGCGGTCGGCCCGGCTGATGCGGACGCCGAGGGTGGTCGTCTCCGCCGTCAGGAGGTGGGCGATTCGCTCGGCGTCGGCCTCGTCGGCCAGGACGCTGACCGTGACGCCGGGGCGGCCCTTCTTCATGATGATGGGCGTCAGATAGGCGTCCTTCGCGCCGGAGGCGAGGAGGCGGTCGATGAGGTAGCCGTAGACCTCCGGGTTCATGTCGTCGATGTTCGTCTCCAGGAGGGCCACGGCGTCCCGCTCCGGGGCGCCCCGGGGCGGGGCCCCGACGGTCTGCTCCGGGAGGGTCACGATCACCTCCACCTCACCCGGCGGGAGCGGCGTCTGCAAGGTCAACCTGCCGTCGGGCGCCACGACGGCGCGCGCCCTGAAGGTCTTCATGGGCTGTCTCCTCCTGACCCCAAAATACAAAAAGCCGATACCCGAAGCAAGCTCGGATTTCGGCTGGATCAAGTCCACAGGACCACAGGACTACAGGACCACAGGACCAAAGCACTGTGGATCAGTGGTCTTGTGGTCTTGTGGTCCTGTGGTCTGCCTTTTTCACCAGAGCTTTTTCTCGATGTGGATGTTGAGGCCGCCCCGGATGCGACGGAGCTTCTGGTTGGTGTCGTAGGTGAGGCCGAAGGTGAGCAGGCCGGACATCGGGACCTTCAGGTCGACGCCCATCCACTTCTTGGAGGTCACGCCCTTGGTGTCGTAGCTGCCGAAGAGGGTGATGACGAGGGAGCCGGTCTTGCCGTCCGGGTTGGCCCCGGCCCAGTCGGGGTCTATGGCGCTCGTGTAGTAGCGGAGCCAGCCGCTGACCCGGCTGAGGTTCTTCTCCCAGTTGTAGCCCAGGCCGAGGGTCCACTTCCGCGCCATCGGGAGGATCAGGCCGAATCTCAGGACGTTCTCACTCGCCTTCGTCGTGGTGACGCTGGTGCCTGCCGGCGGTGTCTGTTGAGCCGGCGGGGTCTGTTGAGCCGGTGGCGTCTGTTGAGCCGGCGGCGTCTGTTG